>JBMSML010000026.1:0-16421 GCA_049421125.1 Burkholderiaceae bacterium
TAATCCCCACAATCTCAATCTCTTCACCCACCTTCACAATGCCACGCTCCACACGACCCGTGACCACCGTACCGCGGCCCGAGATCGAAAACACGTCCTCAATCGGCATCAGGAACGCACCATCAATGGCACGCTTGGGCTCCGGAATATAGGTGTCGAGCGCCTCGGCCAGCTTCATGATCGCGCCTTCGCCCAGATCCCCTTTATCCCCCTCTAAGGCCAGCTTGGCCGAGCCCTTGATGATCGGCGTGTCATCGCCCGGGAACTCGTACTTGGAGAGCAGCTCACGGACTTCCATCTCCACGAGCTCGAGCAACTCCGCATCGTCCACCATGTCGCACTTGTTCAAAAACACAATGATGTACGGCACCCCCACCTGACGGGCCAACAAAATGTGCTCACGCGTCTGGGGCATCGGACCATCTGCAGCCGAACACACCAAAATCGCACCATCCATCTGCGCCGCACCCGTGATCATGTTCTTCACATAGTCAGCGTGCCCCGGGCAGTCCACGTGCGCATAGTGACGGTTGGCCGTCTCGTACTCCACGTGCGCCGTGTTAATCGTAATACCACGGGCCTTCTCTTCAGGCGCCGCATCAATCTCATCGTACTTCTTCGCCTCACCACCAAACTTCGACGACAACACCGTCGCAATCGCCGCCGTCAGCGTGGTCTTCCCATGGTCCACGTGACCAATCGTCCCTACGTTTACGTGCGGTTTGGTGCGCTCAAACTTACCCTTGGCCATGATCTGTTTCCTTTGTCAATCAATGAATGGTTAATCGTTAATTCGTCTAAATTACTTGGTGCGGCTGCTGACCACTGCCTCGGCCACATTCTTCGGTGCTTCGCTGTAGTGCTTGAATTCCATGGTGTAGGTCGCCCGCCCCTGCGTGAGCGAACGCAAGGTGGTCGCATAACCAAACATTTCCGACAGTGGCACCTCGGCCTTGATGGCCTTGCCCCCACCCACCATGTCATCCATGCCCTGCACCATGCCACGGCGTGAGGACAGATCGCCCATCACCGTGCCGGCATAGTCTTCCGGTGTCTCCACCTCCACCGACATCATCGGCTCGAGTAGGACCGGGCTGGCCTTGCGGCAACCATCCTTAAATGCCATTGATCCGGCCAATTCAAATGCGATCTGTGACGAGTCCACATCGTGGTAAGAACCATCAAACAGTGTCACCTTGACATCGACCACCGGATAACCGGCCATGACACCGCTATTCATAGTGTCTTTGACGCCTTTGTCCACCGAAGGAATAAATTCCCGGGGCACCACACCGCCCTTGATCGCATCGACAAACTCGTACCCTTTGCCCTCTTCCTGGGGTTCAATCTTGAGCCATACGTGGCCGTACTGGCCCTTACCGCCGGACTGCTTGACGTACTTGCCTTCGATCTCGGTGGGCTTGCGAATGGTTTCGCGATAGGCCACCTGGGGTTTGCCCACGGTGGCCTCAACGCCAAATTCCCGCTTCATCCGGTCGACAATGATTTCGAGGTGCAACTCGCCCATACCCGAAATAATCGTTTGACCAGATTCCTCGTCGGTACGCACGCGGAACGACGGATCCTCTTTCGCAAGACGCCCGAGTGCAATGCCCATCTTTTCCTGATCGGCCTTAGTCTTCGGCTCCACCGCCTGCGAAATCACAGGCTCCGGGAAAACCATCCGCTCCAGAATAATTTCCGCATCCGGATCGCACAGGGTTTCACCCGTGGTGACTTCCTTCAGGCCCACGCAGGCCGCAATGTCACCGGCCAGCACTTCGGTAATTTCTTCACGGTTGTTTGCATGCATCTGCAGCACACGACCGATACGCTCTTTCTTGCCCTTGATGGGGTTGTAGACGGTATCGCCCGACTTCAGTACGCCGGAATAGACCCGAATGAACGTGAGCTGTCCTACAAACGGATCGGTCATTAGCTTAAAGGCCAGCGCCGAAAACTTTTCTTTGTCGTCGGCCTTACGGGATGCGGGCTGCTCTTTATCGTCAATGCCGGCCACCGGCGGAATGTCCACCGGCGAGGGCAGGAAATCGATCACGGCATCCAGCATCCGCTGCACGCCTTTGTTCTTAAAGGCCGTACCGCACAGCATGGGCTGGACTTCCGTAGAGATCGTGCGAATGCGCAGACCGGCCTTGATCTCGTCTTCTTCGAGGTCACCGTTCTCCAGGTATTTGTTCATCAACTCTTCCGAGGCCTCGGCCGCCGCTTCCAGCATTTTCTCGCGCCACTCTTTGGCGGTCGCCATTAGATCGCCGGGGATGTCCTGATACTCGAACTTCATGCCCTGTGAGGCTTCGTCCCAGAAAATCGCGCGCATCTTGATCAGGTCCACGACGCCTTTGAAATTCTCTTCCGCACCAATGGGAATGACGACGGGCACAGGATTGGCACGCAGACGGGTTTTCATTTGGTCCACGACCTTGAAGAAGTTGGCGCCCGTGCGGTCCATCTTGTTCACAAAGGCCAGGCGCGGCACCTTATATTTGTTTGCCTGACGCCACACGGTTTCCGACTGAGGCTGCACACCCCCCACTGCACAGTACACCATGCAGGCGCCGTCGAGCACGCGCATCGAGCGCTCCACCTCAATGGTGAAGTCCACGTGTCCCGGGGTGTCGATGATGTTAAAACGATGCTCGGGGTAGGACATGTCCATGCCCTTCCAGAAACAGGTGGTGGCGGCCGAGGTAATGGTGATGCCGCGCTCCTGCTCCTGCTCCATCCAGTCCATGGTGGCCGCACCGTCATGGACCTCACCGATTTTGTGATTCACTCCGGTGTAATAAAGAATGCGTTCGGTCGTGGTGGTTTTACCGGCATCAATGTGGGCACTGATACCGATGTTCCGGTAGCGTTCAATCGGGGTCTTGCGGGCCATAAAAAATCCTGGTTCTTCAGTCTGATGAATCTGTTGATCGAGTCGTTCTAATCCGCTTCGGCAAGTCGTTCAGACGCGTTAGAAACCGAAGTGCGAGAAGGCCTTGTTTGCTTCGGCCATACGATGGACTTCATCCCGCTTTTTTACCGCGCCGCCGCGGCCTTCTGCGGCCTCCAGCAGCTCACCGGCAAGGCGAAGGTTCATCGATTTTTCACCGCGTTTTTTCGCGGCTTCACGCAGCCAACGCATGGCCAGCGCAGAGCGACGGGAAGGACGCACCTCCACCGGCACCTGATAGTTTGCACCGCCCACGCGACGGCTTTTCACTTCCACGGCCGGTTTCGCGTTTGTCAGTGCCTGATGAAAGATGTCGATGGGGTTCTTGTTGGCCTTCTTCTCGATGAATTCAAACGCGCCATACACAATGCGTTCGGCCACCGCTTTCTTGCCATGAAGCATGACCACATTGATGAACTTAGAGACGTCTTCGCTTCCAAATTTTGGATCAGCGAGAACAATGCGTTTAGGTACTTCGCGACGACGAGGCATATCACATTCCTTATTCAGTTGATTCAGCAACGGCACATTGGTGTACCACTACCGATTCAGCCCGGCACGTGCTTCTCATGTCCGGGCCCTTACATGGCACAGCAGCCCATCTGCTGCGCCAGGGATGAAGGCACTTCGGGTTACGCGGCCTTCGGACGCTTGGATCCGTATTTGGATCTGGACTGCTTACGATCTTTCACGCCCTGCAGATCGAGGGATCCGCGCACGATGTGATAACGCACACCGGGAAGGTCTTTCACACGACCGCCACGGATCAGCACCACCGAGTGCTCCTGGAGGTTGTGGCCTTCACCGCCGATGTAGCTGATGACTTCAAAGCCGTTGGTCAGGCGAACCTTTGCCACTTTTCGCAAGGCGGAGTTCGGTTTTTTCGGGGTCGTGGTGTACACACGGGTGCAGACGCCGCGGCGCTGCGGGCTCGACTGAAGCGCCGGGCTCTTGCTTTTGATCTCTTCAGTGGTTCGGGGCTTGCGAACCAACTGGTTAATGGTGGGCATTGTTCACGTTCTCTCTAAAAAATCACACACTGGATTCGCCAAACGGCGAAAAGCCTTCAATTTTCAAGGATTTACGACTGAACTGTCAACCTCGGCAGGGCCATAAAATGCACTGCAGCATTTCAAAACAATCCCTTGTCCTTATCATTTCACATTATGAAATACTGAGTATAAAGAAAAACGGCGCCCACCTTTCGATCGACGCCGTTTGTCCCAAAACGCTGACTGGATTACTCGGCCGTCGGAGTCCCCTGATCGGCCGCCGGTGCAGCCGCCCCCCCTTCACCCCCCTCGGTGACCGACTCTTCCGAGTCAGGACTCGCGAACAAGGCCTCGGCCTCGATCGCCGCCTGCTGGGCGGCGGTCTGGGCTTCCGCGGCTTCGATCGCTTCTCGCTCTTTTCTGGCCTTGTGATACGCCAAGCCAGTTCCGGCAGGAATTAGTCGACCCACGATCACGTTCTCTTTCAGACCGCGCAACTCGTCGCGTTTGCCCATGATGGCCGCCTCGGTCAGCACGCGCGTGGTCTCCTGGAAGGAGGCCGCCGAGATGAACGAGTCGGTAGAGAGCGAGGCCTTGGTGATGCCCAGGAGCTTGTTCTCGTAGATCGCCGGACGCTGATTCTCCGCAGCCGCGCGGTCGTTCTCGTCAAGCAACTCCGAACGCTCCACTTCCTCACCGTTGATAAAGCGCGTGTCGCCGGCATCCGTCACACGCACTCGACGCAGCATCTGACGGACGATCACTTCAATGTGCTTGTCATTGATCTTCACACCTTGCAATCGATACACGTCTTGCACCTCGTCCACGATGTAACGGGCCAGCGCTTCGACGCCCAACAAACGCAAGATGTCCTGCGGCTCGGCCGGGCCGTCCACAATCAACTCGCCCTTGTTCACGATCTGACCGTCGTGGACCAGAACGCTCTTCTCTTTCGAGATGAGGGTTTCGTACTGCACGCCATCCATGTCGGTGATAATCAGGCGCTGTTTTCCCTTGGTGTCCTTACCGAAGGAGACCGTGCCCGTGACCTCGGCCAACATGCCAGCGTCTTTGGGTGAACGGGCCTCGAAGAGTTCGGCCACACGCGGCAGACCGCCGGTAATGTCGCGGGTCTTTTGGGACTCCTGCGGGATACGGGCCAATACCTCGCCCACCGCCACCTCTTGGCCATCGCGCACCGTGATCAGCGCGCCCACCGGGAAGGAAATGTTCACACTGTGATCAGTGCCGGCGATCTTGACCTCTTCCCCTTTGGCATCGATCAGCTTCACCTGCGGCCGAACGCCCTTCACCTGGGCACCGCCACGACGCTTGGCATCAATCACGACAAGAGTGGAAAGGCCGGTGATCTCATCGATCTGTTTGGCCACCGTCACGCCCTCTTCGACGTTCTCAAACTTCACGCGTCCACCGTACTCACTGATGATAGGCCGCGTCAACGGATCCCACGTGGCCAGCAGTGCGCCGGCCTTCATAGCCTTGCCGTCCATCGATAGGAGTGTTGCGCCATACGGCACCTTGTGGCGTTCACGTTCACGGCCGTTGTCGTCGGTGATCAAGACTTCGCCAGAGCGAGAAATCACAATCGGCTCACCCTTGGCATTGGTCACATACCGCATGGTCGGGGTGAAGCGGACCGTGCCGTTGGACTTGGCCTCCACGCCACTAGCGGCGGCAGTACGCGAGGCAGCACCACCGATGTGGAAGGTACGAATGGTGAGCTGTGTGCCCGGCTCACAAATCGACTGGGCAGCAATCACCCCCACCGCCTCGCCCACGTTGACCAAATGGCCGCGACCGAGGTCTCGTCCATAACACTTGGCGCACAGTCCGAATCGTGTGTCACACGTCAACGGTGTGCGCACGCGCACCTCGTCGATGCCGAGACGATCAATCTCATCGACGGCATCTTCATCGAGCAGTTTGCCGGCTTCATAAAGGGTCGCCTGGGACTCGGGATTGACGACCTCGGAGGCGGTTACACGGCCAAGAATCCGGTCACGCAAGGCTTCGATCACCTCACCGCCTTCGACCAGGGCCTTCATGTTGATGCCGTTAGCCGTGCCGCAGTCATCCTCGATCACCACCAGATCCTGGGTGACGTCAACGAGTCGACGGGTCAGGTAACCGGAGTTCGCCGTTTTCAGCGCCGTATCGGCCAGACCCTTTCGGGCGCCGTGCGTGGAAATGAAATACTGCAACACATTCAACCCCTCACGGAAGTTCGCCGTGATCGGGGTCTCAATGATGGACCCATCGGGCTTGGCCATGAGGCCACGCATTCCCGCCAGCTGACGGATCTGCGCCGCGGAACCGCGGGCGCCCGAATCGGCCATCATGTAAATCGAGTTGAATGACTCCTGACGGACTTCCTTGCCGTGACGATCCTTCACTGGCTCGCTGGCCAGTTGGGTCATCATGGCCTTGCCCACCTCGTCACCGGCACGGCCCCAGATGTCCACGACCTTGTTGTAACGCTCGCCCTGGGTAACCAGGCCGGAGGCGTATTGCTGCTCAATCTCTTTCACCTCTTTTTCCGCCTTCGACAGAATGTCGTGCTTCTGAGGAGGCACCAGCATGTCGTCCACGCAAATGGAGATGCCGGCACGGGTCGCGAGTGCGAAGCCAGACTGCAGCAACTTGTCGGCAAAAATCACGGTGTCCCGCAGACCGCAACGGCGGAAAGAGACGTTGATCAAGCGCGAGATTTCCTTCTTTTTCAGCGCCTTGTTCATGTGCACGAAGGACAGTCCCGGCGGCAGAATCTTGGACAGCAGCGCGCGGCCGACCGTGGTCTCGTAACGCGTCGTTTTAGGCGTTTTGGCCTTGGTCACGGGATCGAGATCCACTTCGTTAATGCGCACCGTGATCTTGGTGCCCAGTTCCACCTGATGGTTACCATAGGCCCGCTCGACTTCGGCTACATCGGCGAAGAACATGCCCTCTCCTTTGCCGTTCACACGCTCACGTGTGGTGTAGTACAAGCCCAGCACGATGTCCTGTGACGGCACAATCGAGGGCTCTCCGTTGGACGGGAAGAGTACGTTGTTAGACGCCAGCATCAGGGTACGGGCTTCCATCTGCGCTTCAATCGACAACGGCACGTGAACCGCCATCTGGTCGCCGTCAAAGTCGGCGTTAAAGGCGGCACAGACCAGGGGGTGCAGTTGAATGGCCTTGCCTTCGATCAACACCGGTTCGAACGCCTGGATGCCCAGGCGGTGCAAGGTCGGCGCTCGGTTGAGCAACACCGGATGCTCACGGATGACCTCTTCCAGAATGTCCCAGACTTCGGGCACCTGCTGCTCGACCAGCTTCTTGGCCGCCTTGATCGTGGTGGCCATACCGCGCAGTTCAAGCTTGTTGAAGATGAAGGGCTTGAAGAGTTCTAAGGCCATCAGTTTGGGCAGACCGCACTGATGAAGCTTGAGCGTCGGGCCCACCACGATCACTGAGCGACCGGAGTAGTCCACACGCTTGCCCAACAGGTTTTGACGGAACCGTCCACCCTTGCCCTTGATCATGTCGGCCAGCGACTTCAAGGGGCGCTTATTGGCACCGGTCATAGCTTTGCCGCGACGGCCATTGTCCAGCAAGGAATCCACGGCTTCCTGCAGCATGCGTTTTTCGTTACGCACGATGATGTCCGGCGCCTTCAATTCCAACAGGCGGCGCAGACGGTTGTTACGGTTGATCACCCGACGATAGAGATCATTGAGGTCGGAGGTGGCAAAGCGGCCGCCATCGAGCGGCACCAATGGGCGCAGCTCCGGGGGCAATACGGGGAGCACCTCGAGAATCATCCACTCGGGTTTAACACCCGACTTCTGGAATCCCTCCAGCACTTTTAAGCGCTTGGCGATCTTTTTGATCTTGGCTTCTGATGAGGTCTCGGCCAGTTCCGTGCGCAGCTTGGTGATCTCACTGTCAAGATCGATTTCACGCAGCAGTTCACGGATGCCTTCCGCACCCATCATGGCCACAAATTCCTCGCCGTATTGCTCCTGCTTGGCCAGGTAGTCATCCTCGGTCATGATCTGTCCGCGCTTCAGCGGCGTGTTATCCGGATGGATCACCACGTAGGCTTCGAAGTACAACACCCGTTCGATATCCCGCAGGGTCATATCCAGCACCATACCCAGACGGGAGGGCAGGGACTTCAAAAACCAGATGTGGGCCACCGGGCTCGCGAGATCAATGTGACCCATGCGCTCGCGACGTACCTTGGTGAGCGTGACTTCCACATTACATTTCTCACAGATCACGCCACGATGCTTCAGGCGTTTGTACTTGCCGCACAGGCATTCGTAGTCCTTTACGGGACCAAAAATCTTGGCGCAGAACAGTCCATCGCGTTCCGGCTTAAACGTCCGGTAATTGATGGTCTCAGGTTTTTTAACCTCACCGTAAGACCATGAACGGATTTTGTCGGGCGAGGCCAGACCGATCTTGATCTTGTCAAAGATTTGGTCCTGCTGAACCTGTTTGAATAAATCGAGTAGCGCTTTCATTTGTTCTGGCTCTCCTGATTAACCACGCTCGAGATCAATGTCGATACCGAGCGAACGGATCTCCTTGACCAACACGTTGAACGACTCGGGCATACCGGCATCGATGGTGTGCTCGCCCTTGACCAGGTTTTCATAGACCTTGGTTCGGCCACTAACGTCATCGGACTTGACCGTGAGCATTTCCTGAAGCACGTAAGAGGCACCGTAGGCCTCCAAGGCCCAGACCTCCATCTCACCAAAACGCTGACCACCAAACTGGGCCTTACCGCCCAGAGGCTGCTGCGTGACCAGGGAATACGGTCCGGTCGAGCGGGCGTGCATCTTGTCGTCCACCAGGTGATGGAGCTTGAGCATGTGCATGTAGCCCACCGTGGTTTTGCGATCAAACGGATCCCCCGTGCGGCCATCCAATAACTGCACCTGCGTGCGCGTAGCGGTCAGGCCGACACGCGCCGCCACGTCGTCGGGATAGGCGAGCTCCAGCATATTGTGGATTTCTTTTTCTGCCGCCCCATCGAACACCGGCGTGGCAAACGGCACTCCATCCTTCAGATTGCCCGCCAGCTCCAGCACGTCCTTGTCCGACAGATGCTTGAGTTCCTCGGGGTGACCGCTGGAGTTATAGACTTTGTCCAGGTACTTGCGCACGTCGCTGGCCGAGGCCTGCGCCTGGAGCATGTCACCAATCCGCTGACCAATGCCTTTGGCCGCCCATCCCAAGTGGGTCTCCAGAATCTGGCCCACGTTCATCCGTGACGGAACGCCCAGCGGATTCAAGACGATATCCACGGGGGTACCGTCGGCCATGTATGGCATGTCTTCTACAGGCACGATGCGTGAGACCACACCCTTATTTCCGTGACGGCCGGCCATCTTGTCACCGGGTTGCAGGCGACGCTTTACGGCCAGGTAGACCTTCACCATCTTGAGCACGCCCGGGAGCAGTTCATCGCCTTGGGTGAGCTTCTTGTGCTTTTCCTCAAAGGCCAGATCAAACTGATGACGCTTGGCGTCGATCGACTCTTTCAGGCTCTCCAGCTGTTGAGCGGCGGACTCATCGGATAAACGAATATCAAACCACTGATACTTGTCCAGATCCGCCAGATACCCCGCATCAATCGCCGATCCTTTGGCGATCTTCTTGGGGCCGCCATTGGCGCTCTTACCCAACAACAGTTTTTCAATCCGCTGAAAGGTATCGGCCTCGACAATACGCAACTGGTCATTGAGATCTAAACGGAAGCGGCGCAGTTCATCATCAATGATCTGCTGTGCGCGCTTATCCCGGACAATGCCCTCACGGGTAAAGACCTGCACATCAATCACCGTGCCGCTCATGCCGGACGGAACACGCAACGACGTGTCTTTCACATCCGAGGCCTTTTCGCCAAAGATCGCACGCAGAAGTTTCTCTTCCGGGGTGAGCTGTGTCTCCCCCTTGGGCGTGACCTTACCCACCAGCACATCACCGGCCTGAACCTCGGCCCCCACGTACACGATGCCCGATTCATCCAGACGGCCCAGTTGGCCTTCGGACAAATTGGAGATGTCACGGGTAATTTCCTCGGGCCCGAGCTTGGTGTCACGCGCCAAAATCGAGAGCTCTTCGATGTGCACCGAGGTGTAGCGGTCATCCGATACCACACGCTCGGAAATCAGGATGGAGTCCTCAAAGTTATAACCATTCCAGGGCATAAAGGCGACCAGCATGTTCTGACCGAGGGCCAGTTCACCTAAATCCGTCGACGCGCCATCGGCAATCACATCCCCGCGGGCCACGATATCCCCACGCTTCACGATCGGGCGCTGGTTGATATTCGTGTTCTGATTAGATCGGGTGTACTTCTGCATGTTGTAGATATCTACGCCCGACTCACCCGATTTGGTTTCACTGTCGTTCACACGAATCACAACGCGTCGAGAATCGACGTAGTCCACGAGACCGCCACGGCGTGCCTGGACCACGGTGCCCGAGTCCACGGCGCAGGTGCGCTCAATCCCTGTGCCTACCAACGGTTTCTGCGGGCGCAGACAGGGCACGGCCTGGCGTTGCATGTTAGAACCCATCAACGCACGGTTGGCATCGTCGTGCTCCAAGAACGGGATCAGCGAGGCCGCGACCGACACAATCTGAGACGGTGCCACGTCCATGTATTCCACCTTCTCCGCGGTCGAGAGCGTGGTTTCGCCGTTGACCCGCACGGAGATTAAATCGCCCGTCAGTTTGCCTTTGGCGTCGATCTCTGCGTTGGCCTGGGCGATCACATATCGGCCCTCTTCAATCGCCGACAGGTACTCGATCTTGTCGGTGACCTTGCCATCGTCCACTTTGCGATACGGCGTTTCCAGAAACCCATACTCATTTAAGCGGGCATACAAGGCCAATGAGTTAATCAGACCGATGTTCGGGCCTTCCGGAGTCTCACTCGGACAGACACGACCATAGTGGGTCGGATGCACGTCACGCACCTCAAATCCGGCGCGCTCACGGGTCAGACCGCCTGGCCCCAGGGCCGAGACACGACGCTTGTGCGTGATCTCCGACAAAGGATTGGTCTGGTCCATAAACTGCGAGAGCTGCGAGGATCCGAAGAACTCACGAATCGCTGCAGTGATCGGCTTGCTGTTGATCAGATCGTAGGGCTGAAGGTTATCGGCTTCGGCCTGACCAAGACGCTCGCGCACCGCCCGCTCGACACGCACCAGACCGGAGCGGAACTGGTTTTCGGCCAGCTCGCCGACGCAGCGCACGCGACGATTGCCCAGGTGATCGATGTCATCGATCTCACCACGGCCGTTACGCAACGACACCAATAGCTTGATGGTGTCCAGAATGTCTTCGTTGGTCAGGGTCATCGGGCCCGTGACTTCCTCACGGCCCAAACGACGGTTAAATTTCATTCGACCCACGGCCGATAAGTCGTAAGAGTCGGTGCTGAAGAAGAGCCGATCAAAGAGCATCTGAACCGCGTCTTCCGTGGGGGGTTCCCCGGGACGCATCATGCGATAGATCGCCACCCGTGCCGAGATCTGGTCGGGTGTCTCATCCACACGCAGGGTGGTGGACATGTAAGGGCCGTGATCCAGATCATTGGTGTAGAGCGTCTTGATTTCACGGATCTTGGCAGAGCGCAGCTTGCCGAGCAGTTCTTCCGTGACTTCTTCGTTGGCCTTGGCGATGATCTCGCCGGTCTCGGGGTCCACCACGGCATGGGCCAGCACACGGCCCAGCAGGTAGTCATCCGGAACGCTGACACGCTTGAGCCCCGCCTTTTCGATGTCGCGGATGTGTTTGGCATTGATGCGTTTGTCACGACCGACGATTACATTGCCATTTTTGTCGGTGATGTCGAAGCGGGCCTGTTCACCGCGCAAACGATCCGGGACCAGATCCATCTGGGCCCCCTCGGGCATCAACTGGAAGTGATCGAAATCAAAGAAATGGGCCAGGATCTGCTCCACGTTCAGGCCAATGGCCTTGAGCAGGATGGTGACCGGCATCTTGCGACGGCGGTCGACACGGAAATAGAGAATATCTTTCGGGTCAAACTCAAAATCCAGCCAGGACCCACGGTAAGGAATCACCCGGGCCGAGAACAACAGCTTGCCGCTGGAATGGGTCTTGCCGCGGTCATGCTCGAAAAACACGCCGGGGGACCGATGCAACTGGCTGACGATCACGCGCTCCGTACCATTGATCACGAAGGAGCCGTTATCGGTCATAAGCGGAATGTTGCCCATGAAGACTTCTTTTTCACGGATTTCTTTAACGGTGGGCTTGGCGGCCTCGCGGTCATAAATCTTCAAACGGACCTGGGCACGAATGGGGGCCTCAAACGTCTGACCGCGCAACTGGCACTCACGCACGTCAAACGCAGGATGGCCGAGAGTGAAATACAGGAAGTCGAGTTCCGCCATGCCATTGTGGCTCTTGATCGGAAAAATCGATGTAAATGCCGCCTGCAGGCCTTGATTCTTGCGCTCCGTGGGCGGGATATCCTCCTGCAGAAACGCACGATACGACGCCAGCTGAGTGGCCAATAAGTAAGGAATATCGAGAACGGGCTTACGCTTTGCAAAACTCTTACGGATACGTTTTTTCTCGGTGAAGTTATATGCCATCACGGCTCCTCTTAGGAAAACCTCAAAAATTCAATCGAATATCCATTCGATCAATTTCAAGCCCACTGCACTGCTTACCATTCCGAGCTATGCGATAACGACGCCACATGAACGGACATCGTCATGGCATAACCCGCGGGCGGGGAGCGCCAGACCGCGCGCCCCTGCCCGCAGATACGGCATTACTTCAGTTCGACCTTGGCACCGGCTTCTTCGAGCTGCTTTTTCAGCGCTTCGGCGTCGGCTTTGTTGATGCCTTCTTTCACAGGCTTCGGAGCGCCGTCCACCAGATCCTTGGCTTCTTTCAGGCCCAGGCCGGTCGCAGCGCGCACCACCTTGATGACTTCCACCTTCTTGTCACCGGCAGCGGCCAGCACCACGGTGAAATCGGTCTTCTCTTCGGCAGCGGCAGCACCACCGCCGCCGGCGGCAGCCGGCGCCGCCACGGCCACGGCCGCTGCAGCAGCCGAGACGCCAAACTTCTCTTCCATGGCCTTGATCAGTTCGGAGAGCTCCAGAACGGACATCGCACCAATTGCATCTAATACTTGATCTTTACTCATGTTCAAACTCCAGATTTCAGTTCAATTGTTGTGTTAAGTGTCTTGATGAACTAGGCCGATTCTGTTGCCCGCTGATCGCGCAATGCGGCCACCGTCCGAACGAACTTCGACGGCACTTCATTGCACGTGCGAACAAACTTGGCGATCGGGGCCTGCATCGTGCCGAGCAATGTCGCGAGAAGCTCATCCCGTGACGGCATGCTGGCCAGCGCTTTCACGCCATTCGCATCCATCACATAGTTGGGCATCGCGCCCGCTTTGATGACGAAGACATCGTTGGCCTTGGCAAAGTCCTGCATGACCTTTGCGGCAGCGACGGGGTCCTTGGAAATACCGTAAATCAACGGACCGGTCATCTGGCCCGCTAGGGTTTCAAACGGTGTTCCCGTAACGGAGCGACGGACCAAGGTGTTTTTCAACACGCGCAGGTACACGCCGGCGTTACGCGCCTTCTTGCGGAGATCGGTGATGTTGGCCACATCAAGACCACGGTACTCGGCCAAGACAATGGACTGGGCCTGGGCCACTTGGGCCGAGACTTCATCAATCACCAGGGCTTTTGCTTCGCGGTTTAGTGCCACATTTCACTCCTTCTCAATGTTTCGCCTCCCCCGAAGGAGAATTGAAACGGTTGAAACCGGCGAGATCCTTTAAACGTCGATGCACTTCACAGCACAACTGAACATCGATGTCATTGGGGTCGCCATCTGCGTTGGGAAAAGGCTCGGACATCCAGCCTTCAATTAAGCGCTTACCTGCAGCGCCCCAACGGTCTTTGATAACCTGCAGTCCCCGGCTTAACGTCGGAGGCGGCAGCCCAAAGTCTTTAAAAACTATTGCTGCGCAGGCCCAATCGACGCCTGATCCACGCGAATGCCTGGACCCATCGTGGTCGAGATCGCCACCTTGCGCAGATATATGCCCTTCGATGACTGCGGCTTGGCGCGGTTCAGCGCATCGATCAATGCCATCAGATTGGTTTTCAACGCCTCCACATCAAACGACGCCTGGCCAATCGAACAGTGCACGATGCCGGCCTTGTCCGTGCGGTACTGCACCTGTCCTGCCTTCGCGTTTTTCACGGCCTGGGCCACATCCGGCGACACCGTGCCCACCTTCGGATTGGGCATCAGGCCTCGGGGTCCAAGAATCTGGCCCAGGGTGCCCACAATACGCATGGTGTCGGGCGAGGCGATCAGAATGTCGAAATCGATATTGCCGCCTTTAATTCGTTCGGCAAGGTCGTCCATGCCCACGATATCGGCACCGGCGGCCTTGGCCTGCTCGGCCTTCTCGCCCTGCGCGAATACCGCGATGCGTTTGGTCTTGCCTGTACCGGCCGGCAAGACGATTGAACCGCGCACCAATTGATCGGACTTTTTGGCATCGATGCCCAACTGCACGGCAACGTCGACGGATTCCTTAAATTTCGCCGTGGCACACGCCTTGGCCAACTCGAGCGCCTCCTGGGCGGAATAGAGCTTGCTGCGGTCTACCTTGGCGCGCGCCGCCGAGTAACGCTTCGAACCCGGCAATTTTTCTTTTTCCTTATCCATGATGATTAGACTCCCTCCACCGTCACGCCCATGCTGCGGGCACTGCCAGCCACGGTACGCACCGCGGCCTCCAGATCCGCCGCCGTGAGATCGGGCATCTTGGTTTTTGCAATTTCTTCGGCCTGGGCACGCGTGATCTTGCCGACCTTGTCGGTATGGGGCTTGGCCGACCCCTTGTCAAGCTTGGCGGCCTTCTTGATGAGCACCGTTGCAGGCGGTGTCTTCATGATGAAGGTGAATGTCTTGTCCGCGAAGGCGGTGATCACCACCGGAATGGGCAGGCCCGGCTCCATACCCTGGGTCTGGGCGTTAAACGCCTTACAGAATTCCATGATGTTCAATCCACGCTGACCGAGCGCGGGACCGATCGGTGGGGACGGATTGGCCTTACCTGCAGGGACCTGCAGCTTGATATAACCAACGATCTTCTTTGCCATACGGGCTCCTTTGTGAGTTCAAGCGTAAGCAGCGACTGGCCACTCACTCCTCGGTTAACTGCATTTACAACACGAACAACATGCGCGCACCACTCGCCGCGACCCCGTGGCCGTTTCCGTGCGCGTGACGATCAGAGTTTTTCGACCTGACCGAACTCCAACTCAACGGGCGTGGCACGGCCAAAGATCGTGACCGATACCCGCAGACGATTTTTCTCGTAGTTCACTTCTTCCACGCTGCCATTGAAATCGGTGAACGGGCCCTCTTTCACGCGCACCACTTCACCGACTTCAAACAGGATCTTGGGCCGCGGTTTTTCCACACCCTCTTGCATCTGCGCCATGATCTTGTCGACCTCGGCCTGCGAGATGGGCGTAGGCTTGCTGCCCGATCCGCCCACAAATCCGGTCACCTTGTTGGTGTTCTTCACCAGGTGCCAGGTCTCATCATTCATGTCCATTTCGACCAGCACGTACCCGGGGAAAAACCGACGCTCTGAAATAGCCTTCTGGCCACCACGGATCTCCACCACTTCCTCGACGGGCACCAGAATCTGGCCGAAGTACTGCTGCATGTCAGCACGATCGATCCGCTCCTGGATCGCCTTGGCAACACTTTTCTCCATGCCGGAAAAGGCATGCACCACGTACCAACGTTTTGCCGACATTAGCGTTTCCATCCGAGGATCAAGTCATAAAGGGCCCACTCCAGGAGCTTGTCCGCAAACCACAAAAAGATTGCCATCACCAGAACAAAGGCAAACACAATCAACGTGGTTTGTACGGTCTCCTTGCGTGTCGGCCACACTACTTTGCGGGTCTCATCAATCGCATGCTGGGCAAACCCCACGAAACGACGTCCGGAGGCGGACAGCAATGCGATGACCGCCGCCGCCACCACCCCGGCCATCAAGGCTCCGGCCCGCGCCCAGACCGACGCCTCGGCCAGCATGTGAAACCCCACAATGCCGGCGAGCAACGCCGCCACGGCCACGGCCAACATAAGCTTGTCGACCGCGCCGGATTCGTTGACGGTTTCAACCTGTGACATCGAGTTCCCGTTTCATTTCAACAACCGCATTCCTAACAGTGGCAGGGGCAGAGGGAATCGAACCCCCAACCTTCGGTTTTGGAGACCGACGCTCTGCCAATTGAGCTATGCCCCTTCGGCCCCGCACTTTCAAAAACGATGGCGGTCGTCTTCCTTACTCAATAACTTTTGCGACCACGCCGGCGCCCACGGTGCGTCCGCCTTCACGG
>JBMSML010000027.1:0-15797 GCA_049421125.1 Burkholderiaceae bacterium
AATGCCCATCCATCCCGCGATCGACGAACCGTCGAAAGCATGGCCGGACTCGAACTTGTCCTCATCAAAGTGGCTGATCGGCACCGATACGTGCTGCTCCTTGCCGCGGGTATCCGTAAAACGGAAATCCACAAACTTGACTTCGTTATCAGTCACCATTTTCATGACGTCTTGCGGGGTGGGCATTACAACTCTCCTTAAAAATAAAATCGATGACTCTTGGATAGCGAAAAGCATGCCTGCCGAAAATCAACGGCAAATCAATGACTTAGATTGATTTTTCGCCACTGGCTTGAGTAATTTGCACAAATGTAGTGCATTAATTGAATAATATTGGTGCATTTTTGAAATAACCCCAATTTTTGCACCAATTTAAAGCAAAAACATCGATTGCAGGTCATTCAAGAGGTCCAGGCCACGCGGTGATGCCCGAAAAATGCCCGGATCCCGAGCAAGCAGGCCCCGTTCTTGGGCACGGGTTAGACGTTCGAGCAAAAATGGATGCTCGCCCACGGCCAGGCCCGTGGTCTGACGCCAACGGGCCACGGGCACCCCATGAATCAACCGCAGCGCATTGAGCATGAATTCAAACGGCAGGCTGGAGACCTCGATCGGATCCCGGCCGGCGCTGGGTTCGCCTCGGACCGCGGCCTCCTGGTAGGCCTGCGGATGTCGCCGTTTGTGCGTGCGGACGATCCGATCGGCGCTGGAGACCTTGCCGTGGGCACCGGCGCCAATGCCCAGGTAGTCGCCAAAGGTCCAGTAATTCAGATTGTGGGCACATCGCGCGCCGGTTTTAGAGAATGCCGAGATCTCATAGCGCTCAAACCCGTGCGCCCCCAATGTGTCGATCACCACCAACTGCATGTCGGCCAATTGATCATCGTCCGGAAGCCCCTCGGGGGGCCGTGTGGCGAACATCGTGTTGGGCTCCAGTGTCAGTTGATAGCAGGACAGATGGGTCGATTCCATGGCCAGTGCCTGTGCTAACTCCTCCTGCAAGTCCGAAAGGGTCTGACCCGGCAGACCAAACATCAGGTCCAGGTTTACACGATCAAAAATCTTCACTGCACTGCGCGCCGCCTGCAGGGCCTGCGCCACATCGTGCACGCGCCCTAAAACACGCAACTGCCGATCATCAAACGACTGAATCCCGAGTGATAAGCGGTTTATACCGGCCTGCCGAAACCCCTCAAAACGCTCGGCCTCAAAGGTGCCGGGATTGGCCTCCATCGTGATTTCCGCTCCGGGCAGCACGCGGACTCGGGCACGGATGCCGGACAACAGATCGGCAATCGCCTGCGGCGAAAACAGACTCGGCGTGCCACCGCCAATGAACACACTCGTGATGGGTCGGCCCCAGACCTGCGGAAGTTCGCTCTCCAGGTCTAACAACAACGCCTGCACGTACTCGGTCTGGGCAAGATCGCCCTGCGCCTCATGGGAATTGAAATCGCAATACGGACACTTGCGCAGACACCAGGGCAGGTGCACGTAGAGCGACAACTCGGGCAGCGCATCAAAGGCAATCATGCGTCACCTGACACCACCTCACGCCCTATTCCGCAGCGCCAACTGATCCATGAGCGCACGCAAGGCGGCCCCGCG
This sequence comes from Burkholderiaceae bacterium, assembly GCA_049421125.1. Lineage (GTDB taxonomy): Bacteria > Pseudomonadota > Gammaproteobacteria > Burkholderiales > Burkholderiaceae_A > Lacustribacter. The sequence goes on from JBMSML010000027.1 coordinate 1,609, forward strand.
ATGACTCACCCGTTGTTTTTCCTGGACCGAGAGTTCGGCCGCCATTTTGCTCAATTGGACGTCGAAAAATATCGGGTCGTAACCGAACCCCTGCTCACCGCGCACTTCACCGGTCACCTCACCGTTCCACACGCCATGAGCGACAATGGGATGGGGGTCCTCGGCGGATTGCACCCACACGATCACCGCACGAAACTGCGCCGGCGACGCCGATGTGAGCCGGCTGAGCAGGAAACGCCAATTCGCCTCGTCCACCGGCAAGGCATCGAGTTGAGCGCGCAAGGTCGCTCCTTGGGAATCGCGTTGGTCTTTCCAGTAACGTGCGGATCGGACTCCCGGCGCACCACCCAAGGCACTGACACACAGGCCGGAATCGTCGGCCAGCGCTGGGCATCCGCTGGCACGGCTTGCATGGCGCGCCTTCGCCAGCGCATTGTCCGTAAAGGTGTCATGGGGCTCGTCCGCACCCGCAATTCCAAGATCGGACTGCGCGATCAACTCGACTCCTTGTGCCGTCAATAACGGACTCAGGGCGTGTCGAAACTCCCGCAGTTTTCCGGAATTGGACGTGGCCAATACCCAACGTCGGTTCATTATCAATACGTCGACGTGTGCCCGACGGCCATGGTCATTCCACGGTGACGGACAGGCGCTCGGGATCTTGTATCAGACATTGTTGAAACTCATGCAATTGCTCAATGCCTTGGGCCGCCAAGGCCAGCAAATCATCCAACTGCGCCCGCGAAAACGGTGCCCCTTCAGCAGTGCCTTGGACTTCCACAATACCGCCGGAGTCTGTCATCACCACATTCATGTCGGTGTCGCATGCGGAATCTTCGAGATAGTCCAGATCCAGCACGGGCACGCCCCTCCAGATGCCCACCGAAATCGCCGCCACCGACTCCTTCAAAGGACTGCTGGGGATTAGCCGATCACGCTGCAATCCGGCACAGGCATCGGCCAGTGCCACGCATGCACCGGTGATGCTCGCCGTTCGCGTGCCGCCATCGGCCTGCAGCACATCGCAATCGATGGTGATGGTCCGCTCTCCGAGAAGCGTTAAGTCGGTCACGGCGCGCAATGAGCGGCCAATGAGTCGTTGTATTTCCAGTGTCCGACCACTCTGCTTGCCCTTGGCCGCCTCACGGTCACTGCGCGTGTGCGTGGATCGGGGCAGCATGCCGTACTCGGCCGTGACCCAGCCGGAGCCCTGACCCTTTAGAAATCCTGGCACACGCTCTTCCACCGACGCTGTGCACAAGACTTTCGTTTCGCCGAAGCACACCAGCACCGATCCTTCGGCATGCCGGGTGTAACGACGCTGAAGACTGACCGGTCGCAGTTGCGCGGGCGTGCGCCCACTGGGCCGACCCGACGCATGAAGTGTGGAGGATCCTGGAGCGGAGTGCTGTGTCATGTTGATTCCTTGTGATGGTTGCCCCTTACAATACCGTGTCTCAACCTTCTTGGTGGCCATTCTGCGTGAGATGCATTCTATGACCCCTTTCAGCATGACCGGATACGGCAGTGCACAGGCCGACTGCCCAGCCGGACGCCTCAGTGTGGAACTCAAGAGCGTGAACAATCGATTTTTCGAGTTCACCTGCCGCATGCCAGACGAATTCCGTTGGCTCGAAGGCCTGTGCCGGGACAAGACCCAGGCCAGCGTGCATCGCGGAAAGGTGGAATGCCGTATCACCCTCACCCGGACCGAATCGAGTCTGGCCAAAACCCAGATTCATCCCGCCGGACTGGCCTCGGCACTGCGTCTTGCCCATGAGATCCGCGGACATGCCCCCGACATCACGCCGTTTTCCGTAAACGATCTTCTCCGGCTGCCTGGGGTCACGATCGAGTCACAACTCAGCGCAGACGACTGGTCTGTGCTCGTGTCGCGCTTACTCGATGAGGCATTAGTCCCTTTTCATCGCAGTCGTCACCACGAAGGCGCGCGCCTGATGGAGATCATTCGCGCACGAGTCGATGAGATCGAGGCCCTCGGGCAACGCGCACGCGCCATCCTGCCCGAGACGATTCGCGCACAAGAGCAAAAGCTCACGGACAAGCTGCAAGACGCGTTACGCACGGCCGTGCCAAACGCATCGATATCGCCGGGCGTAACGATGACCGCCGCACAGGCCGATCTCTTAAGTGAACGCATTCGCCAAGAGGCGGCCGTCTTTGGACTCCGAATTGATGTGGCCGAAGAGCTCGACCGACTTTTCGTGCATCTCCAATCGGCACGCCAGACACTCTCGGGTCATCCCACCGACCGGCGTTCTGGCGCGTCATCCGGGATCGGTAAACGTCTGGATTTCCTGACTCAGGAAATGAACCGAGAAGCCAATACACTGGGATCGAAATCGGCATCTGCGGAGCTCAGCACCCTGTCCATCGAGATCAAACTGCTGATCGAACAGATTCGCGAACAGGCCCAAAACCTTGAATAGCACGGCAGCCGGGTCGCCCAGCGGCCAACTTCTGATGATTGCCGCGCCATCGGGTGCAGGAAAATCCTCGCTGGTGGCCGCGTTCTTGGAACGTCATCCCGAATGGGTGCTCTCCGTATCCACCACCACCCGTGCCCCACGACCGGGCGAAGTCCACGGCGAGCACTATTTTTTTACCGACCGCGCCGAGTTCGAACGCCGGTGTGACCACGGGGACTTTCTGGAGTGGGCCGAAGTGCACGGCAATTTCTATGGCACGTCGCGGTCGTGGATCGAATCCCAGTTGGCCTTATCCCGACACATCCTGCTGGAAATCGATTGGCAAGGCGCCCAGCAGATCCGAGCGTTATTTCCCGACAGCAAAAGCGTTTTTATTTTGCCGCCCTCGATAGAGGAGTTGGAGCGGCGTCTTCGGGGCCGCGGCCAGGACAGCGATGCGGTGATCGCGCGGCGTGTGGCAGCGGCTCAAAGTGAGATGGCGCACAGCCATGAGTTCGATTATGTTATTATAAATCAAGACTTTAGCGCTGCTTTGCAGAATCTCGAAGACTTCGCGCAGAAGGTTGCCCGTTCACTCACACGCTAGGACATGCCATGGCCCGCATTACCGTTGACGACTGCCTGCCCTTCATTCCCAATCGCTTTGAGCTTGCTCTTGCGGCCGCTTATCGCGCCCGTCAGTTGGCCCAAGGTGCATCGCCAAAAATCGAATCCCGTGACAAACCCACCGTCACGGCGCTGCGTGAAATCGCTGGTCAGCACGTGGGCCGTGAGATGCTGCGGAAAGTGCCGATTTAAGTGAACAGTCCCGCTCTGCGGGCCGTTTCCGTAAGCCCGCTCATCGATCGCGCTCGGGCCTACTTACCAAAAGAAGACTGCGAGCGCCTACGCGCCGCCTATCGATTCAGCGACGAAGCCCATCTCGGGCAGTTCCGCCAAAGCGGTGAACCCTACGTGTCTCACCCCCTTGCGGTGGCCGAACTCTGCACCCAGTGGCGGCTCGATGCCCAGGCCTTAATGGCCGCATTACTGCACGACACCGTCGAAGACACCCACGCCACCACCACCGATATCCGTGAACGGTTCGGCCCCGAGGTATCCGCACTCGTCGATGGCCTGTCCAAACTCGATGCCGTTGAATTCCGTAATCGCGAGGAGGCGCAGGCCGAGAACTTTCGCAAAATGTTGTTGGCCATGGCCCGTGATGTCCGGTCATTCTGATCAAGATCGCCGATCGGCTTCACAACATGCGCACCCTTCACGTGGTGGCCCCGGAGAAGCGTCGTCGTGTAGCGAAGGAAACCCTGGACATCTATGCCCCCATCGCCCATCGACTCGGTTTGAACGCGGTCTTCCGAGAACTCGAGGACTTAAGCTTTGCCGGCCTCTTCCCGAAACGCTATGCCGTCCTCTCCAAGGCCTTGCTGGCCGCACGCGGTAACCGTCGCGAAGTGGTCGGCCGCCTGCAAAGTGCCATTGAATCCCAGTTGCCCAAGTTCGGTATCCACGCGGCGATCGAAGGCCGTGAAAAGACGCTATGGTCAACCTACAACAAGATGATCGAGAAAAAACTCAGCCTTGCCGAGGTACTCGATGTCTACGGTTTTCGGATTCTGGTCCACGATATTCCACAGTGTTACCTGACCCTCGGCGCCCTGCATGCCTTGTATAAGCCCATGCCCGGTAAATTCAAGGATTACATCGCGCTGCCAAAATCCAACGGCTATCAGTCACTGCACACCACCGTGGTGGGCCCCTACGGCACACCGGTGGAGTTTCAGATTCGCACCCAGGAAATGCACCACGTATCCGAAGCCGGCGTGGCCGCCCATTGGATGTACAAGGAGGATCACAGTGCTCACGTCTCGCCCCTGCAGGCGCGTGCCCATGAGTGGATGCAATCCCTGGTGCAGGTGCAATCCCAATCCCGTGACCCATCCGAATTTCTCGACAGCGTCAAAATTGACCTCTTCCCCGACGTGGTCTACGTGTTCACCCCCAAGGGGTCCATCAAGGAACTCCCGCGCGGTTCGACACCAGTGGACTTCGCCTACAACGTGCACACCGACATCGGGAACCACTGTGTCTCGGCGGAAATTAACCATCAAGCGGCCGGACTCGATACCCCACTGCGCAACGGCGATGTGATCCACGTGCACACACGGCCCGACGCGAACCCCCATCCCTCGTGGTTAGCCTTCGTACGAACAGCGAAAGCCCGTGCCGAGATTCGTCACCGCCTTAAGACCACCACGCGTACCGAGGCGATTGAATTCGGGCAGCGGCTTCTGGATCAGGCCCTTAAGTCGCTCGGCGCCAATGGCATCGACGATCCGCATCTCGATTGGCACCAGTTCCTGGCCGAGAATTCCGCTCAGGATAAAGACCGACTCCTGGAAGACATCGGGCTGGGCCTGACCTTGGCCAACGTCGCAGCACGTCGCCTGATTCCACAATCTTCGGGCTCTGCGATGCAACGTCTGCCCGAACATGCCCGCCACGCCCTGGCCATCTCGCAGAGCCATTTCGCCAGCGGCACCGAGGCCATCACGATCGATGGCAGCGAAGGGTCCACAGTGCAGTACGCCACCTGCTGCAGTCCGATCGGTGGGGATGCGGCCATTGGACTGATGCGTGGCGGGGCCGGTTTGGTGGTGCACCGGGCCAACTGCGGTCTGGGGCGACGCCAACGCTCCAAAGATCCAGCGCGTTGGGCCGATGTGATCTGGGCCGAGGATTTAAAACGACTGTTTCAATGCCATCTGGTGATCGAAACCCAAGACCAACGCGGCATTCTCGCCCGGGTGGCCTCGGCGATCTCGGGTGCCGACGCCAACATTGTGGGCGCCAATACCGCGCCCAAGGATCAGACGCTGGCCATCATGCACCTGACCCTGGAGGTTCGCGAACGCCAGCACCTGGCCAATGTCCTGCGTCGTATTCGGCGCATTCCGGGTGTGATCAAAGCCAACCGGGTCACACCCCAGCGCGTCGAGACGCTGCCCGATCTCTAGATCGATCCCGCGGCGTCAATCTCCGGCGATCGTCATTTCATCGATGAGAATGGAGCCCACCGTCTTGGTGCCACGACACAACTCATCGGCGCCGATGGCCACGATGCCTTGGAACATGTCCTTCATGTTCGAGGCAATCGTGATCTCTTCGACCGGATAAGCGATCTCACCGTTCTCGATCCAGTATCCAAAAGCCCCTCGGGAATAGTCGCCCGTGACGTAGTTCACGCCCTGGCCCATCACTTCCGTCAGCAATAAACCACGGCCCATCTTGCGCATCAAGGTGACCAGATCATCACTAGGACGTGTCTGGGTACTGCGCATCACCAGATTGTGCGAACCACCAGCATTGCCGGTCGTGGTCATGCCCAGCTTGCGCGCGCTGTAGCAGGACAAGAAATAGCCCTGTAGCGTGCCATTGGCCACCACATCACGTGCCCCTACCCGTACGCCCTCATCATCAAAAGGCGTGCTGCCCATCGCACCTGGAATCAGCGGGTCTTCTGAAATCTGGATATGCGAAGGAAACACCGTCGTGCCCAGGCTATCGAGCAGAAAACTGGATTTGCGGTACAAGGCCGAACCGCTGGTCGCCTGAACAAAAGCCCCCAGAATTCCGCTGGCCAGCGGCGCTTCAAACAAAACCGGTACGCGTTGCGTGGGCACTTTACGGGCGCGCAACCGGGCCAGCGCACGGTGAGCCGCGTAACGCCCCACCAACTCCGGATCCGCCAATTTGGCAGGATCCCGATCGGAGGTATACCAATCGTCGCGCTGCATGGCCGATCCGGCCTGGGCAATCGGCGCCACCGATAGCCAGTGGCGTGAATATGGGTATCCGCCGACAAAGCCCCGCGTATTGGCCGCAAAGAACTGTCCATGATGGGCCGCCACCGATGCGCCTTCGGTATTTTTAATGGCTGGGCTCACGGCAAGCGCCGCCTGCTCTGCATCCATGGCAAGCGCGACCGCCGACTCGGCCGATAAGGCCCATGGGAAATACAGCGGCAATGTTGGGTAGTCACGGGCAATCAACGAGTCTTCGGGCAGGCCGGCACAGGGATCCTCGGCCGTGTAATGGGCGATATCAAAGGCCTTGGCCACTGCATCGCGCAGGGCCCGATCCGAAAAGTCCGAGGTCGTGGCATGGCCACGTTTCAGTCCGCTGTACACCGTGACCGCTGCCCCCCGATCACGGGTACGCTCCAGGGTCTCGATGGCCTGTTTGCGCACGGTCACCGATAGGCCACTGCTTTCCGAGACCTCACTTGCGGCATCGGTAGCACCAATATCCTTGGCCATCTGCAGAATTTTGAGCGATAGATCACGCAGGACCTGGGGTTCGTAAAACAGTGGGGAAGATGCGGATGGCTGGCTTTTTTTCATAGCGGCAATAATAGCGGCATGACAGCAAAAATCGGCCTCGTTTCCATCAGCGATCGTGCAAGCCAAGGGGTTTACCAGGACATGGGACTGCCGGGACTCAAGGACTGGCTCAGTGCGGCCCTCTCCAGTCCATGGGTGGCCGTGGAACGGCTGATCCCGGATGAACGCGAAGTGATCTCGCAAACCCTGATCGAACTCGTGGATCAAGAGCGCTGTGACCTTGTGTTCACCACCGGGGGCACCGGGCCGACCGAGCGCGACGTCACGCCGGAGGCCACATTGGCCATTGCCGATAAAGAGCTTCCCGGCTTTGGAGAACAAATGCGCCAGGTCAGTCTGCACTACGTACCCACCGCCATTTTGTCGCGCCAGGTTGGCGTAATCCGCAACAAGTCGATCATCGTCAACCTGCCGGGCCAACCGAAGGCCATTGCCGAGACCCTAGGCGGCGTTCGCGATGCCCAGGGCGGTATCATGGTTCCGGGTGTATTTGCCGCCATTCCGTATGGCCTGGAGCTGATCGGTGGGCCAAGTCTCTTTACGCACGACCATGTCTGCAAGGCCTTTCGTCCTAAGAAAAAGTAAGCGAATCGCGCGGGTGAATGCCCGTGCGATCGTCATGATGCTGGCCGTGTTCGTGGTCGCGATGACCACCCCTCTGCCGGCGTTCGCACGGGATATTCCGGAGCGCTGCAAGGAGTTTCTGGAATACGGGCTTCCGGACACGCAAGGTGCGCTGCTGTGTCGAACCGGATTTGCCCTAGCCCACGACGAGACCAAGAAAGCACCGTTGTGGGTGGCACAGCGCATGACACCGGAGCGTTTGGTCAATCGCGTTTCACGCCGCGATCGGTTCGCCCCGGACCCGGAACTGCCCAAGGGAAAACGCGCCGAACTCGATGACTACCGCAACAGCGGCTACGACCGCGGCCACATGGCACCCGCGGCCGACATGCGATGGAGTGCACAGGCGATGGAGGAGAGTTTTTATCTCTCCAATATGGCCCCGCAGGTGGGCCCCGGCATGAATCGGGGGATTTGGAGCGACATTGAGTCCACGATCCGTAAATGGGTGGCCAGCCGCCGAGAACTCTTCATTTACACCGGGCCCATTTACGACACGTTAACGCCATCGCGCATCGGCCCTAACCAGGTAGCCGTACCCACGCATTTCTACAAAGTGGTGTTCGACCCGGTGCGCGTGGACACGATCGCGTTTGTGGTGCCCAATGCGCCTCAGCCAAATCGGCGCATCGAGGAATTCATTACCTCCGTTCGGGATATCGAAACCCGCACGGGATTAAATTTCCTGAGCAACATCAATCCGGCCGTTCAACGTCTGATTGAAGAGGCCGTCGCCGCTGGTCTCTGGTGACGCCCGCACCGAAGGCGGCCCGAACCCGTCATCGGAGGGCCATCACGCTCCCGACTGCGTTGCCCGAAGAAAACCCTGCGGCACGGGAACGGTCTCCCGTTGTGCGTAATTGAAAAATACAATGCCGGTCTTTCCGCGTGCCACCTCACGGCCCGTGATCTTTTCAGAGAGCCGATAAATCAGATCGCAGCCCACACGCGAGAAGTCGCCCACCGCATACTCCACGACCAACGCCTCGCCACGAAAGACCTCGGATTTGTACTGCACGGCGGCGTCGGCTACGATGATGCCTGCGCCCTCGGTATCGGCCTCAGTGAATCCCAAGGATTCAAAAAATCGCATGCGCGCTTCCGACACCAGTCCCAGTAATGCCGCATTATCGAGATGATTGCCATAGTTGATGTGCTGCGTGTACACGGTTAACTCGGTAGAGAACAGAAATGACGCTGGGAGTTCGATTTTTACTCTGGCCATGACACCGCTACCTCAACAGAAAGCGCAACGGGCTCAGCACCAGATCAATGAACTGATAGGTGACGGCCATCAGGGGTTGCATCCACAGCGTAGAGATCACACCGGCCACCAATAACGCCAGCACAATGAAAAACCCGTAGGGTTCGATCCGCGCCACCATCAAGGACTGCCGCCACGGCAATAGGCCCACCAGGATGCGTCCGCCATCCATGGGCGGCAGCGGAAAGAGATTGAACACAAACATCACCACATTGACCAGGATGCCGGCTTTGCACATGGACAGCCAGAATCGCTCCTCGATGCCCATGGCGAACAACAGAATAAACCCGATGCCCCAACCCACGGCCTGAAACAGATTCACGGCCGGGCCCGCCAGCGCCACCCAGATCATGTCCCGCTTGGGATGCCGTAGCGCGCTGAAATCCACCGGCACCGGCTTGGCATAGCCGAATAAAAACGCACCGGCCGTTGCAAAGTACAACCCTAAGGGCACCAAAACGGTCCCAATCGGATCGATATGCTTGATGGGATTGAGTGTGATGCGGCCGAGTTGTGCCGCCGTGGGATCGCCAAAATAACGGGCTGCATAACCATGCGCCGCCTCGTGCACCGTGATCGCAAACACCACGGGCATCGCATAGATCGCAATGGTCTGAATTAATTGGGCAAGGTCCATACGCCCAAGATTAAATCAAAACCGGTCCGCCGCCTGACAGGTGCCCTTGGTCATGACCGCCTGTGGCAGGGTCACCACCATCATCAGGTGAGGCGCCACAAAAACGCCATCCGGATCGAGAATCGGATCGAGATTCCTGCACCGCAGATGGGTCGGCTGGGTGAGCAACGCACTCACGCGGCAGGCTAGGACCTGTGGCAGCCGGCCGCGATCGTTGTACACGCGGCGCATGCACACCAGGTGACCATCCTGAAACTCCATGGCCCGCTTAGTATCGTCATATTCCAGTCCGCGGGCCTGCGCCTCGCAGGTGTCCTGATCCACGCTTGGAATCTGATCCAGCTTGGCGATGGTGACGCGGAAATCGTCCTGCGCTTCTACCTCAAATGCGCCCGATGTCCACGTTTGGGCCCCCTCGGGCTTGATGACGCCACCGGCCACCTCGGCCTTACAGCGCGACTCCAGCGGCAGCCGCTTTAAAAACTCCTGGCGTTTCACATCCCGCTTATCGGCCTGCTCACGCGATCCCTGTGCCCACGATTCAGTCGGCACCAGAGCGCACCACAGGCCGAATACTGCAAAAAGCGTTGAGAGTTTCATGTCACGGCATCTTAAGCCATCAATGGATTTGGCGCTTATTAAATTAACCTAGATCAACCTGTAGTTCATGGCCAATTTTACGGTATGGCCTGCTCCTAACCTACTGTTTTATAGGGAAAAATCATGAATTTCAGGGTTTAATCCGCGCAGCGGTGCGCCGGGAGTGATGGAGTCCGCTGTGGCGGTAATCGCCCATGCCATCCAGAACACTCTGGCCAGTCGTGCGCAACAACGCATTACCGTGATGGATCATCATACCGAAGTGGCACCAGCCGACAGTCCCGCTTCCGTGGCCACCATGGCAGGAAAAAATGTTCGGCACCTGCAGTTAATCGCCGTCCGGTGTTATGTCCGCTGTGCGGACATAACACCGGTCACGTCGCGCAGCAGTGCCAAGGCGCGTTTGAGCTGCTCGCCATCGGCCACCTGAAGGCTTAAGGCCATCGTCACCAGGTCGCCCTTGGGGAACGAATCCATGCGGGCCAGTGGCAATTTCTCTCTGGCCAACACCTCCGCGATATCGCGCAGTAACTCCGAACGGGATTTGGCCACCACGGTGGCATCCACCAGATAGCGGGCCTCCTGTGCATCTTTCGGCGCGCCCCACGCCGTGTCAATGACACGCTCCGGCGCATCGTGGGCCATCCGTGCGAAGGTGGCACACGAATCCCGGTGCACGCTCACCCCGCGGCCGCGGGTGACGAACCCCTTGATGGCATCCGGCGGCGCCGGCTTACAGCAGCGCGCCAATGCCGTGAGCATGCGATCCACCCCCACCACCAATACCGGGCCCTTCGAGGCCGCCTTGGGCTTGGTGATTTTCGACAGAATCAATTCCTCTGCCGTGATCTCGGAGCGCTTCAAACGCTCCGCATCGCTGGGCATGCCCTCTGATTTTCTATCGGAAGGCTTCTCCGTGGATTTCTCACCGGCCTTGTCCATGGGCTTGTCATCCCCGCGCCCCTCGGCAAGATCCAGTGCGTGGAACCACGTGCGCACTTTTTGTCGGGCGCGCGGACTGCGCAGGTAACCGGCGTCCGGATTCATCCAGTCGCGGCTCGGGCCACCCTGCTTCACGGTCAGCAGCTCCACCGTCTCACCGGTGTGAATCTCGGCCGTCAAGGGCACGATCTGGCCATTGACCTTGGCGCCGCGACAACGGTGTCCGATCTCCGTGTGAAGGTGATAAGCAAAGTCCAGTGGCGTCGCCCCCTTGGGTAACTCAATGATTCGCGCCATCGGCGTCAGTGCATAGACCCGATCATCGCCAAGGCGCACACTGCCCGATGAGCCGTGCCCCCAATCCAGCATCTGCCGAAGCCAGGAAATCCGTGCCGCGTAGTCGCCACTGGAGGCATGTCGGCCACCCGACTCCTTGTACTTCCAGTGGGCCGCCACCCCGAGCTCTGCGCGCTGATGCATGTCGTGCGTACGAATCTGCACCTCGAACGGCCGGCCGTCCGCATCCAACAAGACGGTATGCAAGGATTGATAACCGTTGGCCTTCGGCCGTGTGATGTAGTCATCAAACTCCGAATCCAGAGGCCGCCAGTGATCATGCAAAAACCCCAAGACGGTGTAGCACTGGGCCTCGGTGTCCACCAGGATTCGGAAGGCACGAATATCCATCAATTGATCAAACCGCAGTCCCTTGGCGTTGAGCTTGCGATAAATGCTGTAGAGGTGTTTGGGCCGTCCGGCCACATCGCCGTGGATTGCGGCCTGATCCAGAAAATGACGCAGGCGTGCAATGGTGGTGGTGACAAACGCCTCGCGTTCCTGACGGGTCTCGTCCAACTGGCGGGCGATCTCACGATACGCCTGCGGCTCCGTCATCCGAAAGGCCAGGTCTTCCATCAGCCACTTCAACTGCCAGATGCCGAGCCGATTGGCCAATGGCGCCTGCACCAACAGGGTCTCTTCCCCGAGCGATCGGCCCCAGGCCGCGAGGTCCGGTGCGTCGGACGAGCTGATCCGACTGGCCAACCCTTCCAGGTCCGCAATGTGCAGGGCCAACTGCATGACCACCACGCGCAGATCATCGGCCAACGCCAACAGCATCCGCCGCAGTGTTTCCACCTGCGCCGGGGCTTCCGATCCAGGCTCACGACGAACACGGGTGCCCACCCCGGACATGCGGTGCAACGCGATCAACAGATCGGTGACATCTCTACCCCACTGCCTTCGATAGGCTTCGACCGCACGCGAGGATCCGTCAAACTGCTCGGATAACCGGGTGGCCGTTCGCGTGGCCTCGTCCACGCCCAACGTCTGCAGAATCTGCAGCGCGCGGCTTATGCGAGGAGTTGGTTCTCCACCATCCCGCACAGCAAATGTCCTAACACAAGGTGGCCTTCCTGAATCTGAGGGGTATGACGAGAGGGCACCTTCAACACAATATCCGCCGCTTCGCCCATATCTCGCGCATTAGCCCCCGTCAGCGCGATCGTCATCACGCCTCGATCACGCGCACTCTTCATCGCCGAAAGGATATTTGGACTGCGACCCGACGTGGACATTGCAATCAACACATCTCCCTTATTCCCCAGCGCCTCCACCTGTCGAGAAAAGACATGTTCGTATCCATAATCATTGCCTATGGCGGTCAATGCGGAAGTGTCGGTACTCAAGGCTATTGAAGGCAAGGGACGACGTTCTTTTAGAAAACGACCCACCATCTCTGCAGAGAAATGCTGCGCCTCGGCGGCACTGCCTCCGTTGCCGGCAAACATAAGTTTGCTGCCGGAGCGCAATGCGCGGACACACGCATCCACGGCCTGGGTTAGTTCATTATGCAGAGCGATATCGGCGAGCATATCGTCTACGACTTGTCGGGTCGCCATCAGCGAAACCTTGATTTCGTTTTGCATTTCTAAATCTCCGAATGACCTGCAACCAAGACCATTGACTCCCGAATCTTAGGCCGCCTCTTCACGGACGGCCTTTTTACGCTCGTGTTCCTTCAGATACCGTTTACGTAACCGGATACTCTTTGGCGTAATCTCCACCAGTTCATCGTCCGCAATGAACTCCACCGCCTTTTCCAGCGTCAGTTCAATTGGCGGGGTGAGATCGATGTGTTCATCCTTGCCCGAGGCCCGCACATTGGTGAGCTTTTTCTCTTTGACCGGATTGACCACCAGGTCGTTATCACGGCTATGAATCCCGATGATCATGCCTTCGTACAGGGCATCTCCCGGCTTCACAAACATGCGTCCCCGCTCTTGCAGCTTCCATAAGGCATAGGCCACCGCATTGCCGTCATCCTGAGAAATCAGCACCCCATTACGGCGTTCCGCCAACTCTCCCTTGAAGGGGCCGTAATCATCGAAGATGTGACTCATGAGCCCCGTGCCACGGGTCATGGTGAGAAACTCGCCTTGAAACCCGATCAGCCCACGTGCCGGCATACGGTATTCCAGCCGCACACGGCCCTTACTGTCGGGCTGCATATCCAACAGCTCGCCCTTGCGCAGTCCCAGATTCTCCATCACCGGCCCCTGATGGTCCTGCTCCACGTCGACGGTCAGCATCTCATAGGGCTCAAGCCGCTCACCGCTCGCATCGGTTTTAAAGACCACCCGAGGACGCGACACGGCAAGCTCATAACCCTCACGACGCATGTTTTCCAGCAAGATGGTGAGGTGCAACTCCCCTCGACCGGACACGATGAAGGTATCGGAGTCGGCACTGAAATCCACGCGGAGTGCCACGTTGGATTTTAATTCCCGCTCCAAGCGTTCACGAATCTGACGGCTAGTCACGAACTTACCTTCACGGCCGGCCAACGGTGATGCATTCACCATAAAGTTCATGGTCAGCGTGGGTTCATCCACCTGCAGCATCGGCAATGGGTCGACGTGATCCAGCTCACACACCGTGGTGCCGATGTTGAGGTCGTCAATGCCGTTGATCAGCACAATATCGCCGGCCTCGGCAGTGGGCACCACTTCACGCTCCAGCCCCTTGAACTTCAGGATCTGGTTGACGCGGGCTTTCTTCGGTGTGCCGTCAGGGCCATCCTGAATCATGACGTCCTGCAGGGATTTCAGACGGCCGCGATTGATACGGCCAATGCCGATTTTTCCGACATAGCTTGAATAGTCCAGGGAACAGATCTGCAACTGCAAGGGCGCCTCGGTGTCGTCGGCCCGCTGCGGCACATACTTCAAAATCGCATCAAACAGCGGGCGCATGTCCGTGCTCGGCTGTGC
>JBMSML010000028.1:0-15231 GCA_049421125.1 Burkholderiaceae bacterium
CCGCTTTGGAAGGGACCTACTCGGTAAAAGTTGCCCAAACCGCCCAGTCGGAGACCATTTCAATTCCGGGATTTACGTCAGCCAGTCAGATCATGGATCTGTCGGCGCTCAGTATAGGTTTTGGAGGGAATACCTACCGGCCAGATTACGTAAAACTGACAGGTGGCGCCTACTCCACGGGTGATGTAATCACCATAACATTGAACGGTGGGTCTGAGCAGTCTTTTACGGTGGGTTCGGAAACCACCGATCAAGACGTTGCTGATGCGATCAATCAGGCAGTCGAAGATGGAGATCTCGAGGGTATTTATGCATCGGTGAGTGGCGGGGGTTTGCTTTTGAGCACAACCAACCCCATACGTGGTCTGCAAACCGCGAGTTCGACTGCAGCTGGAACTACGGTTTCTACCGTGTCGACAGGGCTCTCTACGACTTATACGGTCAGCGACCTGCAGGACATGATTAATCTGCTCGATGCGGGTATTCAGGCGTCTCTCGTGCAGACCGAGACAGATCGCTACGCTTTATCGATTGTCTCAAAGGAGCCTGGCGCGGGTAACACCATTACGGTGTCTGGGGTCAATACGGCCACGACGGTCGCTCAGCAGGACAGCCTTACCTTGTCAGGAACTTACTCTGCAGGCGACACGATCACGATTACGATGAACGGCGTGACGCTCCCTTACACTGTGTCTCCAGCGGACGTGGTCGATGGCGGTAATACGGGAGACGATTACACCCGGATTGCTACGAGCCTCGCGGCCGCTTACAACTTGAGTGGCGATGCGGCGCACACCCCGGTAACCGCAACAGCAAGTAGTCGGACTGTCGGATTTAAAGCCGATACGGCCGGGGTGGCTTTCGCGCTCACGGCTGTGACATCGGGTTCCGGTGTCGCAACGCAGAGCACGGTCATCGAAAATTTGTCGGCGACAGACCTAACCGCTGTCGCTTTTACTGCGATCACGGGAACGGTGACAAATGACACCTATACCGCTGATTATGACGGTTCCACCTGGACCGTTACCGCGACAGGCGGAACTGCCGCCACGCTCGTGGGAACCACATTCCAAACCGGAGTCGGTGATACCGCAACGCTTACTTTTACTGGTAACCCAAAAGCCGGTGATCGGATCAGTTTTTCCGTATCCGGGACTAATGCATTTGGGGCGGTAACGATCTCCGAGCACAATACGACTCGATTACAGAGTGGGCGCGATGCTTTCATTTCTGTTAACGGTCTGAGTGTCCAGCGGTCGACCAACCAGATTACCGACGTCATTTCTGGTGTAACGATTAATTTGAATTCGCCGGTTACTCCCGCCTTAGGCGAGGTCTCGTCCCTGGTCAACGCCAACACCCTTTACTCCGCGCTATCGGCGACAACGCTCAATGTAACAGTCGCTGCCGAAGACTCATCAAACGATGTATTTCGAACGTTTGTCACTGCCTTTAATGATCTGGTGGATTTCTATCGGGATAAGACGCGAGCGGCGGCCGACCCCGATAAACGGGGAACGTTGGCGAACGACCCAAGCGTCCGTAGTTTTATGGATCGCCTAAAAAGCCTCTACTCTAATGGGATTCGACAGGCGGACGGTTCGACGCTCGCCTTTGGCACGATTGGAATCGTTTTGCAGGTGGATGGCCGTTTAGAAATCGATGAGGCGGACTTCGCTCTCGCGATTTCGGACGGACTGCAGTCGAAACTAAATAACGGCGTTATTGTGGGTTACGAAAGCGCAACGGTGAATTTCACCAGTTACATGACGAACGCTTTAAAGAAAGATGGAATCGTATCCTCACGAATTACGAACGTCGAAGACGAGCAGGGGCGTTTAGAGGATAAAGTGGGTGAGTTGGAGGAAAAACTCGCCATTATTCAAACCCGTTATTACAAGCAGTATGCCGCACTCGATGCTTTGCTGATGCGGTTGCAGTTAGTGAGCAATGGCCTGAACTCTGCCTTGTCTGGCCTCGTTGGATATCAACAAAAATAACTTGTTTTGAGAGGAAACTAAATATGAAACGACGTGCAGCAGATGCTTATAAGTCAGTCTCCAACGAGACTTCTGTGTCGGAGGCCAGTCCACTGGAATTGATTATTCTGGTGTACAAGCGTTTGATTGAAAACCTGCGGGAAGCCCAACGGGCGATCGAGGCGGGTGCGGATGCTACCCCTGCGGCTGAAAAGGCCCTAGATCTGATCGATAAGGGTCTGGTTGCCGCCCTCGACATCGAGAAGGGTGGTGACATTGCGGTGAATTTAGCTGCGCTCTATGACTGGTCTATGCGTGAAATTCTTCAGGCGCGCCTCAAGAAGAACGCCGAGATGCTTACCGGTGTGATTGAGGTTTTTAAAAGTCTCGAGTCCGCATGGGTGGAAATAAGTGCGATGCGTGCGATTGAGGGTCATCCCGAGTCAAACCCGGTAAGGGAATCGACCGTCGATTCGCCCTTAGTAGCCATTCGATAGTCAGCGGGCGGTAAGTCGACTCGGCTGTGACCTGAAATAGCCGCCGGCCCCTCTATACCTGGGCCACTAATCTGCCGTATAAATGGGGTAAGCGATCTGCCCCATGCAAATACCCTCGAACATTCCCAAACCCACGGCTCCGGTTCAGGACACGAAGCCGGAGCCGGTGGTACGTGTGGTGCCCGTGGTGATGGGGGATGCGGCGGCACGCATTGATCCAAGCGTGCTTCTGAGGGTGCCGGTACCGGTGTCGCAAGGCCCACGCACCGCTCACTCGGTACGTCAGAGCTTAGATCAGTCTGGCCCAATCTACGTATCGCCAGAAGAGGCGGAAGATTCCGAGGCGGCGGCGTATATCTCCGCTCTGAACCAGAAAATGGTCCGTGCGGAGACCGGACCGCAGCGTTTGCCCTGGCCTTTACCGAAAGAATTTATTCAGCAGCAACAGCGAGACCGGCAGCAGACGGGGCAAGAGGCCCCTTTGGGAAAAACGCCCGCCGAGGCGCTGCAGATGTTACGGCTCGGGTTGGAGCGCTCCCCCATGCTGGCCATTGCCCGGTTTGCCGAGGCGGTGGGACTGAAGCGCGAAAAGATTCAGGGTGTAAAAGCGGATGGCGTTGTGGGGTCGGCGGCTACGATCACGGCCGCTCAGGCCTTGCAGAGCCTGCCCGAACCGACTTCGGCCGAGGTTCTAAACGGTGTCACGCTGTTAATGCATGGGCAGTTGTTTTGGCAAGGGGAGATCACACCTGGGGTCCATGCTCGAATTTTTCGAGATGACGCCTATGCGCAGGATTCCGCTGCCGCGGGTGGTGCGCTGGTCAAGGGCGCGAAGGTCACACTGGAGCTGGAGCTGCCCACGCTCGGAGCGATGCGCGTCCATGCGATTCAGGTGGCGCGAACGGTCAGCGTGGTGATTGAGCCGCAGTTGGCCAATCAGGCGGTGCTTTCGCGTAACCTTCCGGCGCTGCGGTCCTTGTTAAACGCCAGTGGAGGTGAGTCGGTGAATCTGCGCGTGCAAGGCGCTGATGGTCAGGAGCTCGTGTGAGCGCGGATACTTACGGTCGGCGTGCGGTGGCGCTGCGTTATGAGCAGAATTCCGGGGCGCCTCGGGTGGTGGCCACCGGCTCTGGTCACGTGGCCGAGACCATCATTGCCCGGGCCGAGGACTATCAAGTGCCCATTGCAATCGAACCGGAGCTGGTCGAGCTGTTAGTGCAACTGGATTTAAACCAGCTTATTCCGCCCGAGCTGTATAAAGCGGTGGCCGAAGTGTTGAGCTGGGCCTATCAGGTGGACGGGAAAACGGCCGAGGACTTGAGGGCCCAGGCTTAGATCTGCAGGTTGGTGACTTCTTTGTAGGCGTCGACCAGCTTGTTGCGCACGGCAATCATTCCCTGGAAGGCAACGTTTGCCTTTTGCAAGGAAATCATTACCTCCTCCAGCGACATGTCCTTTGAGCCCATCTGAAAGGCCTGCGCCTTGGCCTGAGCCGTGTTTTGCGCGTCACTGACCTCTCGCACTGCCTGCTGCAGTACAGCGCCAAAGTCCACCTTGGGCGCTACGCCGCCAGCCGGGTTACCGGCCAAAGGCATGCGGGGATCATTGCCGAGCGGCGCGGTGGAGCCTTTGGCCGCCTCCGCCATCGCCTGCATACGCGCTAAAACGGCATTGATATTTTCAATACTCATGATGCAAAGTGTAGGTCAATCCTAATCCGAATAAAAGCCTTGTTCCCGATAGTCTTTGAGCTTGTAACGAAGGGCCCGCTCGCTAATGCCCAGAATGTCGATGGCTTTTTTCCGGTTTCCGCCCGTGCTCTTCAGCACTCTGAGAATATGCTCTCGTTCTACGGTTTCCAGGCTAGCCATCTCTACTGGGGTTGTTAAAGCAAAATTCGCGCCATGTCCAGCGGTCGTCCCAAGGGCGGGTGCGCTGGGGGCATCGACTGCAACCGGGGCCCCAGCGGCCCTCGGGACACTGGCCTGCGGGATGGCAAAGCCGGGCGGGATCTTAAGCTCTAGGTGCTCGGGCTCGATCGTATTGCCATCGGCCATCAGCAGCGCGCGCTGGACTGCGTTTTCCAATTCCCGGACGTTGCCTGGCCACGGGTGGTTGGTCAGTGCAGCCTTGGCCATCGCTGAAAGGCCAAGCCCGGCACGTCCCATGGTCTGACCATAGCGCTCCACGAACAGCTCGGCCAGTGGCACCACATCGTCCATACGATTTCGGAGGGGTGGGATCGCAATGGGAAAGACCGCCAGCCGGTAATAGAGATCCTCACGGAATTTTCCGTCGGCGACTTGGGCCGCCAAATCCCGGTTGGTCGCCGCCACAATCCTCACGTCCACCTCTTGGCTGCGGTTAGAGCCAATTCTCTCTACCATGCGGTCTTGGATCACACGCAGTAGTTTGGCCTGAAGCTCGATCGGCAACTCACCGATTTCGTCAAGAAACAGTGTGCCGCCATGCGCCGCTTCGAATTTTCCTTCTTGGGATTTATTGGCACCCGTAAAGGCGCCCCGCTCGAATCCAAAAAGCGTGGACTCGAGAAGGGCTTCGGGAATAGCGGCACAGTTCAGTGCCACATAAGGTTTGCCGGCCCGCGGCGATCGAAGATGGATTTGCCGAGCAAACACATCCTTTCCCGCGCCGCTTTCACCGGTGAGCAGCACCGTGGCGTTGGTAGCGGCCACACGTTGGCAGCGTGACAACACACTGAGCGTCTCATCGGCTTTGGCAATGATCGACTGGCCATTGCCGTTAGTGGCCACAGTGGCCGTCGGTTGGTAGCGGGCAATTACGCTTACCAAATGCTCTGGCTGAAAGGGGTTGATCAGAAAATCCCGTGCACCGGTCTGCAACGCTTCCACGGCGAGTTTGGCTTCGGCAAACGCCGTCATGATCACTACCGGCAGTTGTGGCACTTTTTTGCGGATAGAGCGCAAAAGCGTGAGTCCGTCCATGCCAGGTAACTTAAAGTCCGACACCACCAATGAGAACTCTTGCTCGCCGATGGCGATCAAGGCGGTCTCCGCCTCGGAAAAGGCCTGGTAATGGATCTGGTGCAGATCGAGGGTGACGCAGATGGCTTCGCGTAGATCGGCGTCATCTTCGACAATCATGATAGGGGCGTGGGACATGGTGTGCTTCGAGGGTTTAGAGGTGGTTTGAAAAGGGGTGAGCCATGCAGTATTAAAGCGGTTGTAGGCAGGGTAAGGTCAGCAGAAATCGTGCCCCTCCCTCGTGTCGATTACTGGCCGAAATTTCCCCTCTGTGCGCTTCGATGGCGTTTCTCGCGATGGAGAGGCCCAGGCCAGTGCCGTTGACCCGGCTCGTGGTAAACGGTTCGAAAATGCTGGCCAGTAGACTCTCCTCAATACCCGGGCCTTGATCGTCAATCTGGATACGAACACGCGACTGCTCAACCCGCGCATGCATGCGAATGACAGAGCCTTTCGGCGAGACCTGTAGCGCGTTTTCGAGCACGGCCACCAGCGCGGAAACAATCGCATCGCGCTCCACGGTGAGTAAACTGGGGTCTCCCTGCAGCGCGACATCCAGTGGAACCCCGTACCGTTCGCACACCGGGGCAATCGCCTGTTGAGCCTCCTCCAGCAGATCGGCAATCGATACGGTTTCGGTTTTATGCGGTCGCTGGCGCACAAACTGCAGCATTCTTGTGGTGAGTTTTTCCAGGGAAGTCAATTGGCGACGAAGCTTCTCGGCCATGTCTTTTTGTCGCTCGGACGGCAGGAGGGGGTCGACTAAGTGCCCCGCATATAACGTGGCGGTTGCTAAGGGTGTGCGCAATTGGTGGGCAATGCTGGCGGCCATCTGGCCCATGGAGGCGAGTTTGGATTGGCGCTGGGTTTCGGCATGCTGCGCCAGGCTCTCGGTAATGTCTTGGATTTGCACAATCTTGCGTTGGTCAAACACGACCTCTTTCACCTGGACGGTTTTGCAACTTGAGTCGGTGCTGGTTTGGTACTCGCCCTGAACGGGCGTGGAGGACCACGTGCCCGGGATACGCCAGAGCGCCCCCTCCTGGGCGTCGGGTAACAGTTCACGCGCGGCGGGGTTTAACTCGCGCACCCGGCCATCTTCGATCACGAGCACACCCGACGGTAGCGCCTCCAGCAAGGCGGCCAGACGCTGATTTGCCGTCGACAGGTCCTCGGAAAGCCGTTGGACCTGATTCTGAAGCGCGGACTGCTGGGCCTCGAGGTCCTGTGAGGCCTGCAAAAACAGCTTAAATGCCTGTTCTAGCTGGGCGGCTTCTGCACTCAATGGCGTGATCCTTGCTTCATAAAATTTATTGAAATTTTTGCCGAGTTCTTGACGAAGTACCGAAATAATGTCATAACCCCGGAAAATTTAACGCACTACTTTAACTTTGGCCCACAAATTAAGTGAACGATAAGGTCGAAAATCCAATTCAGGCGGCAGACCAAAACGCCGCAGTGCTGAATATTGGCGGGGGCGCCGCCGCAGTGGGCACGCCTGCCACAGGCGCTGCGGCTGAGGTCGCCAAGGATTCGGCAAAACCTGCCTTTAAGGGCGATCCAAGGCTAGAGGCCTTTCGCCAGCTGAACACTCGGCTGAAGACTCTCTCCATGGCCCAAAAGACCATTTTGGGGGGTGGACTGCTCTTTCTGATGCTAATCATTATGGTCTCAGCGCTCTCTGGAAGAACCGAGGATTACAAGATTCTATTTTCCAATGTGGACGAGCGGGATAGCGCGGCAATCGTTGCTTCTTTGCAACAAATGGATGTTCCATACAAGTTTACCGAGGGTGGGGGCGCCATTATGGTTCCCACCAAACGAGTCCATGAGACGCGTTTAAAGCTCGCCGGTCAGGGTTTACCGAAATCCGGATTCGTCGGGTTTGAGCTGCTGGAGAACCAGCGTCTGGGCACCAGTCAGTTCGTCGAACAGGTGAATTATCAGCGCGGTCTAGAAGGGGAGTTGGCCAAGAGCATTTCGTCACTCACCCCCGTGAAAAACGCGCGTGTGCATCTGGCCGTGCCAAAACAGTCCGCCTTTGTGCGCGAACAGCAGCGGCCGACCGCATCGATTGTGTTGACCCTACATCCCGGGCGGTTCTTAGATAAGCAACAGTCATTGGCGATCACGCATTTAGTGGGCTCTTCGGTGCCGCAAATGGGCCCACAGGATGTGACGATTCTGGATGCGGAGGGTAATCTCCTGTCGCCCAATCCGGATCGCGCCACGGCCGGCGTTGACCAAACCCAACTCAAGTATGTGCAGGAAATGGAGGCAGCGCTCGCGAAGCGCGTCGCGGCCATCCTCGAGCCCATTACCGGCAAGGGCAATGTCAAGGCGCAAGTGACCTTAGACATGGATTTCAATGAGCTCGCGCGCACGCAAGAGGCCTTTGGTAAGAACACACCGCCGAGTCCAGGTGCTATTCGCAGTCAGCAAAGTATCATCGCCCAAGGCACCACACCATCGACGGGTGGCATTCCCGGCGCACTCACTAATCAACCGCCACCCAACGCACAAGCACCCATTCAAAAAGGTGCGGCAAAAGGAAACGATGCGCGTGTACTCAATGCTCCCGGGGATGGTGGCGTGGGTTCGACATCGCGTAACGAGCTCACCACTAACTATGAAGTCGACCGTACCATTGAGTATTTGAAGCGGGCCAAAGGCGAGTTGCGTCGGGTATCGGCAGCCGTAGTCGTGAACTTCAAAAATCAGACCGATACAAAGTCGGGCGAAGTGAAGCAAATTCCGTATCCGCCGGCGGAGGTGCAGCAGATGGTGGCACTGGCCCGTGATGCCGTGGGTTTTCGTCAGGAGCGCGGGGACTCCGTAAGTCTGGCGAACATTCCGTTTACGCCCGAACCCGTGGACAAAGTACCGTTTTATCAGGACGGTGGATTCCTGGAGCTCGCCAAAGAGCTCTTTAAATTCGCAGTGATCGTGGCGGCGGTGGCGATCTTCTTTCTGGCGGTCGCTCGCCCTATTCTCTTTCCGCCGCCAGTTGATGAGGCGCAGTCCGAGCAGAGTCTGGAAGATGAAATTGACGAGCGCATGAAGGCCGAGCTCGCCATGATGACGCCGGAAATCCGAGAGAAGAAGCGCCTGGAGATGGAACTGGCCCGAGAGAAGAAGCGCCTTGAAGAGGAAGAGAAACGTCGACTGGCCGAAGAGGAACGTCGCCTCGCCGAAGAAGAGCGCAAGCGCAAGGCGGAGCAGGACCAGCGTGACTATGAGGAGCTGGTCAATTACGCAAAAGATTTCGTGGCCAAAGACCCGCGTGTGGTGGCCAACGTATTTAAGACCTGGATGAACGCCGATGCGAAGCCCATGTAACGCACTGATCGGGGAGCACTCTAATGGCCGATGAAGTCGAAGAAAAAGAAGACAAGCCCATATCGATCGCCGAAGCCCTCAAAGAGGGGGTGAAGTCGGCCAGCTCCTCGGCAGCCGCCACGATCAGCGATCTGGATGGGGCCTCGAAGTCGGCCGTGGTGCTGCTGGCGGTGGGCCCGGAAGCGGCGGCGGATGTGCTGCGCCTGCTCTCCCCTTATGAGGTCCAAAAGCTGTCCTCCAAGATGGCGGTGGTGCGCGCCTTGCCGCGTGAACTCGTAATCGAGGTGCTGCGGCAGTTTAAAGATGCAACAGCCAACAATGCTCAGGTCGCCTTCGATACCGATTCGTTTATGCAGAATATGCTGCATAAAGCGCTGGGCTCTGAAGGCGCATCGGATCTGTTGGGCAAGCTGGAATCCGCCATCGATATGTCTGGTGTAGAGGCGTTAAAGCGCATGGAACCGGATGTGCTCTATGAGATGATCAAAAACGAGCACCCGCAGATTATTGCCACCGTGATGGTGTTCTTAGAGCCTCAACATGCGGCAGCGACCGCGAAGTTGTTCCCCGATGACATTCGCGATGAACTCATGCTACGTGTGGCCTTACTGCAGAAGGTTCAGCCGGCGGCCTTGAAGGAGTTAAACGAGGTCATGTCGCGCGCCATGGAAGGCCAAAGCGATACCCGCCGAAGCACGGTGGGCGGTGTGACGCCGACCGCTGAGATTCTTAACTTTATGTCAGGTGGCATGGACAAAAAGGCACTGGCCAAAATCGCCGAACACGATCAGGATTTGGCTCAGCTTATCCTGGAGCAGATGTTTACCTTCGAAGACCTCACCGAAATCGACGATCGTTCCTTGCAGACCTTGTTGTTGGAAGTCCCTCAGGACATGCTGGTGATGGCACTCAAGGGGGGCAGCCCGCGTTTAAAAGAGAAGTTTTTCAAGAACATGGCCCGACGCGCGGCCGAGGCGACCAAGGAAGATCTGGAAACCCGTGGCCCGATGAAAATCCAGGATGTCGAGGAGCAACAAAAAGCCGTGTTGGCCATTGCCCGTCAGCTCTCCGACGAGGGCCGAATCAACATGGAACGCGGCAAGCAGGCCGATCAGTTCGTTTAACATTCTCGATTGGCGCGCATGGCATATTCCTTAGATTCGGTGTACAAGGCGGCGGAAGAGAGCCGTGCCCGACGTGCGGCCGAAGAGGCCGAGATCGAAAAAGAGTTGGCTGCACCGCTTCGCGTATGGAAACCACCGTCGTTTGATCCGCGATCCAAATCGGAACCGGTGCGGGCGCCGCTGCCCACGGTGCAAGAAGTGGAAGCCATTCGGGCCGAGGCTGCCCATCTGGGCATGCAAGCCGGCCACGATGCCGGTTACGCCGCTGGCCACAAAGAAGGCTTTGCCGCCGGTCATATCGATGGACTTCAAAAGGGCCACGAGGAAGGTTATCAAGCCGGCTACGATCAGGCGAAGGTGGAGATCGTCAACCTGACGACTGCACTCACCAATTTAATTCAGGAAATTGAAGAATTCCCCACCGCAATGGGAGAGCCTTTGGTGGATCTGGCCTATCAGATTGCGGAGCGGCTATCCGGGCGAGAGGGCATGGACCGAACGCCGTTCGTGATGGCCGTGCAAGAGGCCTTAATGAAGCTGCCGAAACCTGGCGAAAAACTATTCATCCGAATTCGTCCAGAGGAGTCGGATGCCTGGAAAAAGGCAGCCGATGATGAAGGCCTGCCGTTTCGGTGCATATTGTTATTTGATGAGAACGTCCCCCCTGGACATGCCTACGTTGAAGCACAGGGCACACGCCTAGATATCGGAATTCAGGCACGTCGGGCGCTGGTGCGCGCGGCGCTGGGCTTAGATGTTTCCCCAGAATAGCCAGACACAGGAGCGGCTTGGGCGCGTTGGTGCGCGTCTGGGTGAGATGCCCAAATCGGTGCGCGAAGGGACCTTATTTCGCGTGACGGGCCTGCTCTACGAGGTGCAGGGGTTGCCCATGTCGATTGGGGAGCGTGCGACCGTGAGCCTCGGCCCCGATCAGGCGATCGAGGCCGAGTGCATTGGTTTTAACAGTGGCATCACCTATTTGATGCCGATCGATCCGGTTGACAGCGTTACGCCAGGCGCATCGGTGTATCCCATCGGCACGCCGTATTTCGAGGGCGATCGATTTAGGGTGCTCTCCTCATCACGATCACTGCCCTTGGGAGAGGCCTTGCTGGGCCGAATCGTGGATGGGTTCGGGCGCCCGATTGATGAGAAGGGTATTGATAGCGACGCGGTGGCGGGGGTGCCAACGCGTCGAGTAAATCCCCTGCATCGAGCGCCAATTCATGAGCCGATGGATTCAGGAGTGCGGGCAATCAATGGCACGCTCACAGTGGGCCGCGGTCAGCGGATTGGTATTTTCGCGGGCTCGGGTGTGGGCAAAAGCGTGCTGTTAGGAATGCTTGCGCGCAATTGCGTGGCCGATGTAATGGTGATTGGTCTAGTGGGTGAGCGTGGCCGCGAGGTGCGTGAATTCTGTATGGATACCCTAGGCGAATCCACGCTGGGCCGTTCGGTGGTGGTCGCAGCGCCGGCCGATGCATCCCCTCTGGCGCGCGTGCGCGGCGCTTACTACGCCACCGATGTGGCCACCTGGTTTCGGGATAAGGGTCGTCATGTGGTGCTGATTCTGGACTCACTGACGCGCTTTGCCATGGCCCAGCGCGAGATCGGATTAAGTATTGGTGAGGCCCCGGTTTCCCGAGGGTATACGCCAAGTGTGTTTGCGAAAATGCCTGAGCTGGTGGAACGTGTTGGCAACGGCGCACGCGATGATGCATCGATTACGGCGTTTTACACCATCCTGTTGGAAGGTGATGACATTCACGATCCAGTGGCCGATACGGCCCGCGGCATTTTAGACGGTCACGTGTTTCTGTCCCGGGAACTTGCCGACTCCGGCCACTATCCGGCCATTGATATCGAAAAATCCATCTCACGAGTAATGCCTAAAGTCACGACTAAAGAGCATCAGGTCGCTGCGCGGAGATTAAAGATGTTGTACTCGCGGTATATGCGTGGTCGGGAACTGTTGTCCATGGGGGCGTACGTCCCTGGGGGCGATGCCGAACTCGATCTGGCCATCAAAACCTGGCCTCAAATCCGCGCCTATTTGCAGCAGGAGGCTGAGGAGTCACACTCCATGGACAACTGCATTCAGGAACTCATGAAAATTGTGGGGGCTGCTAAATGAGCCGTGCCATGGCGGCCATGGCACGACTGGCCAAGGTGCGCCAGGACACGGCGATGGCCAAAGCCCGTCGATTGGCCAGTGAGTTTGCAAAGGCAAAGGATCTGAATGAACAGGTCATTCAATATGCGGGCCAATATGGCGAGGCGGCCGTTCAGAGTGCGACCAAGGGCGTCTCAGTGGCCACATTGCGTGACACCATGGCCTTTCGCGCCCGACTTTTGGCGGGGGCGAAAGATCAAGAGTTAGCGAATGCTGACTTATATCGTCGGTTCCAGGAGGCCAACCGGGAGGCCCTCGCCGCAAAACTGAAAAGTCAGGGATTGGATCGCGCTATGGATCGGCGGGCCCGCGAGGCCCGTCAGGAGGCCGAACAGTCCGAGTGGCAAGAGATCGAGGACTCTTTTTCGCACCGAAAGAACCCGTTCGCTCCAGGACAAGGAAACGCTGGCACGAAAGATGCTTAAGTTGGTTCAACTTTCTTTTGAAAAGGTTGGATCAGCATGCCCCCGGTTCGCAGTATCGGCATTCCAGTCCCAGGAGCCCCCTCAGACACGGCAGGTTTCGGCGCGGTTGCGCCTTGGATGCCTTCAGACGGCGGAGCCATTGGTCAAGCGGGACAGGCCAGTCCAGAGCGCGCTCAGAAACACCCCTTTGCCGCAGAGTTAGCTGCTGCAATCGCCGCAAAGCAGGGTGCCTCAACTAATTCGGGCTCCCCGGGAAACCTAGGTAACAAGAGTTCCGGGCAGAATCTGCCGAAACAAGTGGGTGTTCAGCGTGAAATATTGGCAAAATTTACCGAAAAGCAGCCAAGAGTACTGCCGGCCTCAGATACGGTTCCTACACGACTGTCCGAGGCTGGGCTGAGCAACGGGCAACGGCTTGATTTCCAGTCTGGGGCTTCTGCTCAAGCCTTGGTGTCGCCCTCCGGGGCGGAATCCGAAGGCGTTACGGCCGAAGAGAGTACACCCGAACTTCTTGACCTCCAAGAGCGTGATTCCGCTGTTGGGCCGGCCTTGCAAGTTTTGTTGCCTGGCTCTGAGGTCCCCTCCGTGGGGAAGGCGGCACAGGACGGCACAGCCGCTGTGGAGTCAAGCACGTTACTCCCGTTGAGCGAGCAAAGTGCGGCCAAGATTGACTTAGCGGCAAGCGGACAAGCCGCTCACCCCGCAGATGGCGCTTCTTCCAAAAATTTCGGCGTAGCACCGGGCGTCGCACTGTCCCTCGGGGCGGGCGCATCGGCGCAAGCGGTGGTACCGAGCGTGACGAGTGTCGTATCCAACAGTTCAACGTCAGTGCCGAGCGTGACTGCACCCATCAACGCTACACCGCCACTCACCGGTCCGTCTGCTGTGGGCGAACTGGAACCGTCACCCACGCAAAGCGGATCGTCGTCGTTACCCGGTTCGTTGCCACCAGCGCTTGAACACGCGTTGAGAGATCAGTTCATCAAATCGTCGAGTAATCCGTCTGTCATACAGGGATCAGGACCGCAGTCCCAAGGACAGGGTGGACCTCAGGGGCACACGGCATCGCCAGCGGAGCTAACCGCCACGCACTCGCCCGTCTCATCGACTACCAATAATGCAAGCCCTGCCGCGGCTACGAGTGCCCCCACAACCGGCGGTGCAGCGGGTGCCGCCGTGTTAGCGCCCATCCCAACTGATAGCGTCCCGTTGTATTCGACAGTGACCGCAGCCGCGACCTTAGAGGCGGTGACCGTGGCCATATCTACGCCTACGCAAGGAGCGGTAACCGCTCTGGTGCCCGAAGTGGCTGCTTCACCGATGAACGCATCTTCAAAAGTAGCCTCCGATTCTGGGGCAGCAGGAGTCGGTGTCGATCACACCACGGTAAACACGGCCAAAGTGCAAACCGTCGAGACATCATCGACGGCAGTATTGCAATCCCAGGCATCTTCAGGGTCGCCGAATCAGAATTCGGATTTTCTAACGCACGAGGTGCCCAGCACTCCTGCGGAGTCTCGGAAGACCCCGCTTCCTACGGCGCAGGCTGCCTTGTCGCGAGTGAGTAATGCAGATGCGGCCGCGGCCGCTGTGCTGCGTGTCGCGCCCGCTTCGGGGGATGGGGTATCGTCGAGCGGTGTGGCGACGGTGCCCTCTGCCAACCCGGTTATTCAAAGCCCAACAGTATTGAATACAGCGAATGCGGATGGATCCGCAATTGGTGTCGGGCGAGATCCAGCCCTAACGCAGACGTTAACCGAGTCGACCGTTACCGTCTCGCAGGCGCGCAACGGCGCTTCGACGACGCAAAACGGCGGTATGGTGTCCGGCCAGCAGGCCGCATCATGGTCAGCCCCGGGCACAGAACAACCGGTGGCCTCGCCGGCAACATCCGCAGCGCAACGTGCTAACGCCACTCCATCGATGGATGGTGTAGTCACGGATAACGCCGCACAGGATCAGTCGTTAAAGCGCGTTGCTGCGGATGTTTTGGCAGCCCAATCAAAATCGAACGCTTCCGCAACGTCTTCCCCGGGTGGGCTGAACGTTGCCCAGGTAAACACCGGGGCGGCTACCCCAGCTAACGCAATGGCGTCATCATCGGCAGTCAATACGAGTGCCCAAGAAAGCGATATCTCAGTGCAGGGGGCAACAACACCGTCCGTCGCGCTGGGAGATGTCAATGATTCCCAGGTAACGTCAAATGGCATGCCGAGCGTGGCATTAAACGCTGGCGAAAATAGGGCATCGCCATCATCCATGAGCCCTATCGGTGCGGCATCGGTGTTGAAGGCGAGCGAGGCACAGGCATCACAAACGGTGCAAGAGTCACACGACATTCAAACGGCGGAGGCCGCTCGCAGTGCCGAGGTGATGCAGGCCGCTCAATCGATGGCGACTCAAAAACTTTCCGATCAGACAGCGGCAGGCAAGCCAATCAGCACGCCAATCCCGGCCGCAAATCTCCCGCTGTCCACCGCGGCTAACCGTGATACCAGTAATGTTGTGAGCGAGGTGGCACGGCCTGCGAATCATAGTGACCCGCTGAGCGCTCCCACGGCGTCGTCTCTCGTCGATCGATCCGCGCAGGCACGCCTGGCGAGCGCCGAGGCACCGTCTATCGCGAATGCCGTCGTCGCGACACCGAAGGATGAAGTCGCGGCAGCCGGCAATTTCACCAGTAACGCTG
>JBMSML010000029.1:0-15019 GCA_049421125.1 Burkholderiaceae bacterium
TTCGAGATGCGATTCTGGCTTTCGTGGCGTTGTTGATTGGCGTGGCGCCGTCACAGTTCCTGGGTTTTGTGGTGATCACTCGCGTATGGCAAAGCCTGCAGCATGCCAATGTGGGCGTCGCGTTTCCGGGGCTCCTGGCCCGCACCTTGGTATCCCCGGGTTTTCATCGGCTTCATCACGCCGTGGGCATCGGACACGAAGGAGTCGCCAAGGGTGTGAATTTTGCCGTGCTCTTCCCGGTATGGGACTGGATATTTCGCACCGCCGACTGGTCAGCCGATCAGCGATTGGCCCGCGGTGAGGCGCTCGGGCCCACCGGAATTCGCGATCAGGAGTCCGGGGTGAACTACGGCAATGGGTTTTGGCAGCAACAATGGATAGGATGTCGTAATCTTGTGCGGGCCATAGTGCCGCATCGCGAGGTAGGTCGCGACTGATGGCGCGCAATTTCGGACTGTTTATTTTTGGCGATGAGATCCTCTCGGGCAAACGACAGGATCGTCATTTTGATCAGGTGAAATCCATTCTGGCGGCCCGCGGCCTGGCCTTGTCCTGGGTCCACTACTTAGGGGACGATCCCGGGCGTTGCGTGCGTGCGTTCTGCGAATCGTTTGCCTCAGGCGATGTGGTCTTTTCTTGCGGTGGCATTGGGTCCACGCCCGATGACCATACCCGTCAGGCCGCCGCCGAGGCCTTGCAGACCGACTTAGTGTTGCACCCCCAGGCGGAGCGTTTGATTCGTGAGCGGGCGGCCGATACAGGCCAACCCGCCTCACCCGAGCGTTTGCGCATGGGCGAGTTTCCGCGTGGGGCCGAGATCATTCCCAATCCTTACAACAAGATCGCAGGCTTTTCGATTCGAGAGCATTATTTCGTGCCGGGCTTTCCCGTGATGGCCTGGCCCATGATGGAGTGGGTGCTCGATACCTATTACGCCCACGAGTTTCGATCCGCAGCGGAAATGGATCGCTCCATGATCGTGGTTGGCCTGTATGAGGCGACTGTCACGCCATTGATGCAGCAGTTATGCGCGCAGTATCCCCAGTTCAAGTTCTACAGTCTGCCGTCGGCCGGTGATGATGGTCTGCCCAGGCATGTCGAACTGGGGGTCAAAGTGCAGACGGTCGGGCATGGCCCGGGGGCGGCCTCGCCCGCGGAGCCGCCGCTTTTTGCGCAAGCCTATGAGGCGTTTCGATCGGGAGTGATCGTCCTGGGAGGAAAAATCACCGATGAGCGGAGCGCGCACCGGTGATCAGGCGAGAGCGTGATTCACGCGGCCGGTGCCGCGTGGCGCTCTTGTGACATTAACGGTTTGAACTGTTCGTGCCGCCTTGGGTTGCGGCGCGCATATTGCGTTCGGCCATCTCCACGACCTGACGGGCGGCCTTGTTGGCCGTTTCATAGGCGGAGTTGGCCGCGGTCAGTGATGATTTCATCATGGCGACCACACTCTCGGAGCCGGCTGGTGCGCTCTTAGCAAACTCATCTAGAGCGTCCACCAGTTTCTTGTTGGCTTCGGCAATCTGAGCGTCGATCAGGCGTTGGACTTCACCGCTGGTCTGAGAGGCGATGTCATAGATCGTCCGGGAATAGGCCAGCGCTTTCTCTGCCGATGGCGTCGCCAAATTCTTGTTGATATTCATGACATCGGACGCGTCTTTCACGCTCATCAACGCCTTGAACTTTTCACTGGTTTCTTGCAGCGATGCCCGAGCGGCATTGAGCTGCAGGTCCACCATCTTCTCAATGCCCTCGAAGGCCTTTTGCGACAGCTTCATCATGGCTTCGATGTTCTGCTTTTGGGCTTCGCTTAGATTTTCCGGGGTGGGGTAAAGTCCCATGGCTGCCTCCTAGTTGCGATTAACGTTGTTATGCATGCATTTTATAGCGATCAATTCGTTTTGCCGCTGCCGACAGGGCATCGTTTTCCCATGGAGAAGTACCGGCTATTGCGCACGCGGATCGCTGCAGAGCTACCGGCCGTCCGACTTTGCCCACCGATGGCGGTCTCGGACGAGACGCTGGCCTTGGCCCATGACCCGCATTACATCGCGCGTCTGACGTGTGGTGATCTGTCCCGAAAAGAGCAGACGGCCATCGGATTTCCCTGGTCGCTGCCGATGGTGGAGCGTTCGCGTCGATCGGCGGGCGCCACCGTCATGGCCTGCGAGAAGGCGTTATCGGAGCGAGTGGCCGTGAATCTGGCCGGCGGCACCCATCACGCCCACGCGGATCGAGGCGAAGGATTTTGCTGTTTCAACGATGCGGTGGTGGCGTCTCGGGTACTGCAGCATCAGCATGGTGTGGGGGCCATTGCCATCATCGATTTGGATGTGCATCAGGGCAATGGCACGGCCACGATGACCGAGCACGACCCGACGATTTTCTCCCTCTCCCTGCATGGGGCGACCAACTACCCGTTTCGTAAGGCACGCTCATCG
The DNA here is from genome assembly GCA_049421125.1 of Burkholderiaceae bacterium. Lineage (GTDB taxonomy): Bacteria > Pseudomonadota > Gammaproteobacteria > Burkholderiales > Burkholderiaceae_A > Lacustribacter. Next base: position 2,442 of record JBMSML010000029.1, read on the forward strand.
TTGGATATCGATCTGCCGGACGGCACCCAGGATGCGGATTACCTCGACGCGCTCAATGGCGCCTTGGCCACGCTCGCAACCCGGTTTGATCCGGAGTTCATCATCTACCTTGCGGGCGCAGACCCGTTTTACGACGATCGCCTGGGGCGCCTTGCGCTCTCCAAGTCTGGCCTGCAGGCACGGGATCAGCGGGTGTTTGCCTTTGCCGAACAACATGGTTTACCGGTGGCGGTCGCCATGGCGGGCGGTTATGCCCGAACGATTACGGACACCGTGGACATCCACTTCGGTACGGTCTCCTGTGCACTGCAATATTGGCGTCCCCGCATAAACTTATAAGGTACGGATTTCAGTTTCTCTCATAAGCTATTGAAAAAATTCAATTTTTACTTGGCGAAATGAAAAACCTTTGCTAGCATGCGCCATCGATTTGCACGGGAGATGGGGAAGCATGGCAAGTAACACCACCATGAGACTGGCCACAGCGGTGATGGCTAGCGGGCTTTTGGCCGCGGGCGGAGCCGCCTGGGGGCAGTCCTCCGCCACGTCATCATTGTCCCAACCGACGACCACGCCGGCGGGCGGCACGAGGGCCAAGCCCCCCGCGGTCAAAAAGCAAAATGTCTCGGCCAAGCCGACACGCGCCTATAACTCGGCCAATCGTAAAAACTTTGCCCGCTCCGAGCCGGGCTATAACTCGGTGGGCACCCGTCTGGGACTGCGCTCCGAGCTCAGTGAAATTGCCCTGAACTCCAGTGCCGCGTTGGTGGTGGATCAGGCATCGGGTCACGTGTTGTTGGCGAAAAATCCGGATGTCGCGCTTCCGATTGCGTCGATCACCAAGGTGATGACCGCCATCGTGACCCTCGAAGCGGATCTGCCCCTAACCGAAATCATCACCATCGCCAAGGAGGACACCCAGCTCGAGAAATACCATGGCTCGAGGTTGCGCGTGGGCATGAAGTTCACCCGCTCGGAGTTGTTGCACCTCGCCCTGATGTCGTCTGAAAATCGTGCGGCCCATGCCCTGGGTCGCACCTACCCTGGAGGCATCGATGCCTTCATCGATGCGATGAACGCCAAGGCCGATGATCTGGGGATGACCCATTCCAAATTTGTAGAGCCGACGGGCTTGAGCAGCAGCAACCAGTCCACCCCGAGGGATTTGTCCCGCCTGGTCAACGCTGCCTATGAATTCCCCTTGATTCGCGAGTATTCCACGGCGAAAGAGGCCATCGTGCGAGTGGGTGGCCGTCAGCAACAGTTCCGTAATACCAATGCGCTCACGCGCAATGACAATTGGGAAATCGGTATCTCCAAAACGGGCTTTATTCGGGATGCTGGAAAATGCCTGGTCATGCAGGCCAGCATCGACGATCAAGATGTGATTATTGTGATGCTCGATGCCCAGGGCAGTGCTAGCCGTCTCTCGGACGCCGAGCGGATCCGTCGCTGGTTATCGACCGAGCGCGATCGTCAGGCCACGCCGGCACGCTCATAACCGAGCGCGCCCGAGATGGCGCGGGCGGTACCCATGAGCGCCTGAATCCAGCCATCGTTGGCCCGATCTGCGGGCGCCGAAATCGACAGTCCGGCCACAAGTTCGCCACCGTCGTCAAAAATTCCGCTGGCAATACAGCGCACCCCGAGTTCCAGCTCCTCGTTATCGCGCGCCACACCGCGCTGCCGGACCTCCTCGAGTTCGCGCTCTAGAGCGGCCAGTTCGGTGATGCTGTTGGCGGTATGGCCCGCCAAGCCAGTGCGCATGCCGTAGGAGCGCACGGCGCGAATGTCATCGTGAGCCAAGAAAAGTTTTCCGGTCGACGTGAGATGCAGTGGGGCCCGTCCGCCGATCGCACGCACGACCTGCATGCCCGAGCGTTCGCTGACCGTGCGCTCCACGTAGACGATTTCATCGCCTTGCCGAACCGCCAGATTAATGGTCTCACCGGTTAAGCGGTGCAACTCGCGCATGGGGCCGGCCGCCGCATCCCGTACATTGAGCCGTGCCTTCACTAAATTGCCCATTTCCAGCAATCGCATGCCGAGTTGGTAGCTGCCCGGTTCGGTACGATCCACCATGCGCGCCAACACCAGATCGTTCAGAATGCGATGCGCCGTCGAGGGGTGAAGTCCGCTGGTGTGCGAGAGTTCTTTTAACGTGACCGGCTCCGACTTCTTGGCCAGTGCATCTAACAGTGTCATCATGCGTTCGATGACCTGGATGGCCAATTTGGGCGGGGCCACCGGCGGGGCCACAAGCTTGCGCTGCGGCGCGTCAGGCAACTTGGAGGAGGGGGGTGTTTTCGGGTTGGCCGGTGCAGGATCTCTCATATTGCCCTTATCAAGTGGCAAAATGCGATTTTATTGCATGAAACTTCCCGATGAGACAAGTTTGAGCGCCTGCGATCCATGAATCCACCGAAACCCCGCATTGCCCTGTTTGTCACCTGCCTGGTCGACCTGATGCGTCCGGAAGTCGGGTTTTCGACCCTCAAACTCTTGGAGCAGGCCGGGTGTGATGTGGTGGTGCCCGATGGACAGACCTGTTGCGGGCAGCCGGCCTACAACGCCGGGGACCGGCGGACGGCTCACCAGTTGGCCGTCCGAGTGCTGGGCCAGTTGGAGGGGTACGACTATGTGGTGATTCCATCGGGATCCTGCGCCGGCATGATCAAGGTGCATTACTTCGATCTATTTTCCAACGATCCCCAGATGAAGCGACGTATCGCCGACCTGGCCCCTCGGGTGTACGAACTGACCGATTTTTTGGCGTCGGTACTCCAGGTCGAGCACGTGCCATCCCAGGTGCAGGGGACGGTGACTTACCACGACAGTTGCAGCGGACTGCGGGAACTCGGTGTGTCCGCCCAGCCCCGAGCGTTGTTGTCAAAGATCGCCGGACTGGAATTAAAAGAAATGAAAGACTGCCGGGCCTGTTGCGGTTTCGGAGGAACCTTCGCTATGAAGTATGGCAATGTCTCGGCGGCGATCGTGGATGAGAAAGTGCACAACATCCAGGACACGGGAGCTCAGGCCGTGGTGTTGGGCGATCTGGGCTGCATGCTGAACATCGAAGGCCGTCTGCGGCGGCTGGGCGATGACCGCACGCAGGTCCTGCATGTGGCCCAGGTGCTCGCGGGCGACGTCTGGCCGGGTGCGGGCAAATAGAGCACGATGAGCGAATAAGGGATAGTCCAAGCATGCGCGTTCAATCCATGCATTTCCAGGCACGTGCCGGTGAGAAGTTGGCCGACACGCGGCTGCAACGCAATCTGAAAAAACTGGCGGAGAAGTTTGTTTCGGCCCGTGCCACCGCGATGCAAGAGATCGATTTCACCGCCACTCGGCAGGCGGCCGTTGAGCGTCGTAATCGGGTGCTCGAGCGTCTAGACTCCTGGATTGAGCTCTTTGAGCGGAATGCCCAAGCCCGAGGGGCTACGGTGCTCTTTGCGGAGACGCCCGCTGAGGCCTCGGAGCTGGTGGTGCGCATCGCCAAACATCATCAGGTGAAGCTGGTCACCAAATCCAAGTCCATGGTGTCCGAGGAAATGGCCTTGAACGCCGCCTTGGCCCGCGAAGGCATCGAGTCAGTGGAGACCGATCTGGGCGAGTACATTCTGCAGATTAATAACAACGAAGCACCGAGCCACATCATTGCGCCGGTGATTCACAAAGACAAAGAGGAAATTTCCGATCTCTTTGCCGCGGTACACAACAAACCTCGACTGACCGATATCCCACAGCTCACCCGCGAGGCGCGGGAAACACTGCGCCCGAAATTCTTGAAGTCCGACATGGGGGTGACCGGTGGCAACTTCCTGATTGCCGAGACCGGGTCGGTCGGTATTGTGACCAACGAGGGCAACGAAGGCATGTGCACGGTGATGCCGAATGTGCACGTGGTGGTGACCGGCATTGAAAAGGTTCTTCCCACGTTCGAAGACTTTGCCACCATCGCACGCCTGCTCACCCGCAGCGCGACCGGGCAATCGATCTCGAATTACATCTCCTTGTTGACTGGGGTACGCGCACCGGGGGAACCGGATGGTCCCGAGCATATGTATTTCGTGTTGGTCGACGGGGGGCGTTCGAGCCTCTTGGGCAGTGAGTTTCAAGAGATGCTGCGGTGTATCCGCTGTGGGGCGTGCATGAACCATTGCCCGGTGTATCAAAAGATTGGTGGTCATGCCTACGGCTGGGTCTATCCGGGCCCGATGGGATCGGTGCTCACCCCCAGCTATGTGGGACTGGAAAATGCCCTGGATCTGCCCCAGGCGGCGACCATGTGCGGCGAGTGCCACGTGGTCTGCCCCGTGGGCATTCCTTTACCGGATCTGTTGCGTAAATTGCGTGAACGTCAGTTTGATCGGCATTTGCGCCCGAGATCGGAGCGTATGGCCATGGCGGTCTGGGCCTTCGTGGCCCTGCGCCCGCAGCTCTACGCCCTGCTCACCGGAATCGCCAATCGTGTATTGCGCAGCATGGGCCGAAAAACCGGCCGGGTGAATCATCTCGCCATGGCCAAAGGGTGGACCGATTTTCGTGATCTGCCGACCCCGGCGTCCAAGACCTTTCGCGAGCTTTACGCCGATCGTGTGGCCCGCACGGCCTCGTCCACGAGCGCGGGTCCGCGATAGATCAGTCCGGTATAGATCTGAACCAGATCGGCGCCGGCCTTCAGTTTATTTATGGCGTCCGCGCCACTCATCACGCCTCCAACCCCGATGATCGGAATGGACGATCCCAGCTCCGCACGCAGCACGCGAATCACCCGATTGGAGGCCTCCCGCAGTGGTGCCCCCGAAAGTCCACCGGCTTCTTGCGCGCGCGCATGCCCAGCCACCGCATCCCGGGCCAGTGTGGTGTTGGTGGCCACCACGCCTTCCACGCCATGGGCAAGCACGCGTTGTGCCAGCGACTGAATCTCGGTGTCGGAGAGATCCGGAGCGATTTTCAAAAAAATGGGAACGTGTTTTCCGTGGATCGACTTCAGCTGAGTCTGGCGTTCCTTGAGCGCACTCAGCAGCGCGTTTAATGCGCTGTCGTGTTGCAGGTCGCGCAGGTGTTGGGTATTCGGCGATGAGATGTTCACCGTGATGTAGTCAGCCCAGGGGTAGACGACTTCTAGACCGCGCCGATAGTCGTCGGTGGCCTGCGCGATGGGCGTATCGGCATTTTTTCCGATATTCAGTCCGAGCACACCGCGTTTCTCGCGGACCCAGCGGGAGGTCAGCACGTGTGCAATGAAAGCGTCCAAGCCTTGGTTATTAAACCCCAATCGATTGATCAGGGCCTGACGTTCCGGCAGACGAAACAGGCGAGGCTTGGGATTACCGGGTTGCGGTCGAGGAGTCACGGTTCCCACCTCCATGAATCCGAAACCAAAACTGCCCAGTGCATCTAAGTGTTCAGCGTTTTTATCAAGCCCCGCGGCTAATCCGATCGGATTGGGAAACCTCAGTCCGGCCACCGTGACCACGCGACCGGGCAGGGGCTCAGAAGGGGGTAAGAGTCCCAGCCGTCGGCTGGATTCCAGCACACGGAAGGTGAGGGTGTGGGCCGATTCCGCATCCATCGAGAACAGCACGGGACGCACCCAGTCATAACGGGAGAACATGCTCATCGTGTGGCGATCCGATCAGCGCGAGGATCGCGACGGTCGAATCCACATGCCATTAGAGAGAATTTCGTAAGGATGAAACAGTGATTTGTACGCCATTTTGGGACTCTGCTCGATCCAGTAGCCCAGATACAAGTGGGCGAGCCCCCGGCGTTGGCAGGCATCGATCTGCCACAGAATTCCATAGGCGCCGAGACTGCGATGAACGTCGTGGGGATCATAGAAGGTGTACACCGAGGACAACCCGTCCGAGAGCGCGTCTACAATCGACACCATTTTCAGGGCGCCATCGGGCGCACGGAATTCCACGAGTTCAGAGCTCACACGACTCTGCAGCAGGAACTGGGCATATTGTTCACGGCTGTCGTGATCCATACCACCACCCGCATGACGCACGGATTGATAGGCCTGATAGAGCCGGTAATGTTCGTCTTGAAAGTGCATTCCGACCGATGCGGTGAGCAGGTCTGCATTTTTTTTCCAGACACGACGCTGGGTACGACGGGGTTCGAAGTCATGGACGGGGATGCGCAATGGCACGCAGGCTTTGCACCCATCGCAGTAGGGGCGATAGGCAAACACGCCGCTGCGACGAAAACCAATCTGAACCAGGTCGCTGTAGACCTCGGCATTGATCAGATGGTTTGGGGTGGCCACTTGTGAGCGCGCCTTGTGATGCGGCAGATAACTGCAGGGATAGGGTGCGGTGACATAGAACTGCAATGCCACCACCGGGAGATCCTTTAAATGGGCCATCGGTTCACTCCCATCTGGCCAGATCGGTTTTCGATACCGGGTGCAGCGCCCATGGCAATGGGGACCTGGCCACCAACGGTTGCATCATCGACTCGAATTCAGCTCGCGCGATCTCTCTTCCCCCCAGCGACGCCAAGTGCGCCGTGCGCTGCTGGCAGTCTATCATCAGCCCCCCGTGCCGTTGAAGCCATCCCACGAGGGCGGCCAGGGCAATTTTCGAGGCCCCAGACTCCCGGGAGAACATGGACTCGCCAAAGACCATCTGACCCAGGCTCACGCAATACAGGCCTCCGATGGACTCATCTCGGTGCATCAGTTCGATACTGTGGGCCAGGCCCTGGGCGTGCAACTCGCGATAGGCCTCGATCATCATCGGATTAATCCAGGTGCCGCCGTCGGCATGCCGCGGGGCGGCACACGCGCGCATTACATGATGAAAATCCCGATCCATCACGATCTGAAGATCGGGTTCTTGGCATGCCTTACGCAATATCTTGCGAAATGATGTGGACACCTTGAACTCCTCAAGCATCAACACCATGCGTGGATCCGGTGCCCACCAGAGGACTGGCTCACCTTCCGAAAACCAGGGAAAGATCCCCTTTGAATAGGCTTCCAGGAGCCGGTCACGGGACATATCGGCCCCGGCCGCCAATAGCCCGTTGGCTCCTTCGGCCTCGGTCAGCGCCTGCGCGCTTGGCGGCAGCGGGTCGCGCGGGTTAAGCCAAGCCAGTGTCCGAGTCATGGGGCAGGCGGACGTTCCGGATGTCCCCGGTATGCACGGTCGTCAGCCCTTCGCGACGGTCGTGGAAATAAAATCGGAGCGTGGCCGTGATGGTTCGAAAGGCAATGTGTGGCCATGGGATTTCCTGTTCACGAAACAGCCGAACCTCCAGGCTCTCTTCTCCGGCGTTGATATTCACGTCATTGAGCTGCGCCAGATAAAACAGGTGGACCTGATCCACATGTGGAATATCGAAGACAGAAAATAATCGCTCCAGTGTGACGCGGGCCCCCGCCTCTTCCAGGGTCTCGCGCATGGCCCCGTGCGCCGTGGACTCGCCCACCTCCATAAACCCCGCCGGCAATGTCCAGAGTCCATAGCGCGGTTCGATTGCACGACGGCACAACAACACTTGATCCCCCCAGACCGGGATCGTCCCCAGCACCATCTTCGGGTTCACGTAGTGAATGGTCCCGCAGGCCGTGCACACTGCGCGAAGCCGCGTATCACCTGCGGGAATACGCACTTCGGTGGCCGCGCCGCATGAGGAACAGAATTTCATATATACTCATTATCTCTCTGACGCGGGGTGGAGCAGTCTGGCAGCTCGTCGGGCTCATAACCCGAAGGTCGTAGGTTCAAATCCTGCCCCCGCTACCATTTTCATGCTCACATTCTTTCCTGATATGCCGACTCTCCCGTTTCGTGATGCGTTTCCGTGGATTGCAGGGGCCATGACCGCCGCCGTTGTAGGGTGCGCCAGCGCACCGACCACCTGGGTCAGCGCCTCCAAGCCCGCCGCCGAGTTGGCCCGGGACCTGGAGTTCTGCCAGGTGGATGCGAAAGCCCGTGCTCAGCGCGCGCCGTTAGCGGAGTCGAACGTGAATCTCACCGGTCTGGCGTCGATTTTCAGGATCATGGAGCAAAACAGTCTGGATCGTCAGTACGATGCCGATCTGCAAACCGCGATTGGGGAGTGCATGAAGGCCCGTGGTTGGTCTCGACCTTAAGTCCATCCCAGCAGGGTAATGCCCATCACCATGAGCCCAGCCGCACCCAGGCGCGACAACATCTGACCTTCCTGCAGCAGCTTTGCCCCAGCAATAACGCCTAACAAAATGCTGATCTCGCGTGCTGGCGCGACCAGGCTTAGTGGTGCTAATGTCATCGCAAATAACACTAACATGTAGGCCAAGGGCGATAACACGCCCACGGCCAGCAACACCTTGACGTCCTGACGGGCCCACGTCACCACGGCCGCCCGATCAAACCACAGTGCGGGCACGGTCAGCACTACGCGCATCACAATGGAACCCCAGTAAAACAACATGACGGGCACGCCAATTGTGGTCACGGACTGCTGATCCCACACGGTGTATATCGCAATCATGCTGCCGCACAGCAGTGCAAAGCCAATGCCTCGGAGTTGGGCGGGGCCAAGCGCCGAGGATTTGGAGCCCGATACGCCGATCCAGATGGATCCGCAGATGATCAGTATTGCCCCCACCAGGGCGGCCGACGTGGGGGTCTCGCCCAGAAAGAAAATGGCAGCCAGCACCGATAACAGGGGACCGGTGGCACGGGCCAAAGGATAGGCCAACGACAGATCAGAGCTCTTGTACGCGCGCAGTAAAAGCCAGAAGTAGGCAATGTGCACGATCGCACTGCCCAGCATGGCGATGAGCCATCGCCCATCGAAATGACGCACATCCGGCAGTAGCCACCATACCGGTAAGGCCCAGACCAGAATCTCAACGATGCCCACCAATGCAAAAAACGATAGCCCGTTGCCGTGGGCTTTTTTAAGTGCAATGTTCCAGCCGGCGTGCCAGACCGCCGCGGCAAGCACTAGCGCAAGGGCGAGCGTGGGCAACTTGAACTCGACGCGTGGGATATGGTGAATGACATGGTGTCGGGCGCCTTTGGTGAGGGCCGGGAATCCTCGTAAGATCTCGGTTTTGGACGATCGACTTTATCGGATAAGGCATACGCAGTGCTATCAGGACTTTCACGATTCTGGATGCGGTCGGTGGCGGTGGCCGTGGCCGTGGGGGCAGGGCTGTACACCTGGTGGGGTGCTGCGGTGTCCGTTCAGACCACACCGGTCGTGCAGGCTTATCCCTCACAAGCGGTGTCGGTGCTCAACGCCACGGGCTATGTCGTGGCCCAGCGCAAGGCGGCGCTCTCATCGAAGGCCACCGGCCGACTCGAATGGCTGGGGGTCGCGGAAGGCGCGGTGGTGAAGACGGGCCAGATGATCGCCCGATTGGAGAGTCGTGACACGGCGGCGCAGCTGGAACAGGCGATCGCGCAAGTGGGCGTGGCCCAGGCCGAACTCGCGGAAGCCCAGCAAAACGCCTCGCGCAGTGAACGCCTGTTGGCTCAGAAATTTATCTCAGCGTCGTCACACGACACCGCCATCGCCCGCCTCTCAAAAGCGAAGGCAGCATTCGCTTCCGCACAGGCGGCACAGCACGTGGCCGAGGCCAATCTCGCGCAGACCGAGATTCGTGCACCCTTTGATGGCGTGGTGCTCACCAAAAACGCCAATGTGGGCGACAACATCACGCCGTTCTCATCGGCCACCGATTCCAAAGGCGCGGTCGTCACGATCGCGGACATGACCACCCTCGAGGTGGAGACCGATGTCTCAGAATCCAACATCAGCAAGCTGAAGATCGGTCAACCGGCTGAAATCGCCCTCGATGCCCTTCCGGGGGAGCGCTTTGTAGGAGAGGTGGTGCGCATGGTGCCCACTATGGATCGTTCCAAGGCAACACGCCTAGTGAAGGTGAAATTTCAGAAACGTGATGACCGCGTTTTGCCGGATATGTCGGCCAAAGTGGTTTTTCTCGAACGGACGTTGATCGATGCAGAACGCCGCCCGATCATCGCGGTGAGTCGACAGGCTGTGGTGGCGTGCGGTGATCAGCGCTGCGTGTACCTGATCGACGGCGACCGGGTGAAAGAAGTGGTGCTGACCGCCGCCGGCGAGGCCGCAGCGATCGGGGACCTCGTGCCCGTGCAGGCGCTGCAACCGGGTGCCCGTGTGGTGATCCGGCCAGTCGGGCTGCGAGATGGTCAGCGGATCCGCGTGACCGCATCATGATTGAACTGCGGGGGGTAGCCAAGGCGTATCAGCGCGGAGGTCAGGCCGTACCAGTGCTGCAGGAACTGAGTCTCACCGTACGCAGCGGTGACTTTCTTGCGCTGATGGGCCCATCGGGCTCCGGTAAAAGTACTTTGCTGAACCTGATTGCGGGCATTGATCGACCCGATCGCGGTGAGATCGTGATCGATGGCCAAGACATTGCCAAGCTCTCGGAGTCCGATCTAGCCCAGTGGCGTGCCGAAAATGTCGGGTTTATTTTCCAGTTCTATAACCTGATTCCTGTGCTGACGGCTTACGAAAATGTGGCCTTGCCGCTGGCCCTGACGCGGCTCTCCGAGGCGGAAAAAACCCAACGGGTCACCCAGGCGCTCGCCACGGTGGGATTGACCGACCGCATGGATCACCGGCCCAACGAGCTCTCCGGTGGGCAACAGCAACGCGTGGCCATAGCACGCGCACTGATCACTGACCCGCGATTGATCGTGGCCGATGAGCCCACCGGTGATCTGGATCGGCAGTCGGCGGCAGATATTCTTGCGATGCTGGAGCGGCTCAATCGCGAGATGGGCAAGACCATCCTGATGGTCACGCACGATCCCAAAGCGGCCGAACATGCCCGTGCGATCCTGCATCTCGAAAAAGGTCAGTTGGAGGCGAACCCCTCGTATTAAACGGGGCATCCGGGCATGCTGATTCTGCGATTGCTGTCTCGAAATATCTGGCGACACAAGGCCCGGGCCGTATTGACATTTCTGGGCCTGGTCGTGGCCACGTTGGCCTTCGGTCTGTTGTCCACGGTGGTGAGCGCCTGGTACGCGGGTGCCGAGAGCGCATCGAATGCGCGGCTCATCACGCGCAACGCCATCTCCCTGGTGTTCCCGTTGCCCATGAGCCACGCCGATCGCATTCGGCAGGTGGATGGTGTGTCCGCCCTGTCGTGGGCTAACTGGTTCGGTGGCATCTACAAAGAGCCGCGCAATTTTTTTCCGCAGTTCGCGGTGGACCCCCCGACCTACCTGGCCGCTTATCCGGAGTATGTGGTGGGCGATGATGCCCGAGACCGTTTTTTCAAGGACCGTCGCAGCGTGTTGATCGGTCGCAAGATCGCCACCACCCATGGGTTGGCGGTGGGTGATAACCTGGTGCTCAAGGGCACCATCTATCCGGGTGACTGGAATTTTCAGGTCGCTGGCATTTACGATGGGAAAAGTCCGTCGACCGATACCGCGCAGTTGTTCTTTCATTGGAATTATCTAAATGAAGACAGCAAGCGCCGCGGCTTGGCCCGCTTTCAGAATAGCACCGGCGTATTCATTCTCACGATTGCAGAGCCCTATCGTGCGGCCGAGATCAGTCTTCAGGTGGATGCACTGTTTCGAAACTCGGCTTATGAGACGTTGACCGAAACCGAGAAGGCGTTTCAGCTCGGGTTTGTGGCCATGACCGAGGCCATTGTGCTGGCCATTCAGATTGTGTCGTACGTGGTGATTCTGATTATTCTTGCGGTGATGGCCAACACCATGGCCATGACGGTACGCGAGCGCACCGGGGAATACGCCACGCTTAAGGCCCTTGGATTTTCGCCGTGGTTTGTGGCCGGTTTGATTGCGTCGGAGTCGGTGCTGTTGGCGCTCCTCGGCGGTCTGGTCGGGGCGCTGCTCACGTTCCCCGTGGCCAATGCATTCGGAGCGTCGATGGGCACATTGTTTCCGGTGTTTCAGGTGGCGCCGATGACCACCGCGGTGCAGCTCGGTCTGGCGGTGATGGTCGGTGTGGCGGCGGCACTGGTACCCGCCTGGCGATCCTCACGTGTGTCGATTGTGGAGGGCTTGCGCGCGATCTAATCGCGCGCCATTCATCATGCGCGCCGCTATCCCACTGTTTTATAGCCTGCGCAACCTCTGGGTACGTCGGGTGACCACGATGCTGACCGCTGCCGGTATGGCCCTGGTGGTATTTGTATTTGCCACCTCGCTGATGTTAGACGCAGGGCTAAAGCGCACGCTGGTGGCCACGGGCGAACCCGATAACGTGATCGTGACGCGCAAGGGATCCACCACCGAGGTGCAGAGCGCGGTGGAGCGGGGCCAGGCGGCGTTGGTGGCGGCCTTGCCGGAAGTTGCCGTCATTGGAGAGCCAATGGCTTCACGCGAGATTGTGATGCTGATCAGTCTGCCCAAGCGCGGCAGTGACAAGGTCTCTAACGCCATGATTCGCGGACTGGAACCCGTGGGGGTGGGCATGCGACGCAAGGTGTCCTTAGTGCAGGGCCGAATGTTTCGCAAGGGATCCAACGAGATCGTAGTGGGCCGCAGTGTGCGGGCCCAGTTTGCGGGTGTCGATGTGGGCGAGATGATTGGGTT
>JBMSML010000030.1:0-15016 GCA_049421125.1 Burkholderiaceae bacterium
AGATCAGTTTCAGGAATTCATGAAAGCGCTCGGTGGTGGTGTTGTCCGAGCACGGCGTACCGATCACATACAAACGCCTAAATCCCAGCTCTTTTTCCAGAGCGCGCAGCGCATACACCTGACAAGGGATGCCGATCACCGCGAGCCGCTCGATCCCTTGGGCCCGGGCCGGCTCCAACATGGCCAGAAGCGGTGCATACCCCATGCGCATGCCGCGGCACTGGGCAAGATCCTCTTTGGTGCGCACGAGCGTGGGCACCGGTCGCCATGCATCGTCTGGGTCCGGTGCCATGGTGAGCACCGCATCGACCATTTTTTCTTCCAGTAATCGCTCCGCAATCCGCGTGGTGATCCCGGTCCACTGGGCCCCGGGCAAGGGCGAAGTCAATGCGGCGCGCCACAGAATCTGATAGGGGCCAAAAAACCGTTCATCGGCCTGATGAAGACGACGCGCCCGACCGTGAACCTGTCGCTCCATTGCTGGATAGTCCGGTGCGATGAACTGACAGGCGGTCGCGCACCGCTTGGGCTGAGACGTTCGGGAGACACCACAGTCGGTGCACAAATCACGATGGGGTGCCGGTTCGGTAGAGGCCCAGCGCTGCACGGCAGTCTCAGGCGGACAGACCGCGATCGAGATCTGCCTTCAAGTCTTCCGCATCTTCCAGGCCCACCGCGACACGGATCAATGCCTGTGAGATGCCGGCGCGGGCGCGGGCCTCTTCCGAGATCCGCCCGTGCGTGGTGGTGGCCGGATGCGTGATGATGCTACGCGTATCGCCAAGATTACCGGTGACCGACATCACCTCGACCCCATTGATCACCTGATAAGCACGCGCCCGTTGCGCCTCGGGCGTGACCCCCTTCACTTCAAACGACACGACGGCACCCCCTGAGGAGTGCTGCCGCATGGCCAATGCATGTTGTGGGTGCGACGGCAAACCCGGATACAGCACACGGGACACCGCCGGATGCTGCGACAGCCACGTGGCCAGGGCCAAGGCCGACGCACTGTGGGCCTTCATGCGAATGTCCAAAGTCTCCAGGCTTTTATGCAAGACCCAGGCATTAAACGGTGACAGCGAGGGGCCCGCAGTGCGCACGAACTGGAGGATCGGGTCAATCAGTTCGGCACGGCCCGCGACGGCCCCGCCCAACACTCGGCCCTGACCATCGATGTATTTGGTGGCGGAGTGTAAGGTCAGATCCGCGCCCAGGGCCAGGGGTTGCTGCAAGGCCGGTGTGCAAAAACAGTTGTCCACCACCAAAATAATTCCATGGGCCTTCGCGATCGCACTGATGGCCGCAATGTCGGCGATCTCGGTAAGCGGATTGGACGGTGTTTCGAGATAAAACAATCGTGTATTGGACTGCACGGCGGCCTGCCAGGCAGCCGGATCGGTCAGTGCTACGTAACTCACCGGTACGCCAAACCTGGTCATGTAGTTATCAAATAACTGCACGGTCGAGCCAAACAGACTCGGCGTGGTCACGATATGGTCACCGGCTTTCAATAGCGCTAAGCAGGTGGCCAGCACCGCCGCCATTCCAGAACTCGTGGCCACGCATCGATCGGCGTTTTCCAAAGAGGCCAAACGCTCCTCGAACATCTGGACCGACGGGTTGGTGAACCGGGAATAGACCACACCGGCTTCTTTATTCTGGAAACGACGCGACGCCTGCTCTGCATCATCAAAGACAAAGCTCGATGTCAGATACAGGGCCTCAGAGTGTTCGCCAAAGTCCGAGCGCACCGTGCCCGCCCGTACCGCACGGGTGGCGAACTTTAAACGGCGCTCGGAGGCGGACTTCGGCGTTTTTTTATTCGTCGTCATGGGACAAGTTTAAGGCCAACTGCTTGCGCGTGGCCTCGGCCCCGCCATGGATGCGCGACGACTCGAGAATGTCGAGCAACCGGGCGGTGATATCGCCCGTCACGTAATGCCCATCAAAGCACGAGGCCTCCAGGCCCGAAATGCCGCGGTTAAGCCGCATCACATCGCCGCGCATGGACTCAATATCCTGATAAATCAGGGCATCGGCACCAATCGCACGACAGATTTCCTCGTCGGAACGGTTAAAGGCGATCAGCTCGCTGCGCGTGGGCATATCAATGCCATAGACATTGGGGAACCGCACCGGCGGTGCGGCCGAGGCAAAAATCACGCGCTGTGCACCCGAATCCCGGGCCATCTGGACAATCTCCTGACTGGTCGTGCCCCGTACGATCGAGTCATCCACGATCAATACGTTCTTGCCTTTGAACTCGTAGGGAATGGCATTTAATTTCTGACGCACCGACTTTTTGCGTGCCGCTTGGCCAGGCATGATGAAGGTACGGCCGATGTAACGGTTCTTGATGAACCCTTCCCGATAATCAATGCCCAGATGCATGGCCAGCTGCATGGCCGCCGGTCGGCTTGAATCCGGAATGGGCATCACCACATCGATGGCCCCACTGGGAAACGCCGTACGCACTTTCTCGGCCAGTGACTCCCCCATTTTTAACCGGGCATCGTAAACACTCACGCCATCGATCACCGAATCGGGGCGGGCAAAGTAGACGTATTCGAACACACAGGGATTGAGCACCGTGTTCTGGGCGCACACCTTCGCGTGGACCTCCCCTTCCAGGGTGATGATCACGCACTCGCCCGGCGCGATATCACGCACCGGCGTAAATCCAAGGCCCTGAATGGCCACCGACTCCGAGGCCACCATCCATTCATCACCCAGATCGGTGCGGTTTTGCCCCAAGGCCAGGGGGCGAATGCCATGGGTGTCGCGAAATGCCACCACCCCGAAGCCGGCAATCATGGCCACGCAGGCATAGGCCCCGCGCACCCGAGCGTGCACGGCCGATACCGCGGAGAACACGGAATTGGCATCGAGCGACAGACCGGAGACGGCCTGCTGCAGCTCGTGGGCAAAGACATTTAATAAGACCTCGGAATCCGACTCGGTATTGATGTGCCGCCGATCGCGCCGATACATATCGAGCTGCAACTCTTCGGCATTGGTCAGATTGCCGTTATGCCCCAGCACGATCCCGAACGGGGCATTCACATAAAACGGCTGGGCCTCTTCGGAGTTCGAGGCACTGCCGGCCGTGGGATAACGCACATGGCCGATGCCCATCGGCCCTTGCAGGTTACGCATGTCCCGGGTGCGGAATACATCGCGCACCAGACCATTGTTACGATGAATATGGATGCGCTTGCCCTGTGCAGTCGCGATTCCTGCAGCATCCTGGCCACGGTGTTGCAGCAACAACAGCCCGTCATACAGTAGCTGGTTGGCCGCCGAATGGCCAACGATACCAATCACACCACACATGCGGGGGCTCCTTGCACTTGTGAGGGACCATTATGATCCACGCCAGAGGATTTTCCGGGATTCGGCGGCACGCGCAACCGCTCCTCGATGGACGACGGCAGCCAGGGCGTGGCCGTACGAATTCCCAGCTCTAAAAACCCCCGCGTTTTCGCGGACTGCCAGGCCGGCTGCGTGGGCAGTCGGGTCATGGCCGCTAGCACGGCCAATACCACCACGATCAATCCGCCACGTGCCAGTCCGAACGCCATGCCCAACACGCGATCGATGGTGCTAATGCCAGCCGCATTCACCAACTCTTTCAAGGCCATCGTAACCAATCGACCGATCACCAGAATCACCACCAGCACCAGAAGAAAACCGACCGTCTGTTGCAGTGGTGCCGTGAGCCATTCCGGCAGTAGATCAGCGGCCACATGGGCCAGGCGACTCGCACCGACGATCGCGATTACCCAGACGGCCAATGAGGCGATTTCTTTAATCAATCCCCGTGCCAGGGAAAGGAGTGTGGACGCTACCACTACGGTGATCACCACCACATCGATCCAGGTGAGATCACTGAAGACCGCCATCAGGGCGTCACCACAACCGCGTCATAGCCCTGGGATTTCGCGCGGTCGCGAACGGCCACGGCCTGATCACGCGACTCAAACGGCCCGATGCGCACACGATGGCGCTCGCTGCCATCGTCAAGCGTGATGGTCTGAATCTGCACCGTGTGTCCACCGGAGACCAACTTCGCGCGCACCGCATTGGCGGACTCGAGCTTGGCATACGCGCCCACCTGAACCAGGAACTGACCCTTACCGCTGTCTTTCACCGCTTCTTTCTTGGGCTCCGCCTTCGGCGCCGCTTTAGTCTCTGTCTTGGATTCGGCTTTTGCCGCGGACTTGGTCTCCGCCTTTGGTTCTGCTTTCAGCGCCGCTTTAGGCTCGGCCTTCGGCATTGCCTTGGGTTCTGCTTTGGGTTCTGCTTTGGGTTCTGCTTTGGGTTCTGCTTTGGGCTCCGCTTTCGGCTCTGCCTTAGACTCTGCTTTCGCCTCCACTTTAGGCTCGGCTGCTGACGACGGTTCCGTGGCCGGTGCCGCTGGCTTTAACGACTCAATCTTGCTGAAGACCGAATTCTTCGATGGAATCTCGATCAGAAGATCCTGGGACAGTGGTCGGGCCTGATCCTCTAACAACACCGGCGCGATGGCGGCCACCGCCCCGGTCAGGATCAACGCCCCAAGTAAACGCCAACGCGCACGACGCTTGTGCTCGGCCATAGGATCGGCGCCTTGGGGTTCGCGTGTGGAACGTGAGTCGCTATCGGCGGGCATGACGGATAGAGAGAATCTCGGCAACGGTCACAAAGGATCCGAAGACGATGATTCTATCATTCGAGGCCACTTTCTCTTGTGCAGTCGCGTACGCCTGCTGCGGAGAATCAAAACAGTCACACGAGGCTTGCGGTAGTACCGCTAATAACTCTGCACGTAAGGTGTGTGCCGATTGCGGTCGGCCGTTCGTGTCAGCACCGGACAAGCTGGCCAAACACCAGTGATCGACCCGCGTGCCCATGCGGCGAAACACTTCCTTGGCATCCTTGCCCGCCACCATGCCCACCACCGCCACCGTGTTAGGGAAAAAACCCATCTGGTCCAGATTGGCCGCTAGGACCGCCGCCGCATGCGGATTGTGCGCAACGTCGAGCACGACCGCGGGCTGACCGGGCAGCACCTGGAATCGGCCGGGCAACTCCACCATCGCAAACCCGCTGCGCACTGCCCCCTGTGATACGGGAAGTAGCTCACGACAGGCCGCTAAGGTGGCCAACACCGCGGATGCATTTAGGAGTTGATTCACGCCACGCAGCGCCGGATAGGCCATGGCATTGCGACGCTGACCGCGGCCTGCCCAACTCCACTGTTGGGGGTCACCCTGGAAATTAAAGTCTCGGCCAAACTGCCATAAATCAGCACCGATCTGCGCCACCACCTGCCCCACTGATGCAGGGGGCTGCGGATCGGCACAGATGAACGGCCGGCCGCGTCGCGCAATGTGGGCCTTTTCCCAGCCGATCTGTTCACGGGTGTCGCCAAGGTACTCCTGATGATCCAGGTCCACCGAGACCAACACGGAACAATCGGCATCCACAATGTTCACGGCATCGAGACGGCCGCCCAAACCGATTTCAAGAATCGCCACGTCGACATTACTGCGCTGAATGATGTCAAAAATCGCAAGCGTCGAAAATTCAAAATAGGTCAATGCCACCGCATGCTCTGCAGAAGCCGACGCGGAGTTTAGGGTCGTGCGGGCCGCCTCCACGCGCTCAAACGCCTCGGTCAAGGTCTGGTCATTGACGGCTTCTGCCTGAATACGCAGCCGTTCATTGAACCGAATTAAATGGGGCGAGGTGTAAGTGGCGACACGAAATCCGGATTGCAACAAAATGGATTCCAACATCGCGCAGGTGGATCCCTTGCCATTGGTCCCTCCCACCACAATGGTGTGGGCACCCAACCGAATGCCGTGATCGGCGCGCACAAAGCCCATGGCATGCGCCACGCGCTCTACCCGCTCCAGACCCAATGCGATGGTCTTAGGGTGCTGAGAGGAAATTGAAGAGAGCCAGTCGGACAGCGTCACGTGCGAATCAACGCACGGCATCCGCCGGCTGGCGCATGAGGAGCGTTAACAAATCCGCGAGTTCATCGCGCATTTTTCGACGATCGACAATCCGATCGATAGCCCCCTTTTCCAACAGGAACTCGGCCCGCTGAAATCCGGCCGGCAGCTTCTCACGCACCGTCTGCTCGATCACGCGCGGCCCCGCAAATCCGACGAGCGCGCGCGGCTCGGCCACCACCACATCGCCGAGGAACGCAAAACTTGCCGACACACCGCCCATGGTGGGATCGGTGAGAATTGAAAGATAAGGAATCCGTCGCTCGGACAACTGTTGCAACACGGCCGTGGTACGGGCCATCTGCATCAGAGACAGCAACCCCTCCTGCATGCGCGCACCACCACTGGCCGCGATACTGATGAAGGGCACTCGCGCCTCAATGGCCGCCTCGGCGGCACGCACAAACCGTTCGCCCACCACCGACCCCATGGAGCCGCCCATGAACTCAAACTCAAAGCAGGCCACCACGACCGGCACGGATTTAATGGATCCGCCTAAGGCGATCAGGGCATCGGTTTCGCCCGTCTGCTCCATCGCCTCGGTGAGCCGCTCCGGATACTTGCGGCTATCTTTAAATTTTAGTGTGTCTACCGGCAAGACTTCCTGGCCTATTTCATAGCGCCCCTCGGGATCCAACAATTTGTCTAATCGATCTCGGGCGCGAATGCGCAAGTGGTGGTCGCATTTGGGGCAGACCTGCTGATTGCCTTCCAGATCGGTGCGATAGAGCACCGCCTCGCAGGCCGGACATTTCAACCACAAGCCCTCGGGAACACTTCGGCGCGGCCCCTCCGTACGCTGAATCTTCGGGGGAAGAATCTTGTCAATCCAGCTCATGCAATCTCCCTGATTTTTGCCGGCATCTGATCCAGCGCCTGGCGGATACCCGCCACAAACTCACCCGCCCGAAGAATCGGATCCTGTGCGGTCTGCTGTGCCTCTTCCATAACACGGATCAGCGCACTGCCAATCACCACCGCATCAGCGCACTGCGCCACGGCCACGGCAGAAGACGCATCACTGATGCCAAACCCAACACCAATCGGCATCGACGTATGGCGACGAATACAGGCCACCCGCGTGCGCACCGCGTCAGTATCCAAATGTCCCGCCCCGGTCACACCACGCAGCGACACATAGTAGAGATACCCCGATCCCAGTCGGGCCACATCCTGCATGCGCGACTCGGTCGACGTCGGTGCCAACAAGAACACCGGATCCATGCCGGCGCCACGCAACAGAGCGCTATAGGTTTCCGATTCTTCCGGTGGGTAGTCCACGATAATCGTGCCATCCACACCCGCGCGTTTTGCTGCGCCCACGAATGCATCGATGCCGTAGCGCTCAATCGGATTGGCGTACCCCATCAAGACCACCGGCGTATCACGATCGGCGGCACGAAACTCGCCAACCCACGCCAGACAGTCGGTCAACGTGACATGCCGGGATAAGGCCCGCTCACTGGCCCGTTGAATCACAGGACCATCAGCCATCGGATCTGAAAACGGCACGCCCAATTCGATGACATCGGAACCATGACGCACCAATGCATGCATCAATGCCACCGCCGACTCCCGATCAGGATCGCCCGCCGTGACATAGGGAATCAGTCCGGTTCTGCCCTCTTGTTGCAGGCGCTGAAATGTGGACTGAATACGGGACACCGGGGTAACCGTCCTTAAAATGCGATACCGCTTCGAGAAGCAACGGTGTGCATGTCTTTATCGCCGCGACCAGAGAGATTCACCAAGATGATCTGATCTTTCGGCAGCGAGGGGGCCACTTTGGCGGCGTAAGCCAACGCGTGGCTGGTTTCCAGTGCCGGAATAATGCCTTCGATGCGACAGCAGGTATGGAAGGCATCCAGACTTTCTTGATCCGTGATGGCCACATACTCGGCACGTTTTGAATCTTTTAACCAGGCGTGCTCCGGTCCCACGCCGGGATAATCCAATCCAGCCGATACCGAATGCGTATCCAGAATCTGGCCGTTTTCATCCTGAATGAGATAGGTACGGTTTCCATGCAGCACACCGGGCGTACCGGCCGACAAGGTGGCGGCGTGATGTCCTGTCTGCAGTCCTTCGCCGCCCGCTTCCACGCCCACCAGTTTTACATGGGGCATGTTGAGGTAGTCATAGAAAATGCCCATCGCATTGCTGCCACCCCCCACACAGGCCACGATCATGTCCGGCTGACGTCCCACCATCTCGGGCATCTGCCACAGACACTCCTTGCCCACCACCGAATTGAAATCCCGCACCATCATGGGATAGGGATGGGGTCCGGCTACTGTTCCGATGATGTAGTAGGTGTTCTCCACATTCGTGACCCAGTCACGCATGGCTTCGTTTAAGGCATCTTTCAAGGTTCGGGAGCCGCTCTCTACCGGCACCACCGTTGCACCGAGCAGCTTCATCCGATACACGTTGGCGGCCTGACGGGCCACATCGGTGGCCCCCATGTAGACCACACACTCCATACCGAAGCGGGCAGCGACGGTTGCCGATGCCACACCATGCTGGCCGGCACCGGTCTCCGCGATGACACGAGGCTTGCCCATTCGGCGCGCGAGCAAGGCCTGCCCGATGGTGTTGTTCACCTTGTGGGCCCCCGTATGGTTCAGATCTTCCCGTTTGAAATAGATCTGCGCACCGCCCAGCATCTCCGACCAGCGCTTGGCGTGATAGATCGGGCTTGGTCGCCCCACGAAATGTTTCAGTTCACGGTGAAACTCTTCTAAGAACTCCGGATCCTGCTGATAGTGGGCATAGGCCTGACGGAGTTCCTCGAGCGCCTGGGTCAAGGTCTCGGACACGAAACTGCCCCCATACGGGCCGAAATGGCCGCGGGCATCGGGGTAGTGATAAGGCTCGGTTTTCGGAAGGTCGTTTGGTTTCATGATGCTGAGTGTTGATCCGCCGCCCGAACGGCGGCCACAAACTGGGCAATACGCGTTGCGTCTTTGATGCCTTTTACGGGCCCGCCGGCCTCCAGGCGCTCTACCCCGCTGCTCACATCCACACAGGGGGGCGCCAACTGGGCGATCGCTTCTCCAACATTGTCGGATTCTAGCCCTCCGGAGAGTACCCAGGTGGCCCCAAGGCCGGGGGCTTTGGAGAATGCCCCGGCCAGAGCGGCCCAATCAAACGACTGTCCGCTTCCGCCAAAACCCGCACTGTCCGCATCGAACAAGATGGCCTGACAATCCACGTAGGCGGCGACCCGATCGGCCAGTGTGGCCAGATGCGCCTCCGATACCGGGCCGGGGAATGCCGCGCCTGCTGATGAGGGCTGTCGTGCCGACCCGGTGGACAACCGCAGCGCCTTGATCACCGGGCGTCCAAATCCGCCGCAGTCTTCGGGTGGCTCATCGCCATGGAATTGCAGGTGGGACAACCCCACCTGATCGGCCACCTGCGCAACCATGGCCCGTGGTGCATTGACAAAGAGCCCCACGCTGGCCACCCAGGCCGGGAGACGTCGCACCAGGCGCCGGGCCTGCTGCAATGACACCGCACGCGGACTCTTTTCGTAAAAAACGAAACCGATCGCATCCACGCCGGCAGCCACCGCCGCATCCAGATCCTCTTCGCGGGTTATTCCGCAGACTTTAATTCGGGTTCGCATGCTTGTTCCGGTAATAACTGCGAATCGTACTCGACATGGGTGAGGCACAGGCCCTGGGCAGGAAATGTTCGGGCGGCCAGACGCCGATCTCGTGAGACCAGCACCTGGCCCATCCACTCCACCGGTTGCGCACCGCGACCCACCTCGACGATGGACCCGATCAGGTTACGCACCATGTGGTGCAAAAACGCATTACCTCGGATCCGAAATTCGATCTGGGTGTGATTCGGGGTGATATCGAAAAGATCAATGGTCCGCACGGGAGAGGCCGCTTGGCATTCGGCCGAACGAAAGGCGCTGAAGTCATGCTCTCCCATCACCATATGCGCCGCCTCACGCATGCGCGCGACATCCAAGGACCGAAAACTCCAGACCGAGAAACGGTCCTGCAATGGTGAACGTACCGGCGAGCAATACATGCGGTAGCAGTACTCCCGTGAAACCGCCGAATAGCGGGCATGAAACCCATCGGATACATGGCGGGCCCAGCCCACCGAGATACTCGATGGGAGCAAGGCATTTAATCCGCGCACCCAGTTCCAGTCCGCGCGGTCAATCGTGGTGTCGATGTGCACGACCTGCCCCCGTGCATGGACACCCGCATCCGTGCGGCCTGCGCAGGTCGTGGGATGGGCGCTGCCCGTGAACTGGGCAATGGCGGTTTCTAGCTGATCCTGGACCGTTTGGCCGTTGGGCTGGGTCTGCCAGCCATTCCAATCGGTGCCGTCGTACTCCAGGCCGAGTGCGAGTCTAGTCAAGCAGAATCCGAAGCATTCGGCGCAACGGTTCGGCTGCACCCCAGAGCAACTGATCGCCCACCGTAAAGGCCGCCAGGTACTCGGGGCCCATGGCCATTTTGTGCAAACGGCCCACGGGCACCTGCATCGTGCCGCTGACCACCGCCGGCGACAACTCACGCTCGGTGCGCTCGCGCTCATTGGGAATCACGCGCACCCAATCATTCGCGCTGGCAAGAATCTCGTTGATCTCATCGAGCGGCACATTTTTAGTCATCTTGACCGTAAGCGCCTGGGAGTGACAGCGCATGGCACCGATACGCACGCACAACCCATCGATCGGAATTGAGCCGGGAGAACGAAACGCCGGTTTACCCAGAATCTTGTTGGCTTCCGCGCCGCCCTTCCACTCCTCTTTGCTTTGTCCATGGTCAACCGGTACATCAATCCACGGAATCAGGCTGCCGGCCAGGGGAACCCCACGGAAATTCTCAACGGGCAGATCCCGATGGCGCAGGCACTCACTGATCTTACGATCGATGTCCAAAATCGCCGATGACGGATCGGCCAACTCATGCTCGACCAGCCGATGCAGTTGGCCCATCTGAGCGAGCAGTTCCCGCATGTTCTGTGCACCGGCACCGGAGGCCGCCTGATAAGTCATGGCACTGACCCACTCCACAAGATGCTCACGAAAGAGTCCGCCCATGGCCATCAGCATCAGGCTGACCGTGCAGTTTCCACCGATCCAGTTTTTGCCCCCCTTGGCCAGCGCCGCATCGATCACCGCCCGGTTCACCGGATCCAAAATGATGACGGCATCACTGTCCATGCGCAGTGCACTGGCCGCGTCAATCCAATGCCCCTGCCAGCCGGCGGCACGCAGCTTCGGAAACACCTCTTTGGTGTAATCGCCCCCTTGGCAGGTGATGACAATGTCCATGGCCTTTAGGGCGGCGATATCCGTGGCCGATTTCAATGGCTCATTGGATTTCGCAAACGCAGGGGCTGCGCCGCCCGCATTCGAGGTGCTGAAAAACACCGGCTCAATTAAAGCAAAATCATTTTCCTGCTGCATGCGCTGCATGAGCACCGATCCCACCATACCGCGCCAGCCCACCAAACCGACTTTTTTCATGATTATTTCTCGTATCGATTAGCCTAATGCCTTCAACACCGCGTCGCCCATGGCATCGGTGCCCACTCGGGTGCAACCCTCACGGAAGATGTCCCCCGTGGCCACGCCAGATGCCAAGGTCTTGCGCACCGCCACCTCGACCGCACTGGCCGCATCGGCCAAGCCAAAACTGTAGCGCAGCATCATGGCCGCCGACAAAATCGTGGCCAGCGGATTAGCAAGATTTTTTCCGGCAATGTCCGGCGCCGATCCATGAATGGGTTCGTACAGGCCCTTGTGGTGGGCATCCAGTGACGCCGAGGGCAGCATCCCGATCGATCCGGTCAACATCGATGCCTCGTCGGACAAAATATCGCCAAACATATTGCCCGTCACCATGACGTCAAACTGCTTCGGATTTTTGAGCAGCTGCATCGCGGCGTTATCCACATACATGTGGGTCAATGCGACATCGGGATAGTCCTTGGCCACCTCCGTCACCACATCGCGCCACAACTGGGTGGTCTCCAGGACATTGGCCTTGTCCACCGAACAAAGCCGTTTGCCGCGCTTTTGCGCCGCCTGAAACGCCACATGGGCAATCCGAGCGATTTCGCTCTCGCGGTACACCATGGTGTCGAATCCCTCGCGCTCGCCATTCTCCAGAATGCGAATACCCCGAGGCTTCCCAAAATAAATGTCGCCGGTGAGTTCACGAATGATCATGATGTCCATGCCGGATACCACCTCGGGCTTCAGAGTAGAAGCATCGGCCAACTCCGGAAAAATCGTGGCCGGTCGCAGATTGGCAAACAGCTGCAATTCCTTGCGCAATCCCAAGATGGCCTGCTCAGGACGCAGTTCACGGGCCAGGTGATCCAGACTGAAATCCCCCACCGCACCGAACAAGATGGCATCGGCCTGTTTGGCCAGCTGCAAGGTGGGCCCCGGCAAGGGGTGTCCGCTGGCGCGATAACCCGCACCTCCAACGGGAGCCTCTTGCAGGCTCAGGTCAAACATCCCCTGCTCGGACAACCGTGTCAGCACGCGCACCGCCTGCCGCGTGATCTCGGGCCCGATGCCATCACCAGGGAGAACCGCAATCGTGAGACTTTTTTTCATGATGGACGGTCCATCACGCGATGAAGGTCGGTGCCCAGCCACGGCTTATCCGCCAAGCGCTTGGCCTCAAATGCCTTGATTTTGTCGGCATGCTGAAGCGTTAACCCAATGTCATCCAAGCCATGAATCAGGCAGTGCTTGCGAAAGGGTTCTACGTCAAAGGAGCGGGTAAAACTTCCGTCCAGAGTGGACACGGTCTGGGCGTCCAGGTTGACCTGAAGCTCGAATCCTTCCGTGGCCTGTGTTTTCTGGAACAAGGCTTCGACATCGGCATCCGCCAGCACGACCGGCAAGATTCCATTTTTAAAACAGTTATTAAAGAAAATGTCTGCATATGACGGTGCGATCAGCACGCGGAATCCGAAATCCTCCAGCGCCCACGGCGCATGCTCACGGCTCGATCCGCATCCGAAATTCTGTCGCGCCAACAGAATGCTCGCACCCTGATAGCGCGGCTGATTCAGCACAAAATCCTTGCGCAATGGACGCCTAGTGCACTCCATGCCGGGCTGACCCTCGTCTTCATAACGCCAGGCATCAAACAAATGCGGCCCGAAACCGCTGCGCTTGATCGACTTTAAAAACTGTTTGGGGATGATGGCGTCGGTATCGACATTGGCGCGATCCATGGGCGCGACCCGGCCACGATGCAGATTCAATGGTTTCATAAGGTTTCCTGTTCAGTCACGGTCGCGCGTTCAATAGGAACGCACGTCGACAAAATGTCCAGCGAGGGCTGCCGCTGCCGCCATGGCCGGCGACACCAAGTGGGTGCGGCCCCCTGCGCCCTGCCGACCCTCAAAGTTGCGGTTCGACGTGGATGCACTGCGCTCGCCCGCTTCCAGTCGATCGGCATTCATGGCAAGACACATGGAGCATCCTGGCTCCCGCCACTCAAAGCCGGCGGCCTTAAACACCACATCCAATCCCTCTTGCTCCGCCTGCGCTTTCACCAGTCCGGAACCCGGCACGACCAGCGCCAATTTCACATTGGCGGCCTTTTTTCGGCCTTTGATCACAGCCGCTGCAGCACGCAGGTCCTCAATCCGGGAATTGGTGCACGATCCGATGAACACCTTATCCACCTTGATCTCGGTGAGCGGTGTGTTGGCCATGAGCCCCATGTACTGCAGTGCCCGCTCCATGCCCTCGCGTCGCGTGGGGTCCGACTCCCGCTGCGGATCCGGAACGGCTGCGCCCACCGGCAACACCATCTCCGGCGACGTGCCCCAGGTGACCTGTGGCTCAATGGCGCTCGCCTGCAGCTCGACGATCCGATCAAACTGCGCATCCGCATCCGAATGCAAGGTCTTCCAATACGTGACCGCCTTGTCCCAGTCGGCACCCGTGGGCGAGAGCGGCCGGTCTTTCACATACGCAATGGTTTTATCGTCCACTGCCACCATGCCGGCCCGCGCACCGGCTTCAATGGCCATATTGCAGATGGTCATGCGGCCTTCCATCGAAAGCCCGCGAATGGCACTGCCACCGAACTCGACGGCATAACCCGTGCCGCCGGCCGTGCCAATTTTTCCAATGACCGCCAACACGATGTCTTTGGCGGTGACACCGAGGGGCAATGCTCCGTCCACGCGCACGAGCATGCGTTTGGCTTTTTTCTGCAGCAGGCACTGTGTGGCCAATACATGCTCCACTTCGGATGTGCCAATGCCGTGTGCCAGGCATCCGAAGGCGCCGTGCGTGCTGGTGTGCGAATCACCACAGACCACGGTCATGCCCGGCAGGGTGGCGCCCTGTTCGGGCCCAATCACATGGACGATGCCCTGTCGGTGATCCTGAATGTTGAAATACGTGACATTAAACTTCTTCGCATTGGCATCGAGTGTCTCGACCTGCAAACGGGAGACCGGATCGGCAATGCCTTGCGAGCGGTCTGTGGTCGGCACGTTGTGATCCACCACGGCCAGATTGGCGGAATTGCGCCATAGACCACGGCCGGCCATCTCCAGACCCTCAAAGGCCTGAGGGCTGGTGACCTCGTGCACCAAATGACGATCGATATAAATGAGGCAGGTGCCATCTGCCTCCTGATGAACCACATGTTCATCCCAAAGTTTGTCGTATAGCGTGCGTCCTGACATAGCGGGTTCCTGAGGGCAAATGAAGCGTCGGAAACCTGTCATTATGCCTTTGCTGAGGCGCTACGGCGCGGGCGTGCTGCCGGGCGTTCGCAAAGCCCAGGAGGCTACAAAAACACCTAAAGCAGCGACAAGTGCCGCCGCCAAAAAGCTAAATTCCGGCGATACCGCCTCCCACAACCAACCGGCCGCGATCCCGCCCAAGGATCCCCCTAAGCCATACGACGCCATCGTGTAAAACGCCTGACCACGCGCCTGGGCCTGTGCGGGAAACCACGTCCGGATCAACGACATGGAGGCACTAT
>JBMSML010000031.1:0-14868 GCA_049421125.1 Burkholderiaceae bacterium
TTTCGAAACTCATCCATGCGTTGTGCGCTATCGGGCTCCGAGAGCAGACGGTCGACCGCCTCAAGGCGTTCGGCCAGCTGCTGGAGCTTTGCCAGCAGGCTGGGTTTCATCTAATGATTCCGGGAAGTATTGTTTTTTAAGCCGAACACATCACGAATAAGTTCGGTCTTGTGTTCGCGGGTCTGGGCATCTAAGTGGCCCATGTGGTGTAACTGACTATAGGCGCCGTGCAGATATTTCTGCGACAACCCATGGGCCAGTGATTTCAATACCGATTCCACGTCCTCTCCCTTGGCCAGACGCTTTTTGGCCAAGGCCAGCTCACCGGCCTGCACTTCTTCGGCATGCTCGGCCAGTGCACGAATGATGGGCACATGCGCCCGGGACTCGCGCCACTCAATAAAGTTTTGCACCCCGTGATCAATGATGGCTTCGGCCTGAAGCACGGCATCCTGTCGTGCCTGCACCCCTTCTTTGATCAGTTCGCCCAGATCATCGACCGTGTACAAAAATGCGTCGTCCAGTTCGGCCACTTCCCGTTCAATATCGCGCGGCACGGCCAGGTCCACCAAGAACATCGGGCGATGTCGGCGCTGTTTAAGGGCACGCTCAATCATCCCCAGTCCGATAATGGGCAGGGTGCTCGCGGTGCAGCTCACCACAATATCGAACTCGTGCATGCGCAAGGGCAGTTCGGCCAGCGCAATGGCCTCGCCGTTAAATTCATGGGCCAGCACCTGTCCGCGATCAAGCGTGCGATTGGCCACCGTGATCTGCTTGGGATGTTGGGCGGCAAAGTGCGTGGCCGTGAGTTGAATCATTTCACCGGCCCCGATGAACAACACCTTGGTGTGGGCTAAATCACCGAAAATGCGCTGCGCCAGTTTCACAGCGGCGGCGGCCATTGATACCGAATGCAATCCGATCTCGGTGGTGGTTCGGACTTCCTTCGCGACCGAAAACGCCTGCTGAAATAAATGGTGCAGGTGAGTGCCCAGGCAGCCGGCCTCTTGGGCTTCGCGTGCCGCCAGTTTCATTTGCCCCAGAATCTGGGGTTCGCCCAACACCATGGAGTCCAGACCGCAGGCCACGCGAAACGCATGCCGCACGGCCTTGTCATCGGGCAGTTGATACAGGTGTGGGGTCAGTTCCCGCTCTGGGGTGCCCGACTTCCATGCTAACCAATCAAGGGCCTGTCCCTTGGCCTGATTAAAATTTTCAGCGGCTAAATACATCTCCGTACGGTTGCAGGTGGAGAGTAACGCTTGCTCTGGAGCAGCCTGACGCAGACTCGAGCGCAGTTCATTGAGCCCGTCGCGCAGGGTTTCACCCGGAAAGGCGAGCCGTTCGCGAAGGGATAAGGGAGCCGATTGATGATTCAGGCCCAGGGTAATCAGCTGCATTCGTCAATAAAATCAATGGGGTCGCCCGATTTTACGAGAAAACATCCAGTCGGTAACCCACCCCATAGACCGGAAGCAGGCGAATTCTGGCCCGACGATCCAGGTCAAGCTTCTTGCGCAGTCTTGCCACATGGGCATCGATTGTTCTGGACGTGGACGATAAGGGCGCACCCCACACCAGACGGGCGAGTTCGGTCCGGGTCACGATCCGACCCGCCTGACGTGCCAATAGCCACAGGATCTTGAATTCCTTGCGACTCAAGTGTGCCTCGGCCCCATCAATCAGGATTTGTTGGGTGGCCAGGTTCAATACCAAGGGCCCCGCGCCGATGGGCGCATCTTCAAAGAGCCGGGGTTGCATCTGCCGCATCACCGCACGAGCCCGGATCATTAAAGCATCCCCGCAAATGGGCTTAGTGACAAAGTCTTTCGCACCACATTCAAAGGCACGCTGCATGCTGGGCGTATCGGCCACACCGGTCACCACGATGGCCGGTGTGCGGCGCGCCAGTCGTTCCGATTGCGTCTGCAATTCGCACAACAGATCAAACCCGTGGATATCGGGCAGCCGCAGATCAATGAAGGCCAGATCGAATGACGCCATCGCGGCATGACGCAGAAACGGCCGTCCTAATAAAAAAGGGGTAACCCCCATGCCATGGGCTTCGCACGTGCGCTGGACGAGCGCACACTGGGATCGATCATCGTCCACGATGGCCACGCGCACGCTTACTCCTTAATAATGGAAAGGAATGAGCGTAGCGGTGTTCTCAGCAGTACAAGTTCAGATCACGAAAATCCAAGCAATCGCCGAGCAGGATGTCAGACTTTTTGACAGTGAAATAGTCTGACGTTGTTGAAACGATGGCCCCTTAGGGCGATGACAGGAACAGGCGATACCCGGGGTGTTGGGTTTCTTCCCAGTGGGGATAGCCGAGTTCTTTCATAAATCGCTGCAGTGCCGCTTCATCCTGGTTGGGCACCTGTATGCCCACCAGAATTCGGCCATAGTCGGCCCCGTGATTGCGGTAATGAAAGAGCGAAATATTCCAGTCCGGATGCATGCTGGACAAAAACCGCATCAATGCACCGGGCCGCTCCGGAAACTCGAATCGAAACAAGCGCTCGCTTCTTGCCAAGGCCGATCGGCCGCCCACCATGTGACGAAGATGCAATTTACCTAACTCATCATCGGTCAGATCGAGTGTCTTAAATCCCGCGCTCTCAAACCCCGTTGCAATCTCATGGGCCTCTTGCCGGTTACGAATCTGAATGCCCACGTAGATGTGGGCGGCATGGGCATCTGCAATCCGGTAATTGAACTCTGTGACATTGCGATTCCCGATACTTTCACAAAACCGTTTGAAACTTCCGCGTTCTTCGGGAATGGTCACGGCAAAGACCGCCTCCCGTTGCTCACCGATCTCGGCCCGCTCGCTGACAAAACGCAGCCGGTCAAAGTTCATGTTGGCGCCACAGGCAATCGCAACCAGGGTTTGATCCTGAACGCCCTCGCGGGCCACCCAATGCTTCATGCCGGCAATGGCCAGGGCCCCGGCGGGCTCTAGAATCGCACGGGAGTCCTCAAACACATCTTTGATGGCGGCGCATACCGCATCGGTATCCACCAGCACAATGTCATCCACAAATTTCTGACACAAGCGAAAGGTTTCGTCCCCAACTTGTTTTACGGCCGTGCCATCGGAAAACAGGCCCACTTCCTCGAGACGAATCGGTTTGCCGGCCTTCAATGATCGGGCCATGGCATCCGAGTCCGTCATCTGCACGCCGATCACTTGGGTCTCGGGCTGCACCTGCTTGATATAGGCAGATATCCCTCCAATCAAGCCGCCGCCGCCAATGGCCACAAACACCGCATCGATCGGTTCCTGGTGCTGTTGCAGCAGTTCCATAGCGATCGTGCCCTGGCCCGCAATCACGTCGGGATCGTCAAACGGATGCACAAAGTTCAGGCCTTCGGCCTGCTGCACCTCGATGGCATGCTGGTAGGCATCGGAATACGAGTCGCCGAACAACACCACTTCGCCGCCAAGGGCTTTCACAGCCTCGATTTTGACCGCGGGAGTGGTCACGGGCATCACGATCACCGCTCGGCATCCCATTCGACGGGCCGAGAGCGCAACCCCTTGGGCATGATTGCCGGCCGATGCCGCAATGACCCCTTTCTGGATCTGTTCGGGGCGCAGATGGGCCATTTTGTTGTAGGCCCCACGCAACTTGAACGAGAAGACGGGCTGCATGTCCTCACGTTTTAAGAGCACCCGGTTATGCAGTCGGCGCGATAGCCCCTTGGCATGCTCTAAAGGGGTTTCCTGGGCCACGTCATAGACCCGGGCAGTCAGTATTTTTCTAAGGTAATCGGCTCCCATGGCCATGTTATAACCCAAGTTGCGCCTGATACACTTTTCGGCCTTATGAACGCCCCGCTGAACCCCATCATTCTTGCCCAATTGGATCGTGCCGACGCCGCCCGTAACCCGGCTCGGCATCGCGAGATTCCCTACAACTACACCTCGTTTTCCGATCGCGAGATCGTTCTGCGCGTCTTGGGCGTAGAGGGGTGGGCATTGATCTCGGAACTGCGCACCGAGCGCAAGACGGGCCGTTCTGCCCGCATGCTCTACGAGGTGTTGGGCGACATCTGGGCCGTGAGCCGCAATCCGTATCTGCAAGACGATTTATTGGATAACCCAAAGCGTCGTCGTCAACTGATCGAGGCGCTTCATCATCGGCTCTCTGAAATTGATCGTCGTCGCGGCGATGGCGCGTTTTCCGATAAGGTCGGGAAACTCTTGGAGTTGGCCCGCACGGCCGTGGGGCAGTTTGATGCCCAGTTCGATGACACCGCTAAACTGCGTAAACGTGTGCGTAAAGCGCTTGGTCGTGCAACGGCCGCCGATAACATCAAGTTCGATGGCTTATCGCGGGTCTCGCATGTGACCGATGCCACCGACTGGCGTGTGGAGTATCCGTTTGTTGTGCTCACGCCGGACACCGAGGCCGAGATTCCCGCCTTAGTGAAAGGCTGTATCGAGGCCGGACTCACTATCATTCCGCGGGGGGGCGGCACGGGATACACCGGTGGCGCGGTTCCGCTCACGGCCCGCTCCGCAGTGATTAACACCGAGAAATTAGAAAGCCTTGGCCCGGTCGAGCGCGTCGCCTTGCCTGGGGTGCAGGATGCGGTGGCCACCATTTTCAGTGGTGCCGGTGTGGTGACACGCCGCGTGTCCGATGCCGCCGATGCCGCTGGTCTGGTGTTTGCCGTGGATCCCACATCCGCCGATGCCTCGTGTGTGGGCGGCAATATCGCCATGAACGCCGGCGGCAAGAAGGCGGTGCTCTGGGGCACCGCGATCGATAACCTCGCCTGGTGGCGCATGGTGGACCCCCAGGGCAATTGGCTGGAAGTCACGCGTATCCATCACAACATGGGCAAGATCCACGACAGTCCCTGGGCCGAGTTTGAGCTGGCCTGGTTCGCGCCCGAGCAGTTTGTACCGGGGTCCGCAGCCGCGGGTGTCTCGGGAACCATGCGGGGCGCGCCGATCCGTAAGGAAACCATTCAGCTCGAAGGCTGGCGCTTTCGCCGCCTGGGTCTGGGCAAGGATGTGACCGACAAGGTCTTGGGCGGTCTACCGGGTATTCAAAAAGAAGGCTGCGATGGCCTGATCACCAGTAGCCGATGGGTCTTGCATCGTATGCCCAAACATATCCGCACGGTATGCCTTGAGTTTTTTGGTAACGCCCAGGACGCGGTGCCATCGATTGTGGAAATCAAGAACCACCTGGATCAAAGACCGGGCGGCGCGCTCTTGGCGGGATTAGAGCACTTGGATGAGCGTTACCTGCGTGCCGTGGGTTACGGCACCAAGAGTAAGCGCGGATCCATGCCCAAGATGGTGTTGATTGGCGACATCGTGGGGGACGATGATCAGGCCGTGGCCAAGGCGGCCTCGGAAGTAATTCGTCTGGCCAATGGCCATGCCGGTGAGGGGTTTGTGGCGATTTCGCCAGAGGCGCGAAAAGCATTCTGGTCAGAGCGTGCCCGCACCGCGGCCATCGCACGCCATACCAATGCCTTCAAGATCAATGAAGATGTGGTCATTCCGCTGGAGCGCATGGGCGAATACACCAATGCGATTGAGCACATCAACATCGAACTCTCGATTGGCAATAAGCTAAAAACCATCGCTGCATTTCGTGGCTTGTTGACCAGCCCTTGGCCGGCCACCCACCTGCACCCGATCGATCAGGTGACCGGTCAGACCCTGGAAGACGATCTCGCTCGGCGCACAGAGCTAGCCAGTGCACTCTTTGATCGCGTGAGCGCACGCTGGTCGTTTCTACTCAGCCATCTTTATGATCCGGTGGCCCAGGTGAAGCCGCAGCTCTCAGAGCACGGCTTCGATCTGTCGTCATCGGCGTTAGAGGAGCGGCTGCATCGGCAGCCGGCCTGCCGCGTGGTGGATCTGGTGCAAGAACACCAGATCCGTGTGTCCTGGAAACGTGAGCTGCGCGAGCCGTTGCGTGGGATTTTTGGGGGCACCGCCTTTGCGCCATTGATGGAAAGAATCGAGTCGACCCATCAGTCGGTGTTGCGTTCCCGTGTCTTTGTTGCCCTGCATATGCATGCGGGGGATGGCAATGTCCACACCAATATTCCGGTGAACTCCGATGATTACGACATGCTGCAAGAGGCCCATCGCGCCGTGGCCCGCATCATGGACATTGCCAAGTCCTTGGATGGCGTGATCTCCGGTGAGCATGGCATTGGGATTACCAAGATGGACTTTTTGTCCGAGGGAGAGCTCAAGGCCTTTGCGGACTACAAGAACACGGTGGACCCCAAGCAGCATTTCAACGCGGGCAAGCTGTTGCGTGGGGGTAATCTCGAAAACGCCTACACCCCCTCGTTTGGACTGATGGGCGCTGAGAGCCTGATCATGCAGCAGTCGGATATCGGATCGATCGCCGACTCCTTTGCGAATTGCCTGCGCTGCGGCAAATGCAAACCTGTGTGCGCTACGCATGTTCCCCGCGCCAATCTGCTGTATTCGCCGCGCAACAAGATTCTGGCCACTTCGCTTCTGATCGAAGCATTCCTTTATGAAGAGCAGACACGCCGCGGTGTATCGATCAAGCACTGGGATGAGTTCAGTGATGTCGCCGACCATTGCACCGTCTGCCATAAGTGCGTCACGCCCTGCCCGGTCGACATTGATTTCGGCAACGTGTCCATGAGCATGCGTAATCTCTTGCGCAAGATGGGCAAGAAGAAATTCAACCCTGGTGCGGCGGCGTCCATGCTTTTTCTGAACGCCACGAATCCGCAGACCATCCATCTGCTGCGCACCGGCATGATCGAGTGGGGGTATAAGGCGCAGCGTTTGGCCAACGATGTACTAAAGGGGTTTGCCAAAGCCCAAACCGCCAAGCCGCCCGCCACCTTGGGTCGGGCACCGATGCGCGAACAGGTGATTCACTTCATTAATAAAAAGATGCCGGGTAATCTGCCCAAGAAAACGGCGCGGGCCTTGCTGGACATCGAGGATGCCAACTACGTGCCCATCATCCGCAATCCGGTGGCCACCAGTGTGGACTCCGAGGCCGTGTTCTATTTCCCTGGGTGTGGTTCGGAGCGCCTGTTTTCCCAGGTGGGACTGGCCACGCAGGCCATGCTCTGGCACGTGGGCGTGCAGACCGTACTGCCACCGGGTTACCTGTGCTGCGGTTATCCGCAACGCGGTGCCGGGCAGTTTGATAAAGCCGAAAAGATCATCACCGATAACCGGGTGTTGTTCCATCGTGTGGCCAACACCTTGAACTATCTGGACATTAAAACCGTAGTGGTCTCCTGTGGCACCTGTAATGACCAGTTATCGGGTTATGAGTTTGAAAAGATTTTTCCGGGATGCCGCATTCTGGATATTCACGAATATCTGTTGGAAAAAGGGGTGCGCTTAGGCGATGTCACGGGCATGCGCTACATGTACCACGATCCCTGCCACAGCCCCATGAAACAGCATCAGCCACTGAAGGTGGTCAATACGCTGATCAATAGCGAGATCAACGGCAAGATCGAGAAAAACGATCGTTGCTGTGGCGAGTCCGGCACATTGGCCGTGACCCGTCCCGATGTGTCGACCCAGGTGCGTTTTCGCAAGGAAGAGGAAATGCGCCAGGCCGCGGCCAAGCTGCGCGACGAATCGGGCCGCGATACTTCGGTCAAGATCCTGACCTCCTGCCCCTCATGCCTGCAGGGGCTGAGCCGATATTCCGAAGATGTCGCGGTGGATGCCGATTACATTGTGGTGGAGTTAGCCAAACACATTCTGGGCATCGAGTGGCTGCAGCGTTATGTGTCTGCCGCGAACGCGGGCGGTATTGAGCGGGTCTTGGTCTAGGACTATCGTTCGGTCGGTTAGGCTGATTGAATCCGTTTAGTGGGAAATACCAGCGAAAAGCAGCTGCCTTTCCCCACCTCACTGTCAATCACCAACTGGGCCTGATGCCGAGTCGCCACGTGTTTTACGATGGCCAAGCCCAGGCCCGTTCCTCCGGTGTCTCGGCTGCGACTGCGGTCCACGCGGTAAAACCGCTCGGTGAGCCGCGGAAGATGTTGTGACTCGATGCCGGGGCCGGTATCGGTCACGGAAAATACTCCGCAACCGTCCGGGTTCACCGACCAGCCCAGGGTGATCGTGCCGTTGGCAGGGGTATAGCGGACTGCGTTACTCACCAGGTTCGAAAATGCACTGGCCAGCTCATCTTCGGCTCCGCGTATGACCGATTCGCTAGTCATACATACCGTGATGCGATGCTGATCGCGGCTCATGCTACTGGCATCGTTGACGAGCCGCTCCATCATGGCGGTCATTAAAACCCGGTCATCCTGAGCGGGGGTGGTCGTGGACTCCAATTTCGAGAGCACCAGCAGATCTTCCACTATGTTTTGCATCCGATGCGCCTGGGAGTGCATGAGCCCTAAATACTGATGGCGTTGCTCCTCGGTCACAGGCAGCTCCCGAAGGGTTTCCAGAAACCCGGATAAGACCGTGAGCGGGGTTTTTAATTCGTGAGAAACATTGGCCACAAAATCACGCCGTGTGGTCTCTAAGCGATCCAACTGGGTAATGTCTCGCGTCATCAGCAGGCGCTGACGGGTGCCGTAAGGGATTGATTGGACTTGCAGCACACGCCCTGGATCCCGCACCCCGCGCAGCACGATGGGCCGTTCCCAATCGCTGCTGTTTAAGTAACTTACAAAATCCGGATGGCGCACGATATTAATCAGATTACGCCCCATGTCCTTTTCGTTACTGATCCCCAGCTGATCTTCGGCCTGTTCGTTGGCGTAGATGATCTGATTGTCCTCGTCCAGGGTCACCACGCCATCGGGCATGGCCTCGGTGGCACTGCGAAAGTCCTTAAGCGTCTCGGCAAGCTGCTGACGTTGATGCTCCCCCGACTTGGCTAACCGGTAGATCTTGGAATACAGCAGATCCCAGGCCCCCGATCCGTGGGGAACGTTATCCAGCCGAAAATCCTCCAGCCATCGCATGGTCTTTCGCAGGTAGTACAACTGATAGACCACCCAAATGCCCAGCAAGATCACGGCCACGACCCAGCCGTCACGGGGCTCGCCAATGGCGCCGAAGAACCACCCGAGGGTGGCAATCCCGATCAAGTAAAACCCGATGCGAATCCAGAATCCGGTCATGGCCGGAATTATCACCCGTGGCGGGCCGAGGGTTTAGGCGCTAAATCGGTAGCCGCTTCCCCGCACGGTCTCAATCACCGCGTCATGACCGGTGGGCTCCAGGGCCTTGCGCAACCGTCGAATGTGGACATCGACCGTGCGTTCCTCGACAAACACGTGATCGCCCCAGACCTGATCCAGCAGTTGCGTTCGGCTGTGCACTCGCTCGGGGTGGGTCATAAAAAAGTGCAATAAACGAAACTCGGTGGGGCCCAGGTCGATCGCCACATCATCGGCCGCCACCTTGCCCCACAGGCGGTGGGTGATCGGATCCAGCTTGAGGCCCCCGAGCGCCACGGTGTCATTGGTCAACTGCGGCGCCCTGCGGCGCATCACGGCCTTGATGCGGGCCATCAGTTCTTTTGGCGAGAAGGGCTTGGTGATGTAGTCGTCGGCCCCGGTCTCTAGTCCTTCCACCTTATCGGTTTCGTCGGTGCGTGCCGTCAGCATGATGATGGGCACGTCCCGGGTGCGATCTTCGGCACGCAACTTCTTGGCTAGACGGACTCCCGACATGCCGGGCAACATCCAGTCCAGCAGCACCAGGTCGGGCAGTTCGGTGGCAATCATGGCCATGGCGGCTTCGGCATCACCGGCGATCATGACCTTGTGGCCCGCAAAACCAAGATTCACCGAGAGCAGCTCTGCAATCGCGGGTTCATCTTCGACCACTAAAATGGTGCTTTGCATGGGGTAGATCGCCTGAATCACGGTACAAGTCCCAAGGGTTTTGGGCTTGAATTTCTGTCATCCTAACTTCAAATTCTGTAGCACTTTATTTCAGCAACATGACGAAAAGGTGACATCGGCATGGCCACTCCTTCCTCTCTTACCGTGCACGTTAAATCCAAGGTGCTCGAAGTCGGCTACGACGATGGCGTTGAGCACCGTATCCCGTTTGAGCTTATGCGGGTCTACTCGCCGTCGGCCGAGGTGATGGGCCACGGCCCGGGCCAGGAAACCCTCCAGGTGGGCAAGAAACACGTGATCATCGAGTCCTTGGAGCCGGTGGGCCACTATGCCGTCAAACCAAAGTTCAGCGATGGCCACGAATCCGGAATTTTCACCTGGGACTACATCCACTGGCTGGGCGAAAACCAGGACGCCCTATGGGCCGACTACCTGGCCAGGCTCACCCAGTCGGGCGCATCGCGTGAGCCCGATTTTTCTGAGATGGCCCAGGGTGGCGGGGGTTGTGGAAAGCCCGGCTGTGGTTCTGGGGGCTGCGGAAGCCACTAGAATCAAGGTATGACCGACACCACACATTTCGGGTTTGAAGAGGTCCCCACTGGGGAGAAGGCCAAGCGGGTTGCCCGCGTGTTCGATTCGGTCGCCGCGCGCTACGACATCATGAACGATGTCATGTCGGGGGGGCTGCACCGCATCTGGAAGGCCATGACCATTTCTCAGGCTAATGTCCGTGCTGGCCAAAAAGTGCTCGATGTCGCCAGCGGTACAGGGGATCTGGCGCTGGCCTTTGCCAAGAAGGTGGGCCCCCACGGCAAGGTCGTGATGACCGATATTAACGACCAGATGTTGGCGCGCGGTCGCAATCGCCTGATCGATGCAGGCTACCCCACTCAGGCGGTGGTCTGCGATGCAGAGCACTTGCCCTTTCCCGAAGCTGAATTTGACCTAGTGACGGTTGCCTTTGGGCTTCGCAACATGACCGACAAGGCCGCCGCCTTGAAACAAATGCACCGCGTGTTGAAACCCGGCGGCAAATTGATGGTCTTAGAGTTTTCCAAAGTGGCGACCCCATTAGAGAAAATCTATGACGTCTATTCATTTAAGGTATTGCCAT
Organism: Burkholderiaceae bacterium; assembly: GCA_049421125.1. Classification (GTDB taxonomy): domain Bacteria; phylum Pseudomonadota; class Gammaproteobacteria; order Burkholderiales; family Burkholderiaceae_A; genus Lacustribacter. The sequence goes on from JBMSML010000031.1 coordinate 10,991, forward strand.
GGCTAGGCAAACGGATTGCCAACGATGAGGCCAGTTATCGTTATCTGGCCGAGTCCATTCGCATGCACCCCGGGCCAGAAGAGCTTGCCCAGATGCTGCGCGATGCCGGGTTCGATGTTGTGCGCTTTAGCACCATGACCGCGGGCGTGGTCGCCCTTCATCAGGCCATCAAGATCTAAATTTTTCAGCACAGGTTTTCAGGAGACAGGAACGTGAAAAAGACCAAGTGGTTAGCGATTGCAACAGCAGGTTTTTTAGTCGGTGCTCCCATGCTAGAGGCCGAGGCCAAGCGTTTGGGTGGCGGCGGCAATATCGGTCGTGTGGCGCCCTCTCAAGGGGCAAAACCGGGCACCATTCCTGCCAAACCTGCACAGCCTCAGTCCGCGCCCCAGGCGGCTCCCCAGGGTCAACAGGCGGCGAAACCGGCCGCGGCAAGCCCGGCGGCGGCTCAGCCTGCACGGAGCAGCTGGATGGGTCCTTTGGCCGGAATTGCGGCGGGATTGGGTCTCGCGGCGCTGGCCTCTTATCTAGGTTTCGGCGAAGAGCTCATGAGCTTGATGCTGATCCTGTTGGCGGTCGTGGCCGTGTTTGCGCTCTTCCGAATTTTGTCGGCACGTCGTGCGGCCCAGGCGGGCGGCTACGGTCAGCCGGCCATGGCCAAGTCTGGATACGGTGGTAATGATCTTGGCGCTGAAGCGCGCCCGAGTAATGTCCAGTGGCCTGCGGCATCTCATCCCTCTGTGAACACCACAGCAGGCGCCCCGGCCGGGGTGGCGTCGGCCCCTGCCATGGAGCCTTCGATTACGGACACGGAAATTGCACAGTTCGTCAACGTTGCGCGTGAACAATTCACCAAATTGCAGGCGATCTGGGATTCGGGCGATATCCATGGCTTAGCCGAGTTCTGCACCCCTGAAATGACCCGTGAGCTCTCCCATCAAATCGCTGGCCGCAAAGGGGCAGCGAACGTGACCCAGGTGGTGAGCCTAGATGCCGAGTGGCTGGGCATGTCCGACAGTACAGACGACTACGGCAAACCGGTCGATGAAGTGCAGATCCGCTTCAGTGGGCTGATCCGGGAGAGCGCAGAAGCCGCTGCGGTGGATTTCGATGAAGTCTGGACCCTGCATCGCGTGAAAGGTGGCGATATGGGATGGATGCTGGCGGGCATCACCCAGGTCGAATGATTCACAACATCGTCAGTGCCCTGAACTGGGGTATTGCAAAAGATGAACCCTTGCACCAGGCCCTGAAGGGCCTGGCGGGCAAACGCTTGCGCATTGTGTTTCCCATCGGTGGCAGTGTGGATTGGGAGATCGAGGCGGACGGTTTACTCAAGGAAGTGGGAGTCCAGACCAAATACTCGACGGCGAGCACCTCGGGGATCTCATCGGCACCCAAGGCGCCCGATGTCACCATCACGATACAAACGGATCTGTCCAAGGGACTGCGGATCGAGGGGGACGCGATTGTGGCCGAGAAACTCGGCCCGCTCGTCAAACTGATGAAAGATCGTGTATCCCCATGGGAGCGATTCTGGAACCAGTCTCCTGCCGGTATTTTTGCAAAGCAGGTGGCGGATTACGCCATTCATGAGTCCAATATTGTCGTGAGCCGCACCCATGCCGAGCAGCACCAGCAGCTATTGCGCCAGTTCGGCGATGCCCTGAACCGGCTCGAAAAACGGATCGACGCGCTTCAGCGCTAACGCGCCGGAACCAGTGTCCGGTACAGCACCCAGCTGGTGTGCCCTACCAGGGCCGCGGTGATCACCAGAAGTGGCAAGAAAAACACCAGGCTTACGCCGACCATCACCGCAATCGACAGGGCCCAGGCAAACATCAGGCCCGGGTTAGACCACAGCGCCCTCGCGCTCGTACCAATGGCCTCCATGGTGTCGCAGCCGCGATCGAGCAGCATGGGCATGGAAATCACCGAAACGGCGAACACCAGGCTGGCGAATACGAATCCCACCCCGCTCCAGGCCACCAGAAATTCCACGTTCTCAAAAGAAACGATCTTCACAATCATGTCTTTTAGATCGGGATAGTTGTGGGCCCCGAAGAGTGCGAACAGCACCACCGAGACCCGAGCCCAGACAATCATGAAAAACGTCAGAATGGCCGCGAAAAATGCAATTGACTTCCAGTTGCGTGCCCAGCTCATGGTGCTCGCCGACACATTGGGCACATAACCGCGTTCCTTTTGCCGGGATATGTCGTAGATCCCGCAGCATAGAAACGGCCCGAGCAGGAAAAATCCTGCTGTGAGGCCCATGGTCATCTGCCACAGGTGTTGGTAGACGCCTTGTATGGCATAGCCCATGACCACAAAGATCAGTCCATAGATGCAGCCCTTGAATTGAGTGGCGCGCATTTCGGCCCACCCTTTGCCGATTAAACCAAACACCGCCGATGCCGGTATGGGTTGCACCATGGATAACGTTGCCGCCGACATAAGCTCTCCCTTAAGCCACAAACCGCATTTCTTGTGCGAGACAGTAAAGTATTACGCGAATCCTTGCGATTTTACGATCCCGCACCGCAAAAAATCCTTTATCGTTTGGGTTGTGCTGACAACGGTGCCAGGCAGGGCCTTGCACCATGACCAACTATCGAAAACCGAATTCGAACATGCTCCCCACGACATCGCAATCCGGACTCCCTGTTCCTGACTATCTGAAATTGCATTATTGGTGGGCCTACGTACACCCCAAGGCTGTGCGATTTTTTGAGCGTCAGTGGCTGGTCAACCTAATTCTCTGGGGCAACTACAACCGCTTGCGCGATGCGGCGTTAAGCGCCATGGGATCGCCATTAAAGGGCAAGACCTTGCAAGTGGCCTGCGCTTACGGCGACATTACGCCCCGGATGGTCCAGCGAATGGAGCCTTCGGCGACCCTGGATGTGATCGATGTCTTGCCGGTTCAGTTGGGTAACCTGAGCGCCAAACTCGCACCGAGCGAGCGGATTCGATTGCACTGTATGAACTCCGCGCAGTTAACCTTTGCCGATCAGGCCTTCGATCAGGTACTGCTCTTTTTTCTGTTGCATGAACAGCCAGCCGATGTGCGACAGCAGACCTTGCAAGAGGCACTGAGGGTGCTCAAACCCGGTGGCCAATTAATCCTGGTGGATTACTCGAAACCCGGACGGTTCAATCCGTTTCGATACCTGTGGAAGCCGGTGTTAATGGTGCTCGAACCCTTCGCGAAGGATTTATTTAATAAGGGCATTGCCCATTGGCTTCCCCAGCATCACGGCCTGGAGGAAACCTCTCGAAAAAGCTTTTTTGGCGGGGTGTATCAGTTGATCACGCTTACCAGGTAATGCATGACCCGCAATCTGGTGATTGCGGATAAGCAGACGATGCCCCCTTTATTTCTTTTCGTCTGATTTCATCCACCCCGATACGGTATCGACGGTAGAGTCGTACGCGGATTGAAGGGTGGAGCATCCTGCTAAGGATAAGGCCACAAAAGCGAAGGCGATCACAGTTTTAACGGATATGGTTTTATTCACGAGAGAGTCTTTCTAAGAAATGGATATTTAGTTCCAAGCATTAATTTATGAGATCAACTTGAAAAAATCAATGCCCCATTTTTCTGAAACTCTGGCCGCCTGTGGTGACAGTCATACCAGCCAATCTCTCTGCTGCCATCGTTGCTGTGAGTTTTGAGTAGTGCCGCTTGATTATCGCAGTGCTATTTCCGAGTTCTAGCAGCGGTAAGGGCATTGAGAGTGGTGACCCGGGGCGGAATCCGACCAGAGCCGAAGATGCCGAATCCTATCGAGTGGGAGCGTCTATCCAATAGACGGTATAGGAATGGTGGCTCGGGGCGGAATTGAACCACCGACACAAGGATTTTCAGAACCTTT
>JBMSML010000032.1:0-14314 GCA_049421125.1 Burkholderiaceae bacterium
GGTAGCGGGGTCGGTCAGATCCATCTGGGCAAACGGCTCACGGGCGGAACGCAATTGCCGCAAAAACTCGGTCAAACGCCGGGTCGGCGGCGTGGGTGCCCCATGCTGCTTGAGCCACCCTCGAACAATGCGCGCTGCCAAGGCGTCATCCTGAACAAATAACACCTCTAAATTGAGTCGCCCCCCGGGCAGGCGGCTCTCTTCCAAGGCCTGCTCGGTGACCATCTCCAACAGATCCCGTGCGGTTTGCAGGTGCGCGATGCTGCGGGCCATCGCCGAATCTGCCCCGTCGCGCAGACTGCGCAACACCGGCATGACCCTGTGCCTAATCCGATTGCGCGCAATATCGGTATCGCTATTGGTCGGGTCCTCCACCCACGACAGGCCCTCCGCCACCGCATAGTTCATCAGCGATTGACGGCTCTGATCCAACAGTGGCCGCCATCGCACAATTGTTTTGCCATCGGTTTGCATGCGCGATAGCCGCGTCATGGCCGACAGCCCCTCCAAACCCGCCCCACGAATCCATTGCAACAAGGCGGTCTCAAGCAAATCGTCACGATGATGCGCCAGCACCAACACTTCGTGATGGCTCAGACGCCCACTCATCGCCTGGTACCGGTGGCGACGCGCAGCCGCCTCGACCCCCAATGTCTGAATGTCCGACTCTGGAATCCGCACGCGTGCAATGGTCAGGGGCACCGACAGCCCATGACATAGCGCCTCACACTGGGTCACAAATGTCTGGGCGGCAGGCTGTAAACCATGATCCACGTGAATGGCGGAGAGCGAAAAAAGATGGGGAAGTTTTTGTTGCAGTCGGTGCATCAGATGCAACAGCACAGTGGAGTCGAGCCCGCCAGAGAGCCCCACCGTGAGGGATAACGCCATTTAGCTGGCCTTGATTTCCTTGAATTTCCCCAGCGCACGAATGCGACTCTGACGCTGCGCCACAAGCGCCTCGGGGGTCAGGTCCACCACGGCCCGCAGCGCCTCGGCAATCGCCCGCTTCAAGGTGTCCGCCATCGCGGCGTGATCACGATGGGCGCCCCCTAAGGGTTCGGTCACAATCTTGTCGATCAGGCCCAAGGACTTTAACCGTGGGGCAGTGATGCCCAACGTCTCCGCGGCCTCGGGCGCTTTGTCGGCACTCTTCCACAAAATCGATGCACAACCCTCCGGCGAGATCACGGAATACGTCGAGTACTGCAACATCATCAAGGTGTCCCCCACCGCGATGGCCAATGCACCCCCCGATCCGCCTTCGCCGATGATCACCGAAATGATGGGCACTTTGAGTCCTGCCATCACCAACAGATTGCGGCCGATGGCTTCGGACTGTCCACGCTCTTCGGCGCCGATGCCCGGGTAGGCCCCCGGAGTATCCACCAAGGTGATCACCGGAATTTTGAATTTCTCTGCCAACTGCATCAGACGCTCCGCTTTGCGATAGCCCTCGGGACGCGGCATGCCGAAATTGCGATGGGTGCGCTCTTTCAGATCACGGCCCTTTTGATGGCCGATGATCATCACGCTCTGACCATTGAATCGGGCCAGTCCACCCACAATGGCCGGATCGTCGGCAAAGGAGCGATCCCCGTGCAGTTCATAAAAATCCGTGAACATCAGACTGATGTAATCCAAGGTGTACGGCCGCTGCGGATGGCGGGCCACCTGGGCGATCTGCCAGGGGGTCAGCTTGGCGTAGATGTCTTTGAGCTGAGACTCGGTCTTACCGCGCAGCCGATCGATCTCTTCTGAAATATCCACCGCAGAATCGCTTTGAACAAACCGCAATTCCTCGATCTTGGTCTCCAGTTCGGCAACCGACTGCTCGAACTCCAGAAACGTCTGTTTGGTCTGGGTGCTCATGAGGCCCGTATTGTCTTACAAATTCCGCCAGGTCGTGCCGCCCGGGCCGTCCTCCAGCACCACGCCTTGGGCCAGCAGGTCGGCCCGGATCTGGTCGGCCCGGGCAAATTCCTTGGCTTTCTTGGCGGCGGCGCGCTCGGCAATCCGGGCCTCGATGCTTGCGGTGTCCCGTCCGGCCACACCCGCTTGCAGAAACTCCGCCGGGGCCCGCTCCAAAATGCCGAGCGTGGCGGCCAGTGCCCGAAGGATTAACGCGCCCCGCTGGCGCTGGGCAGGCTCGGACGTCTTGTTCACCTCGGTGGCGAGATCAAACAGGGCCGCAATTGCAATTGGCGTATTGAAATCATCGTCCATGGCCTCCACAAAAGCCGTGATGGCGGCAACGACCCCTGGCCAATCGGCACACTCTGCGGCCAAGGCAGCACCATGGATGGGGTGCACCTGATACGGATGCGCCGACGTGATGCCAGCGGCGGATAAAGCCGTGTAAAGACGGCTCAGCCCTTGACGGGCATCGTCTAGGTGCGCATCGGAATAGTTCAAGGGGCTACGGTAGTGGGCACGAAGAATAAAAAAACGCACCACTTCCGCATCGAACTTCTTCAAAACCTCACGAATGGTGAAAAAGTTGCCCAATGACTTAGACATTTTTTCATCATCCACCCGCACAAACCCGTTGTGCATCCACGTGTTCACAAAGGGTTTGCCCGTCTCTGGCGAATACGCGCCCTCGGACTGGGCGATTTCGTTCTCATGATGAGGAAACTGCAGATCCGCACCTCCACCATGAATATCAAAGTGCTGACCCAATAAACTGCAGCTCATGGCCGAACATTCAATATGCCAGCCCGGACGCCCCTCGCCCCAGGGCGAAGGCCACTTCACCTCGGCCGGTTCATCGGCTTTACTGCGCTTCCAGAGCACAAAATCTAAAGGGTCACGCTTGCCATCACCCACGGCCACCCGCTCGCCGGCACGAAGCTCATCCAGGGACTTGCCCGACAGCTTTCCATAGCCGGTAAACCCGCGCACCGAAAAATTCACATCGCCCTCACGACCGTCCGGCAACTGCGCCTGATAGGCCAGTCCGTTGCGCTCAAGCGCTCCGATCACCTCGAGCATCTCCGGCACATACTCGGTGGCCCTCGGTTCATGATCGGGCGCGATCACGCAAAAGGCCTGGGCATCCTCGTTCATGGCCCGAATAAACCGTTGTGTCAGAGCGGCCACCGGCTCGTTGTTCTCGACCGCCCGTTTAATGATCTTGTCATCGATATCGGTGATGTTGCGCACATAAGTCACCGAGAGTCCGCTCGCCCGCAGCCATCGGGTCACCATATCAAAGACCACCAGCACCCGGGCATGCCCCACATGGCAGAAGTCATAGACGGTCATCCCACAGACATACATCCGCACCCGACCGGGTTCGATGGGGACAAACTCCGTTTTGCTACGGGTTAAGGTGTTGAAAATCTTCAAGAATTCACCATGCTAGACTGAGCGGCTCGCGATTTAAGAGCTCCTGCCCGCATTTTATGGGAATGATTCCAAAACCCCTTGTGACCGCACTGATGGTCTGCGCCACCGCGGCGCCCCTAATGGCGAACGCGCAGACCCAACGGCTACCGTCCGTGGCCCAACCCGGCTCCTCCCCGACGGGCTCGACCGGTCTCATCCAGGGCCGTCCCATGGCACCGAGCGCCTCGCCGGAACTGATCGAGGCCCGTGAGTTCATCGCCCGCCAGAACTGGGTGGAAGCGGCCGAACGCATCGAGGCGGCACTCGCCAAACGACCACGCGACCCGCAATGGCGTTTTCTACAAGGCGTGCTCTTGGCAGAGATCGGTAAACGCAATGAGGCGATCAGCACGTTTGAACGACTCACTGAAGACTTTCCGGAACTCTCCGAGCCCTATAACAATCTCGCAGCACTCTATGTGGATCAAAACGAGCTTCAGAAGGCCCGTTTACTGCTGGAGCGGGCCATCCAGAATCGGCCCGATTACGCACTGGCCCATGAGAACCTGGCCGACATCTACACGCGTCTGGCGATTCAATCGTATGAAAAAGCCGCCAAGGCCAATCAGCCGTCACCGAGTGTACGACTCAAACTCGACCATCTGATCAATATGCCCGCGATCCGGGCCACGCGCATTCTGACCAACCGCTAGCCCAGCGCCTTCCACCCCATTACTACGGAGAATCCACTTATGAACGTAATTTTAAAAACATCCATGGGCGACATTACCCTTGAGCTGGACGACAAGAAAGCACCCGAGAGCACCAAAAACTTTCTGGCCTATGTGAAGGCTGGTCACTACGATGGCACGATCTTTCACCGGGTCATGGACAACTTCATGATCCAGGGCGGTGGCTTTAACGACAAGATGGTGCAAAAGCCCACGAAAGCAACCATTAAAAACGAGGCCGACAACGGCCTGAAGAACAACAAGTACACGGTCGCCATGGCCCGCACCAGCGATCCCCATTCGGCCTCCTCCCAGTTTTTTATCAACGTGGCCGACAATGATTTTCTGAACTTCTCCTCGCCCACCGAGCGCGGTTGGGGTTACGCCGTGTTTGGCAAAGTTACGGCGGGCACGGATGTGGTCGATAAGATCAAAAAAGTGAAAACAGGCAACAACGGGTTTCACCAGAACGTTCCATTGGAACCGGTCACGATCCTCAAGGCCAGTGTCGTAGAGAAATAAGGGCGTAAACCGCCTGCATCGGAGCAAGGGTCATGTCCGCGCCACGCATCGAAGTGCGTTCGGCCTTACTGGTGTCGGATAGCCATCTCCATGAGGCGCAACCGGCACTGACCCAACGGTTCTGCGAATGGATCACCCGAGCGTGCACCGCCGGGCCGTGTCCACCCGAGACCACTGCGCCCGACGCCTTGCTCATCCTGGGCGATCTGTTCGATGCCTGGGTCGGCGACGATCACCTGACGGCCGTCGCCCACAGCACCGGCCAACAGGTGATGGCCGCACTCGCCGCCATTGAACGCACCGGCGTGCGTGTCTACCTGATGCACGGCAATCGTGACTTTCTACTTGGGGCAGACATGGCACGGGCCTGTGGTGCGCAACTCCTCGAAGACCCCAGCGTGATGCAGGTCGACAACGGGCCGGCGGTGGTGTTGACCCATGGCGATCAGCTCTGCACCGAGGATCATGCCTATCAACAGTTTCGCAATCAGGTGCGCTCTGCCGCCTGGCAGCAACAGTTTCTGGCCAAACCGCTCGCCGAACGCTTAACAATTGCGCGCGAACTGCGCGAGCAAAGTGAGCAGGCGAAATCCGGCAAACCGATGACCATCATGGATGTCACGCCGCGGGACTGTGAACTCTTGATTCAGCGGCTCGATGCCGACATGCTGCTTCATGGCCACACCCACCGTCCGGGATGCAGCACCCTGCCCAATGGCAAGGTCCGTTGGGTGCTGCCCGACTGGGAGATGGATATCCAGGGGCAACTGAAACGTGGCGGCGGGCTATGGGTGGACGCGACCGGCGTGCGGCCCGTCGACGGATCCACCCCTCACTGACGCTTCAGTTTTTCGATTTCTTCTTGCTGCCGTTTCAGTTCGTCGACCAACTGGTGCAGCACGATGTCAATCGGATCTTGCGCACCGGGCATCACGCCATAGGCCGCAAAACGATCGCCCTCGGTTTGCCGGGCCATGGAGTCGGCGTACTGTTCATCGACAATGCGCGCGGGAATGCCGATCACGGTCGCGCCCGCAGGCACTCCCTTGACCACCACGGCATTTGAGCCAATCTTGGCCCCCTCGCCCACCGTGAACGGGCCCAATACCTTGGCGCCCGCACCGACCACAACACGCGCCTCCAGTGTGGGGTGACGTTTACTGCCCTTGACCAGGGACGTACCCCCCAGCGTGACCCCTTGATAGATCGTGCAATGGTCACCGATCTCCGTCGTTTCCCCAATCACCACGCCCATGCCGTGATCAATGAATACCCCGTGACCCAACCGCGCTCCGGGATGAATCTCAATGCCCGTGAGCCAACGCGAGACCATGGCCACGAAGCGCGCCAACCATTTCAACGGCGCGATGCCAGATCGCCACAACACATGGGCGATGCGATGCAACCACAGGGCATGCAGACCCGGATAGCAGGTCAGCACCTCAAAGGTGCTACGGGCCGCCGGATCGCGGTCCAAAATGGCCCGGATATCTTCACGTAGGGTTGAGAACATAGGGGTGAAGGGTATCAGGTGCGCCGTTCAATTTCCGTGCAAAGCCCACGAAGCATCTGGACTTCATCTTCCAACATGGCCTTGCGTGCCAACAGCCGTTTGAGCCGATCCTCAAACCGGCCCGGCACCGCCGGGTCCAGATAGCCGACCCGCTGGGCCACGCGCACCAGGTGATCGTGCAGGCCCATGATGGCCGCGTGGGTGGCGGGACGTGATGTCTCCCGGTTGTTGCCGTGGCGCGTTTCCAGATTGTTGATCGCTGCCTCGAACGAGGCCAATGCCGAAGTGCCCTCCAGGGTGATCGCAGGTGCAGAGGAGGCCGACATCGATCGCATGGTCCCGCGCGCGGCGCGGCGCAACGCATAGGCCACCACCTGCACGGCCTGGGACAAATTCAGGGAACTGAACTTCTCTTCGACATCGAGACTGCAGACATGGGTGCAGGCCAATACCTGTTCATTGGTCAATCCATGACGCTCTGCCCCAAACACAAACGCGGCCTGGGCCGGTGACTCGGCCTGCAGATGGATCCACACGGCATCACACGCCTGCTCCAAGGTCAATCGCGGCGGCTCAAACTCCCGGGTGCGCGCACTCATGGCGCAACGCCACGTGGTGTCGCACAGGGCCTGCGACAAGTCCTGGACCTGGGCACCCTCAAGCACTCTGGCCGCGCCCGAGGATAGCGCCACCGCATCGGCGCGCTGGGCGATCTTGGCGTCTTCGGGATCCACTAACCGCAGATCCGAAAACCCCATGGCCTGCATAGCACGTGCGCTCGCACCCACATTACCGGGATGGCTGGGATTGACCAGCACGATGCGCACCCGCGAAAGCAGGTCCTGAAAACGCCTAGAATCACTCATGGGCACCATCATGCCTTGTTTTTACCCCGCTCCTTAAAAGACCCGACCATGCATCCTTTGCTCAATACGGCAGTGAAAGCTGCCCGCCGTGCCGGCGCCATCATCAACCGCGCCAGTCTTGATCTCGACCTGCTGCGTGTGGGTCGCAAGGCCCCAAATGATTTTGTCACCGAAGTGGACCAGACCAGTGAGGCCGCCATCATCGAGGTCCTCTCCAAGGCCTATCCCGATCATGATTTTCTGGCCGAAGAAACGGGCACCACAGGAGCGCAGACGGATCGGGCAGGCGGCGGCCGACACGGGGCGCAAAAGCGCCCTCGCTCAGACTATGTCTGGATCATTGACCCGCTCGACGGCACCACCAATTTCATTCACGGTTTTCCTCAGTACGCGGTGTCCATTGGACTGTCGTTCCGCGGACAGATTACCCAGTCCGTGATCTACGATCCCGTGCATAACGATTTGTTCGTGGCCTCGAAAGGCAAAGGCGCGATGCTCAATGAGCGGCGTATTCGTGTATCGAGTCGCGACAAACTCGACGAGTCACTCATCGGTACCGGTTTCCCGTTTCGTGATTTCGACCGCCTGGAGAGCTATGTCTCCATGTTCAAAGAACTGACGCAGAAAACCGCAGGCCTGCGGCGCCCGGGAGCGGCTAGCCTGGATCTGGCCTATGTGGCCTGCGGTCGACTAGATGGATTTTTTGAAATGGGACTGATGCCCTGGGATGCGGCGGCCGGCAGTCTGCTCATCACCGAAGCGGGTGGGTTGATCGGTAACTTCCAGGGCGATGCCGACTATCTGTTTCACGAAAACATCATCGGCGCATCGCCGAAAATCTTTGGTCAATTGGTCGCGCTGTTATCACGCTACACCCTACCCGAACCCACGAAAGGCTTAGCCGCTAAAGCGGCCATGGATGCACGGTAGCCCCCTCATGAGCGGCACGCAGCACACCCCCATGATGCGCCAGTACTTGGCCGTGAAGGCGGAGTACCCCGACATGCTGCTGTTTTATCGCATGGGGGATTTCTACGAACTGTTTTATGACGATGCCAAGACCGCCGCGCGTCTGTTGGGCATCACACTGACGTCCCGCGGTCAGAGTAATGGTCAGCCCGTCACCATGGCCGGTGTGCCGTTTCATTCCGCCGACGGGTACCTGGCCAAACTGGTGGCCAAAGGCCACTCGGTGGCCCTGTGCGAGCAGATTGGCGATCCCGCCACGTCGAAAGGGCCGGTGGAGCGAAAAGTCGTGCGGGTGATCACCCCGGGCACGATCAATGAAGCAGGACTCATTCCTGATCGCGCCCAGGCCTTTTGCGCGGCGCTCGACACCGAGGGCAGTTCGGCTGCATTGGCATGGTGTGATGTGGCCAGCGGAGAACTCTTCTGGGCGCAGTGCGCTGGGCAGGCCGACTGGACCGCCCTGCTCGCTCAAGTGGCGCCTGCCGAGATTCTGATCAACGAGACGTCGGCCTTACGCCAGGATTCCAGTGCGATCACAGCCGTTGTTCACGGCGTGATCACAGCGCGGCCCGCCTGGGAGTTCGATGCCGGCCGCGGCGCGGAATTACTCAAGCAACGATTGCGGGTGGCGTCCCTCGCCGCGTTTGAGTTAGAAGACGCGCCACTGGCCATGCGGGCCATTTGCGCCGTGATCACTTATGCGGAAAAAAGTCAGGGTCGGGCGCTCACCCACCTGCAGGCCCCCATACCGTTTCGCAGCGATGACACGTTGGTGATCGACACCATTGCGCGGCGGACTCTGGAGCTGGTGTCGCCATTGTTTTCCGACACGACGGCCCAAACCACACTGCTGTCCACCATCGATCGCTGCGTGCTTGCGGCCGGAAGCCGAAAGCTGCGGCAATGGATGATCGCGCCACTGCGCTTGAATGCGCCGGCCCTCGAACGTCAGGCCGTACTGGAGTGGCTCGCCCGCCAGCAATCCCACGCCCAGTTGCTCACCCGTCTGCGTGAGGCATTCGAATCCATGTCGGATATCGGTCGCATTGCCGGCCGCATCAGCCTGCGCAATGTCCGCCCACGGGAATGCCTCTCCCTTCGGCAGTCCTTACAGTCCGTGCGCGAGGTGCAACAACTCCTGGCGCGTGCCATGCCACTGCCAACCCTCGTGCAATCCATGATCAGCGCAATCGCCGCCCAAGGTCTTGGTGACTGTCAGGCCCTGCTGGAGCGCGCGATTGATGATCAGTGCGGACTCCAGATTCGTGATGGTGGCGTGATACGGCAGGGCTATGACAGCGCATTGGATGAACTGCGCGCCATTCAAACCGATAGCGGCGAATTTCTTTTGGCGATGGAGGCACGTGAACGGGAGCGCACTGGAATTGCCAATCTCAAGGTCGGGTTTAACGCGGTCCACGGGTACTACATCGAGATCACGGCCGGACAGCTCGCCAAAACCCCGCTCGACTATCAACGCCGCCAGACCCTGAAAAACGCTGAGCGATTCATCACACCGGAATTAAAAGCATTTGAAGAAAAAGCCTTGTCGGCCAATGAACGTGCGCTGGCACGGGAAAAAGCCCTCTTCGATGAACTGCTCGCGCAACTCGATGCCTTTGTGCCCCTGCTTCAATCGGCCGCCGAGGCACTGGCCACATTGGACTGCTGCGCGGCCTTGGCGACCTTTATCACTGATCATCAATGGGTGCTGCCTGCACTCGGCGCAACTCATGACATTCAGATCACCGAAGGCCGGCATCCGATGCTCGCCCTCACCGCACCGGACTTCACGCCCAACGATACCCACCTGACCGACACGCAGCGCATGCAAGTGATCACCGGCCCGAATATGGGTGGCAAGTCCACCTACATGCGGCAAGTGGCCCTGATCATCATCCTGGCCCGCATGGGGGCGGCCGTGCCCGCCAAATCGGCAACCATTGGCGAGATCGATCGCATCTTTACCCGCATCGGAGCGGCCGATGATCTGGCCGGTGGCCGATCCACCTTCATGGTCGAGATGACCGAGGCCGCGATGATTCTTCGCCAGGCCAGCGCGCGCAGTCTGGTGCTGATGGATGAAATCGGTCGGGGCACGTCGACCTCGGATGGCCTGGCCCTGGCCTGGGCCATTGCACAGTCCCTGGCCGAACAGAACCAGTGCCGCTGTTTATTTGCGACCCACTACTTCGAACTCACCGCACTGGAGAAACAAACCCCGGGCGTGGTGAACGTGCATGTGGGCGCAGTGGAGCATGAACACACCTTGGTGTTTTTGCACAAGGTGGAGGCGGGGCCTGCGAGCCGAAGTTTCGGGATTCAAGTGGCCCGTTTAGCCGGACTGCCCGATGCCGTGATGACCCTGGCCAACGCCAAGCAGGCGGAACTCCTCACGCCCTCGTCCACCAAACCACAGATGAACCTGTTCTGATCATGACGACTTCCACGTCAGGCCCGTGGTGGCGTCCCAATCCGACCGAGAAGGTGCCTTGGCTCGGAGGACTGACCCCTCGACAATTCATGCGCACGTATTGGCAGAAAAAACCCCTCTTGGTGCGCAATGCCTTTCCCGCCGACTTTGCGCCGATCGGCATTGACGAGATCCTTGGCGTATGCGCGGACGATCAGGTGCAGTCACGCCTCGTGCGTGCCACAGGCGCGCAATGGGCCCTGGATCACGGGCCCTTCACCCGCCGCCAACTCCCCCGACTGTCCGCAGCCCGATGGACCGTGCTGGTGCAACAGGTGAACACCTGCCTGCCTCAGGCCGATCGTTTTCTGGATGCCTTTCGATTCATTCCCGAAGCCCGACTGGATGATCTGATGGTGAGTGTGGCCGGACCCGATGGGGGCATCGGTGCACATGTCGACTCCTACGATGTGTTTCTGGTGCAGGCGGCCGGCCAACGCCGTTGGGAAATCGCACAGACCTTTGATCACGATCTGATCGCGGATGTGCCACTAAAGATACTGAAGCGATTTCGCGCGGAACAGGACTGGGTCTTGGGGCCTGGCGATCTGCTCTACCTTCCCCCTCAGGTGGCCCATCGGGGCACCGCCGTCGGCACTCACTGCATGACCTGGTCGGTCGGCTTTCGGGCGCCGAATCGCTTGTCGCTAGCCGATGCGGTCTGGTCCCAGCACCTGGATACGCTGGTCGATGCGGACTGGCGGGATCCCTGGCTCGGCGCCACCGCCCGCCCCGGTGAAATCCCCGCACGACTGCTCAAGGCGCTCACCCAACAGGTCCATACGCAACTGCCGTCCAAGGCGGTCATTGCCAAGGCGGTCGCCCAGGTGCTGAGCGAACCCGCACCCCAGGCCATCTTTGACGCCCCCAAGCCCTGTCACAGCCGGCGGCAGTTCGCGGCCGCCGCCGCCCGATCCGGCCTGCGACTGGCCAGCGCCACCCGCCTGCTCTACTGCGACGGGCGGTTTTTCATGAATGGGGAACCCGTCACCCTTGAGGGAACTCGGGGGGCGGGCAAGGCCCTGCGGACCCTGGCCGATACCCGCGCACTTTTACCCAAGGACTGTGGGAATACGGCACTCGACGTGCTTTATGACATGTATCGATCGGGCTGGATCGTTTATGATTAGGGGGTTTTCCGGAGGGACATTTTCGGAAAACACTCCTCTTTTAGTCAAAATTTTTCTTTCGAAGGAAATATAGAAATGCAGAAGTCACTTCTCGCTGCCATGATTCTGGCCCTCGGCGTTGTTGCTTGCGGCAAAAAACAAGAAGCTGCTGCTCCCGCTCCCGCTCCTGCTGCCGAGCAAAAGCCTGCTGACGCAGCACCCAAAGCTGAAGAAGCCAAGAAGTAATTCACGGCATGCTCCGGTGGCCGACATGGGCCACCTCAGCGACAAACGCCAGCAAGCAATTGCTGGCGTTTTTTATTGATTAACGGGCAAGCGCAAGCCAATCCAATCCATTGGCTTGCGAGGCGATATGCAGCTGGGACTGTGTGCGCAACACCGGGCGCAGAGCATCATGGGCCAGCTCCGGACGGTTGTTATGCCGACTTAAATGGGCGGCCACCACGGTCTGCAGTCGCGACTGATCCACCGCCGCGAGCACGCCCGCCGACTGGGTGTTCGAAAGATGGCCAAAGGGGCCACCGATGCGCTGCTTCAGACTCGGTGGATAGTCACTGGCCGCTAGCAACGCTTCATCGTGGTTGGCCTCCAGGAATAAACCATCGCAACCGGAGAGCGCCTCTTCAATGAATGGCGTGGATTTGCCCACATCGGTGAGCACCCCCAGGCGATGTCCCGTTGCTCCCAAATGAATTTCCTCGATCACCAGTTGCACCGGCTCGCGGGCATCGTGCGGGACCGGAAAGCACCGGAGCTGAAAATCACACAGCTCAATATCGGCATGGCTGTCGACCTCAGAGACCTGCACGCCCGACCAGAATTCATCGGGACACGCGGCGCGCGTGCCATGCGTGCACAACACCGGCAAGCCTCCAGCGCGGGCTAAGCGCGCCACACCCCCGACATGATCGTTATGCTCGTGGGTGACAAAAATCGCATCGATATCGGAGATGGCCAGCCCACGCTGGGCCAGGCGCGCCGTGACCTCTTTCAGCGCGAGACCACAGTCGACCAGCAGTCGAGTCGGGTCACCGTGGCGACCCGATGTGGACTCCACCACCAGGGCATTGCCCTCGCTGCCCGAAGAAAGGCTGGTGAATCGCAATTACTTGAGTTGATCGAAGAGCACCGTCAACATGCGTTGGGCATAGACATCGTTAGTGGGTTTGCCGGCCTTATCCAACACCGCGACCCGGGCGCCCTCCTGTTGATTCGCCGTCACCACAATGCGGTACTGCTCGGCCGACTCTGATGGTTTGTCTGACGAAAAGAGCTTGGAAAAAAATCCCTTGTCGTCTTTTTTCTGCTCCACCGTGGGATCGCGATAGCGCACAAAGAACACGCCTTTGTTGCGATCCCGGTCTTCCACCGTAAAGCCCAGGCGGTCGATCGCCACGCCAACACGGCGCCAAGCGCGATCAAAGGGCTCGGCAATCTCAATGGAGGACTGCTCACCCGTGCGCACGATCTGCGCCTTCGGCGTGGCCGAAGCGGACTGGGCTAACAGGGCCTGTGCGCGGTTTTGATCTGCACCCAGGCGGAGCATGATCCGACGCAGAAATTCCGCCTCCAGTTCACGATCGGGCGGCCGATTAGTCCAGGTGCTCTTCACATCCGAGGCGGTCACTGACGCAATCTCGATCACGCCACGATGACTAATCACGATCTCGGTCCGGGTGTCGCTGACCTTATCGAGTCGGGTGCGAAATTTGTCGCGCTCGCCGGTGTCGTAGAGTCGATCAAATAATTTACCGAGCGTTTTGCGCAGAATGTCCTCCGGAATCTTGGCGCGGTTCTCGGCCCAATCCGTTTCAATCACACCGGTGTCCGGATTCTCGGTCGCCAGCACAAACCCGTTATCGAGCCAGAACTGACGCACCACCGGCCAGAGTTTTTCGGCGGGCTGATCCACCACCAGCACACGCTGATCGGCCTGGCGCTCAATGCGCATGCCGGCCACCGCAGGCAATACGGCACCATCGGATCGGCGCGGCTCCAAACGGCTGCGCTCAAACTCCACGCGACTGGCCGTGCCCGAGGCCGGCATGGAGAACCGATCGTCCTTGCCCGGCGCAATGAGATCGGGCGGCACCTCCAGGGGTTTTACTTTTTCGTTCGAGGCCGATTTGTAATCGATATCGGTGCTTGGCAGCACACTGCAGCCGGCCAATGCCAACGCGGTCGCACCGAAGACGGCGGTCTGGATCCACTGCTTCATCACATCACTCCTAGGCTTTTCAGCGCTGACTCCACCACGGCATGCTGGCCATTCGACAGCCCCACCAACGGCAGACGAATGCCCGACTTGATCTTACCCATACGGGTCAAGGCCCACTTCACCGGGATGGGATTGGCTTCAATAAACATCGCCCGGTGCAGCGGCAAGAGCTTTAACTGCAGATCGGCCGCCTGGCGTGCATTGCCCGCCATGGCCAAGGCACAGAGCTTTGACATGAGGTCCGGCACGACGTTCGCCGTGACCGAGATGTTGCCGTGACCGCCCAACAGCATCAGGGCCACCGCCGTGCCATCGTCGCCGCTGTAGACCGCAAACCCCTCCGGGGCCTCGCGAATCAGCCACTCCCCGCGCTCGATATTTCCGGTGGCATCTTTGATGCCCACGATGTTGGGGATCTTGGCTAAGCGCATGGTGGTTTCGTGGGCCAGATCGGCCACGGTGCGGCCCGGCACGTTATACAAAATCACCGGCAGATCCACCGCCTCGGCAATGGTTTTGAAATGCTGATAGAGCCCCTCTTGAGTCGGCTTGATGTAGTAGG
>JBMSML010000033.1:0-14095 GCA_049421125.1 Burkholderiaceae bacterium
CATCGTCAGAGGCCGGTGCATTGCTGGTCAGCAGCAGGGTCTCGGTGTCGGGCGCCTGCTCGTATACCGCGATGCCCATGTCGCTGAACGTGCTGACAATGGTTTCAATTTGCTCCGCTTCAACAACGTTCTCGGGGAGATGGTCGTTGATCTCGGAATATGTGAGATAGCCCCGCTCCTTGCCCAATTTGAACAAGGCTTTGAGCTTGGCTTTGCGGGCCTCGATCTCTTCCGGCGTGGCGGCTCCCAAGGGTAAAAACTCTTTGAGCACCCGATCGCGCGCGCGGCGAGCGGAGCCTTTTTTCGACGGCGGGGGTGGCTCAACGGCATCACTGCCATCGCCAACATCGAGATCACCATCATCCATGCCTTCGGCCTCCAGTTGCTCCGGAGACTTCTTGGGCGGGCGCCCGGGTTTTCCTTTGGGGCGATTGGCCTTGGCTTCCGCGGCAAGACGTTTGGCCTCGGCTTTTGCTTCCGCGGCAAGACGCTTGGCCTCGGCCTTCGCCTCGGCGGCGGCCTGTCGCTCGGCCGCTTTGGCTTCGGCGGCCGCTTTCTTTTCAGCGGCTTTACGTTCCGCTTCCTTCTTGCGCTCTGCCTCTTTCTTCAAACGTTCCTTCTGCGCGGCAGCCGCCTTCTTCGCAGCGTCTTTTTTAGCCGCCTCTTTTTTCTTTTGCTGTTCTTTCTGGAGTTTTAATTTCTGTGCCGCTGCCGCTTTTTTGGCCGCCTCCGCCGCCTTTTTTAATGCGGCGGCTTTCTTGGGGTCGGGCTTGGACCCCAGCGTCTTTTTAGCGGCGGACTTTGTCGGCTTCGCCGCAGGTTTTTTTAAAGCCGATTTGGATGCGGACTTTACGAATGTTTTGGCGGCGGGTTTTTTGGCCGCCGGTTTTTTAGCCGAGGATTTTGCGGCCGGTTTGGCGACCGCTCTCTTGGCAGGCTTGACGGCGGGTTGGCGCTTTGCGCTGGCCGACTTCGCCACCGATGGTTTGGAGCCGACCTTGCCGGCCGCTTTCTTCTTGGCAGGCGCCTTCTTAACAGCAGGTTTCACAGGTTTTTTGGCCATAGGGGGTGTATTCCGGGGGTGGTCTTATACGGTTCGACAGCTTCGGGGGAACCTTCAAGTTTATCAAAATTATTCCTAAAAAATCAATACCTTAGAGAAAATCCGTGCAACACGGCCGGGCACTGTATGGCCTACCCTTTGAGTTCCCGAATGCGAGCACGTACTGACTGCAGCTGTGCTAGGGCTGGAGGGTGCGTGTCCGCTGACGCGGCCAAGCGCGCCGCCTCGTCCTCGAGGGCTCGAATTTTCAGGCGCACAACCGCCCGATCAAACTCCTCGCGCAATTGGTCCGGTTGGTCATCAAGAAGTTCGTCAAGGGCTTGGTCCGGTTTGGCCAGTTTCAGAAAGAACCGTACGACCTCGCTGCCGCGCTCCCGACCCTCGGCCAACGCGGCCTCGTGGAGGACGGCAAATGTGGTGCCCCCCTGCGGGTTGAGCTTGCCGTGAATCCAGGCCAGCAACCCCGCCTGGGCCTCATCGAAAAATTCCTCTAACTCCTGATCCAGGCCGAGTGCCCAGTCCGGCCGGCGGACCAGAATCTGCAAGACCCGTTCGGCCAACGGTCGAATCACGGGCCGCGGTAGGCGTTCGCCCGACGAACGGCCCATCCCGCTGGGGCGGGGAGCGCCGCCCGGCGAACTTCGATAGCGTTTCGTTGGGGAACCACTGGTGACCGTGATGCCCCCATTGACATCGATTGATGGGGGCGCCGACGATTCGAGCGGAACATCAAAACGGCGCGCCACATCACGGACCATCTGAGATTTCAATGCATTACTTGGCATGAGTTTGAGCAATCGCTGCGCCTCGGATGCGGCCGCCGCCCGGCCTTCGGCGAACTCCAAGGACTTGCCCTGGGCCGCCATCTCCAACAGCCAAGCCGACAGAGGCTTGGCCTTGGCCACCCAGTCCCGAAGTGCCTCGGCCCCATGGGCACGCACAAAACTATCCGGGTCGTGCTCGGGCGGCAGAAACGCAAAATCGATCCGATTTTTCTCCGATGCAAACGCCATGGACGTCTCCAGCGCGCGGGCCGCCGCACGCTGACCGGCCGCATCACCATCGAACATGAACACCATGTGATCACTCAGTCGGCAGAGCGCCTGTAGGTGCTGGGGGGGGGTCGCCGGGCCCAGTGGCGCCACCGCATGCCCCAGGCCATGCGGGGCCAGGGCCACCACGTCCATATCGCCCTCCACCCCCCAGACCTGCCGCGCCTCGCGAATGCGGGCGCGGGCTTCAAACACTCCATAGAGTTCGTAGCCCTTGGAAAACACGGGCGTCTCGGGAGAGTTCAGATACTTGGGCTCCTCTTGGGTCATGGTGCGCGCACCAAAGCCCAGGACCTCGCCGCGTGGACTGAGAATGGGAAACATGATGCGATGACGAAAACGGTCGTATCGTTTTCCGCCCTCTCCTTCAATCACCAGTCCCGCATCAACAAGATCTTTATTCTGATAATCGGAAAACACCGACTGCAACGGCTGCCAACCTTCCGGTGCATAGCCCAATCGATACTGGGCGGCGATCTCGCCGGATAGTCCGCGGCGCTTTAGATACGCCACCGCCTCGGGGGAATCCTTTAAACGGCGCACGTAAAACTTGGCTGCTGCCAGTAGGGCATCGCGCAAACGCGCACGGTAATCGGTCTCGCGCTTTTGGGTTTCCGGATCCACCGGTGCCGCCGTGCGCGGGACCTCCAAGCCCACACGGCGGGCAAGGTCCTCCACGGCCTGGGGAAACGGCAGTCCCAGATGCTCAATCAGAAATCCCAGCGCCGTGCCATGGGCACCACATCCGAAGCAGTGATAGAACTGCTTAGACGGGCTGACGGAAAACGACGGGGATTTTTCGGTGTGAAACGGGCACAGGCCCTGGTAATTGGCGCCCGCCCGCTTTAGGGGCACGTATTGACCGACCACCTCGACCACGTCGACACGGCGAAGCAGTTCATCAATAAATTGCTGAGGGATCACGTCGCCTCACGATTCCGGTCGCGCCCGACCTTGCCACGGCCCCTGGGTTTCAACCCTTGTAGGCCGTCACATCAATTTCAATTTTCATCTCAGGCTTCATCAACTGAGTGACCAGTAGCGTGACGGCCGGACGAATCTCACCAAAAAATTTTCCCAATACCGGCACGATGGCATCGCTGTAGCTGGCGTCGGAGATGTAGTAATTGGCACGAATGACATCGCGCAGCTCAAACCCCGCCTTCTGAAGTGCGGACTGGATCGTGTTTAAGGCGTTCTCGGCCTGGGCGGCCACATCGACCGGCATTTCCATCTTGCTGTAGTCGTAACCGGTCGTGCCCGAGACAAAACAAAACGGCCCTTGGGCGACCGCCCGCGAGTACCCCATGGTTTTTTCAAAGGGGCTTCCTGTCGAGATCAGTTGGCGCATGGCAATGTCCGAAAAAGTTAACCGAGCTTGGATTTCAGTAAACGCGAGACGAGTCCCATGTCGGCCTTGCCCGCGAGCTGCGGCTTGAGCACCGCCATGACCTTGCCCATGTCCTGCGGACCCGCCGCACCCACCTGAGTGATCGCGGCAATGACCACCAGGGTGACTTCCGCTTCCGATAGTTGGGCGGGCATGTACGCCGACAAAATGGTCAGCTCGGCCTGCTCCTTGTCGACCAGATCTTGGCGGCCACCGGCCTGGAACTGCGCGATCGAATCCTTGCGCTGCTTGATCATTTTCTCGAGCACCGCCAGCACGGCGGCGTCGGAGAGCTCAATGCGCTCGTCGACCTCTTTCTGTTTGATCGCCGCGGTGATCAGTCGCAGCGTGCCCAGACGATCGGCCTGTTTGGCCCGCATCGCCGCCTTAATGTCGTCTTGAATTTGAATTTTGATGGACATCGTGGGGTCCGACATCACTGGCCGAGGGGTGCCCCTTGAGGGTCATTCCACCCGGCGCGGAAAGAAAAATTAATACTTGCGCTTCGGAAGCATCATGCTGCGAACGCGCTTATAGTGACGCTTGACCGCCGCCGCCTTCTTGCGCTTGCGCTCTGCAGTGGGCTTTTCGTAGAACTCACGTGCGCGCAACTCGGTGAGCAGTCCGATCTTTTCGATCGTGCGCTTGAAGCGGCGAAGGGCGGCCTCAAAAGGCTCGTTTTCTTTAACTCGAACTAAAGGCATTGTGAATATCGTCCCTGTGAAGGTCGTCCTGTTGGCAAGTGATCACCGCGCAAAGGGCTTATGCCCCGCCGGGAAACCCGTAAGTATCGCGAACTCCCGCCCGGGACGCAAGTGATGCAGACCGGCGCAAGCGACCGTTGGGGCCAAAAAACGGAGGGGGGTCGGTCCGATGCCATCGTGTTGGGGATCGAAACCTCCTGCGACGAGACCGGTGTGGCCCTGGTGCAGACGGACGGCACCATCCTGGCCCAGGCCCTGCACAGCCAGGTGGCGCTTCACGCCGCCTATGGCGGGGTAGTGCCGGAATTGGCCTCCCGCGACCACATCCTTCGGCTCCTTCCCCTGACCGAGACCGTGCTCGGGCAGGCCGGACTGACCTGGCCCGATATTGATGCCATCGGCTACACGGCCGGGCCCGGCCTGGCGGGCGCGCTCCTGGTCGGAGCCGCTACCGCGCATGGGCTGAGCTTTGCCACCGGGATCCCCCTCATGGGGATTCATCACCTGGAGGGTCATTTGCTGAGCCCCCTGCTCGACCCGTCGGCCAAGGAATTGCGATTCCCGTTTCTGGCCTTATTGGTGAGCGGCGGTCACACCCAGATCATGCGCGTCAACGGTCTGGGCGACTACGACATGTTGGGAGACACGATCGACGATGCAGCCGGCGAAGCCTTCGATAAAAGTGCCCAGTTGCTCGGACTGGGTTATCCGGGCGGGCCCGCCATCAGCGCGCTGGCGACCCATGGCGATCCCCGCCGATTTGACCTGCCACGGCCACTCTTGAAGCGCCCAACACTGGACTTCAGTTTCGCTGGCCTAAAGACGGCCGTACTGACACAGGTGCAAAAACTTAGATCTGCCAATACCCTGGATGATCGCACGCGCGCTGATCTGGCCGCGGCCGTGCAGGCGGCCATCGTCGAGGTCTTAGTGGCCAAGTGCAACAAAGCCGTGCGCGACACCGGATTGCGAGCACTGATGATCGCCGGAGGTGTGGGCGCAAATCAGGCGCTTCGGGACGGATTATCCGAATTGGCCCGTAACCAGGACGTGCGGGTGTGCTTTCCCGCGCCAAGTCTGTGCACCGATAACGGTGTCATGATCGCCTGGGCTGCGGCGTTGAGAATCGCCGCGGGTCATACTCCCCAAGCCGCAGGTGCGTTTTCCGTCCGGCCGCGGTGGCCCCTGACGGCGTTAACGGAATGAGGTTTCGCTTCCCGAGAGAAGTTGGGCAATATTTTTTTTATGTCGGATGATCAACAGCACGGCAATGCCCACGACTGCCCAGAACAGCACATCCAGCCCGTGACGCCAGTAAGCGATCACGGGGGCGATCACCGCCGCGGATAGCGCGGCCAACGACGAGATTTTTCCGAGTTTCGCCACGGCCAACCAGATCACCCCCACGGCCCACCCCATCGGCCAGTCCAAGGCCAGGAGCACGCCGAATGCCGTGGCCACACCCTTGCCACCCTGAAAGCGGAAATACACCGGAAATAAGTGTCCAAGAAACACCGAAAACGCCGCCAGGGCCACCGCAGTAGACTGCATCACCGCAGGCAGAATCAACGGCGCTAACTGTTGCGCAAGGAGCACCACCACCCAGCCTTTGGCAGCATCTCCCAACAGCGTGAGCCCCGCCGCAAGTTTGTCGCCACTGCGCAGTACATTCGTAGCGCCGGGATTCTGCGACCCATAGGTGCGCGGATCGTCGATGCCGCGCAGTCGGCTCACAATAATCGCAAATGAAATAGAACCGGTCAGGTAGGCAAAGGCCGCCAACAGGCCGAGCATCAGTGGCGCAGGCATGCCCGCATTCTATGCCCGTGGATGATGTTTCGCATGAATGGCTTTGAGCCGATCATTGGCCACGTGGGTGTAGACCTGTGTGGTGGAGATGTCCGCATGTCCGAGGAGCATCTGAACCGCACGGAGATCCGCACCATGGTTCAGCAAATGGGTCGCGAACGCATGGCGTAAGGTGTGGGGGGAAATCGCCATGGTGACGCCCGCCTTCACCGCATAGTGTTTAATGGTCTTCCAAAACCACTGGCGGGTCATCGCGCGCGCCTGTTGTGTCACGAACAGGGCATCGGCCATGCGGCCATTCAGCAGGGCAGGACGGCTGCGGCTCATGTAGCGCCCCAGCCACTCCATGGCCTCTTCGCCCAAGGGCACCAGGCGCTCCTTGTCCCCTTTGCCGATCACGCGCACCACACCATCCGATGTCGACACATCGATGCTTTTTAAGGCAATCAACTCGCTGACGCGCAGGCCTGCGGCGTACATCATCTCCAGCATGGCCCGATCCCGCAGCCCCAGATCCGTTCCGACATCAGGCGCATGAAGGATCGCCTCCACCTGGGATTCGATCGGTGCTTTGGGAAATCGTGCGGGCCGTTTGGCACTCTTGAGCAACAGACAGGGATCATCCTCGCGGCCTCCCGTCAGCATCCGCCACGCGTAGTAGCGCCGCATAGAGGAGAGCTTTCGATTCGCCGTGGTGGCGCGGATCTGCGGAAATACTTCCGAGAAGTAAGCGCCTAACTGCTCGCGCGTTGCATCGGCCAAGGGCACACCATGCACACGTGCCAACCACACGGCTAATCCTCCCAGATCCTGACGGTAGGCGGACAAGGTATTTTTCGACAGCCCCTCTTCGAGCCACATGGCATCGCAGAAGCGGTCGATATCCGCAGCCTCCGCGGCGGTCAGCTGGGCAAGGGTAGACTGTGCGCTTTCAAGTGCGGCCATGAACGGATTTTCACTTCTTTTCCCAGACTTCGCCATGATTGTGGCGGGCTACATCATGATGCGAACGGGCTGGCTGGGCCGCAGCTTCTGGGATGGCGCTGAGCGGCTGGTCTATTTTGTGTTGTTTCCGGCGCTGCTGTTTGCCGCCATTACCCGCAGTGATTTCGCGTCGGCACAGACGGCACTGATGGTGCAGGTCTGCCTGCTTGCCATGGCGGGCGCGACCGCATTGGCCGTGCTGACGCGATGGATTCCAGGCACGCGACGCATGGATTGGGCCAGTGGCATTCAGTGTGCGTTTCGTTTCAATACCTACGTGGCGTTTGCCGTGGCCACACGGGCCTCGGGCAGCGAGGGCCTGGCACTGATGGCGGTGATCGTGGGGTTTGGTGTGCCACTGGCCAATCTGTTTGCAGTGTCATTCCTGGCCAATACGGTCCATCCGATCCGGCTCCTTAAGGAATTGGGGCGTAATCCCCTGCTCATGGCCACGGTCGCCGGCATCCTCGCCAATCTGGCCGGACTGATTCCGCCACCCATTCTCTACAGCGTGTTGGATCGCGCCAGTTCCGCCGCCATCGCCATCGGACTGATGTGCGTGGGGGCAGGCCTGAACTTTGAAGGCATTCGAACAGCCGCCACGCGCTATCAGGCCCTCGCCCTCACCACGATCAAATTAGTGATCCTGCCAATCCTCACCTGGGGGCTTTGTCTGGCGTTCGGACTCTCCGGGCTTCAACGCGACATGGCCATTCTGTTTGCCACCATGCCCACCGCCAGCAGTGCCTATATCCTGGCCTCACGGATGGGCGGCAACGGGCCATTGACCGCGGGTCTGGTCTCGATCTCGACGCTGACGTCCATGGCGACCATCACCCTGTGGTATGCCGTGCTGCGCGCGCTCACGCCCGGCTAAGTGCCCACTGCACGTGTTCACGCACGAGCTCAGATTCATCATCGCGACACGGACCCAACGCAGTCCGAATGGCCTCGCGATCGGTCGCAGTGCAGGATGGAGACGACAATGCATTGCCCATCGCCACGGCAAGATTACGTCGCCACTGCACGTAGCCGATGCGCAGAATCGCACTGCCCTGATGGCGACGCTCAAACTCCTCTTGCGTCCAGGAGAAACACTCGATCAGGCGGGCCCGATCCAGCCCATGGCGCACCTCAAAATCCGGCACCGACGCGGTGTTGGCAAACTGATTCCATGGACAGATGGCCTGGCAATCATCACAGCCATAGACACGATTACCGATCAGGGAACGTAACGCCTCGGGAATACTGCCTTTGTGTTCAATGGTGAGATAAGAAATGCACCGGCGTGCGTCCAGCGCATACGGTCCAACAAAGGCCTGCGTGGGGCAAATGTCCAGGCATTGGGTGCAGGATCCACAATGCCCCGCGCTCGACTCCGGGACGCTACCGGAAAATCGCTGTGGGGCGATGGGCATATCGGTGAGCAACACGCCTAGGAAAAACATGGACCCCTGCTCCCGATTGAGTAACAACGTGTGTTTACCGCGCCAGCCTAGACCACATCGTCGGGCCAGTTCTACTTCCAATACCGGTGCCGAATCCACACAGGCGCGAAATTGATAAGGACTGCCGTCCGCCAACTGTTCCGACAATGTCACCAAACGTGAACGCAACACCTTGTGATAGTCGCGACCGTGGGCGTAGTGCGAGATCACCGCACGCATCGGATCGGCGACCGACTGCCAGTGCGCAGGCTGCCAAGCGGTTGGCTCGGGCAGATAATCCATGGTCACGACGATGGCCGACAGGCGATCGCCGGGGGCGGGCAATAAACGCTCCGGGTGCGCACGCAGATCGGCATGTTCGGCCAGGTAGCGCATCTCGCCTGCGTGGCCACGCGCAAGCCATGACCGATACTGTTCCATCACCGAGGCCCAGCTCGGCGAATCGGCCTCGCGCGAGTGCGCATCCAACGCCACCACGCCCACACGATGAAATCCCAGTGCATTGGCAATTAAAATGAGGTCATCCCAGCTCTGCGCCATGCGCAAAAGTATGAGCCAAAACCACGATGCCCTACTGACACGGCATTTCTCGAACGTCACACTGGAACGTTGCGATCAGATCGCGCGCGCCACCGCCCAACTGGTGACACGGTGGCACGCCCAACCGTCCATGGCCCGGCGGGGGATTCGCCTGTGGCTGCGCGGCGAACTGGGCGCAGGCAAAACCACCTGGGTGCGAAGCTTCCTGCAGGCCTGCGGGATCACCGGGCGCATCAAAAGCCCCAGCTTTAGCGTAGTGGAATCCTATGAGCACGATGGCAGGTGGTATCACCACCTGGATTTCTATCGTCAGTCAGATCCCAATACCTGGCAAAGCGCGGGCCTTCGGGACATCATTGGGGAGGCGGCGGTCACGCTGATCGAGTGGCCGGAACGGGCCCACGGCCTGCCGGAGCCCCATATTCAGGTTGGATTGGGCTGGTCCTCGTCCGCGCAGGGCGATACCCCACGTGAGATCACCATTGCTTTTTTTGCTCGACAAGACGGCCCCGGCCTGCAGCCCTTGTTGGCCCAATGGAGTACCCAATGCGAATAGCCCGCCGACAGCTGCTGCTGACCACGGGCAGTGCGTTATTGCTGGGGCTGCGCAGCGGCCCCGCCTTGGCGGCCACGGTCTTAGCCGTCCGGATCTGGCCGGCACAGGCCTACACGCGGATCACCATGGAGCACGACACCGAAGGATTGCGCTACAGCACTCAGGTGCTCAGTCATCCGACACGCTTTGTGGTGGATATCCAGGACACGGTGCTCAATACCGCGATTCGCGATCTGACCGCACGGCTCACCCCGACCGATCCCTTCATTCACGCCATTCGTGTAGGACAGTATCAACCGCGCACAGTGCGCATTGTGTTTGAACTGAAACAAGACATCACGCCCCAGGTGTTTAGTCTGCCCGCCATTGCCCAATACCAACATCGACTGGTGATGGATCTTTATCCGACCACCGACGAAGATCCGCTGATGACATTCCTGGCCACGTACGAAAAAGAGCGCGCCCTTCCGCCATCGGTCGCGCGCGCGCCAGAGATGAGCGACCCGGTCAGCCCCCGCCCGCCCACGGATCGCACGCCGGTTGTCAGCCGGCTGGTCACCATCGCACTGGATCCCGGACACGGCGGCGAAGATCCCGGCGCCATTGGCAAGCGCGGCACCTACGAGAAAGACGTGGTGCTCTCCATCGCACGACGTTTAAAACGATTGCTGGATCAAGAACCCAATATGCGGGCCTACCTCACCCGGGACGGCGATTATTTCGTGCCGCTCCATATGCGCGTACAACGGGCGCGTCGGGTACAGGCCGATCTCTTCGTGTCCATTCATGCCGATGCGTGGATTTCTCCTGCCGCGCGCGGATCGTCGGTGTACGCGCTGTCTGACAAGGGCGCCTCGAGCAGCGCCGCGCGATGGATGGCGAACAAGGAAAACAGCGCCGATCTGATCGGCGGTTTAAATATCCGTCATAAAGATCGTGCCGTGGCCGAGGTACTGCTCGATATGTCGACAACGGCGCAGATTAAGGACTCCCTTCAGTTGGGTAAATCCGTACTGACGGAACTCGGTGGCATCAACGCCCTGCATAAATCCAGGGTAGAGCAAGCCGGATTTGCGGTGCTCAAGGCGCCCGATATTCCGTCGATCTTGGTCGAGACCGCGTTCATCAGCAATCCCGACGAGGAGGCGCGTCTCGTAGATGAACAGTATCAACAACAGATGGCCGAGGCATTGATCGCGGGCATTCGACGTTACTTTCGCGCTAACCCGCCGCTGTCCAAATCACGCATGATGTGACCGCAAAACGCTCTGGCCGAGTCGATACAATTCGAGTCTGCCATGGGTATTCATGTCCTTCCCGATGCTTTGATCAGTCAGATCGCCGCCGGCGAGGTGGTGGACCGGCCTGCCTCCGTGGTCAAGGAGTTATTGGAAAACGCCTTGGATGCCCACGCCACGGCCATCTCCGTCGAGCTGGAGGACGGCGGTGTGCGTGCGATCCGTGTCCGTGACGACGGCCAAGGGATTGCTCAGCAGGAACTGGCCCTCGCCGTGCAACGCCATGCCACCAGCAAGATACAGTCCCTCAGCGATCTGTCACGCGTGCTCACTCATGGGTTTCGCGGGGAGGCATTGGCCGCCATTGGTTCCGTATCGCGCATGGCGATCGTCAGCAAAACCAATGGGTCCACTCATGCCGCACGCATCGACAATCACAGTGGCCTCTGGGATCTCGCGCCGGCGTCCGGGCCCAACGGGACCCTGGTGGAAGTGGCCGGTCTGTTTGATCAGGTGCCCGCCCGCAAACGATTTCTGAAGTCGGCCGCCACCGAGTTGAGTCACTGCAAAGACGCGTTCACGCGGATCGCGCTGATCCGACCCGACCATCACTGGGTGTTATCCCACCAGGGCCGCGCCATCGTGCGCTATCCCGCCGGCAGTGCCACCGCTCGCATCGCACAGTGCCTGAACTGTGCCGAAGAGGATCTGCGGGTGCTGGACATCACGGCCGGTCCCATGCGCATTCGTGCCTGGTGCGTACCGCCCACGCAATCCCGCAGCAAGGCCACGGATCAGTATTTCTATGTCAACGGCCGCTCCGTCAGGGATCGTGTGCTTTCGCATGCCATGCGCACGGGCTACCAGGATGTGTTGCATGGCGACCGCCAGCCCGCCTTTGTGTTGGCGTTGGACATTGACCCCGAGCTGGTCGATGTCAATGTGCACCCGGCCAAGAGTGAGGTCCGATTTCGCGAGAGTCCGGCAGTGCATCAAGCGGTCTACCGGGCCGTGCGGGATGGCTTAGCGCAGCCGTTGGAATCCCGCCAGGCCGCTGCCGCAATCGTCACGCCATCATCGCCAGGGCAGGCCCCCACGACAGCATCGTCCCTCACGGTGCAGGAACCGGCCACCGCATCATTGTTTTCATCGGCTCCCGCATCGAACGCTAACGCTTTCTTTGCCGCCATGGCCGATCGCCGCTTCGCGACTGTTAGGCACTCCTCCGATGAACACCCGCTCGGGTTTGCCTTAGCGCAGCTGCATGGGATTTACATACTCGCCCAGAATGCCCAAGGCTTGGTCATGGTCGATATGCATGCCGCCCATGAGCGAATCGTGTATGAGGGCCTCAAACGTCAGTTGAGTGCCGAGCACGCGACCATTGTCAGCCAGACGCTCCTCACGCCCGTGGCCATTCATGCCTCACCGCTGGAGCTGGAGACCTTTTATTCACATCGCGCGACACTGGAACGATTAGGATTTTGGATGGATCCGCTGGGCACCCAGCAACTTGCCATTCGCGGCGTACCCGCTGCCCTGATGAGCAGCGCTGCAGCGCCATTGGTCCGGGATACCTTGGCCGAATTGGCCGAACATGGGCAGAGCATCTCGATCGAAGAGCAGCGCAATGGGCTCTTGGCCCGCATGGCCTGTCACGCCGCGGTGCGCGCCAACCGCATACTGACGGTACCGGAAATGAATGCCCTGCTGCGGGAAATGGAGAAGACCGATCGGGCGGACCAATGCAATCATGGCCGCCCCACCTGGATCGGATTTTCGATCGCCGACTTGGATAAGTTGTTCTTGCGGGGCCAGTAATGCTGTGCATTCTGGGGCCCACCGCCAGCGGAAAATCCGCCTTGGCCATGGAACTCGCCGGCCACGACCCGCGCATCGAACTGATCAGTATGGATTCTGCCCAGATCTATCGGGGCATGGATGTCGGCTCAGCCAAACCAAGCTCCTCCGAACGCGCCCAGGTGCGTCATCACCTGCTGGATCTGCTCGAACCGTCCGAATCATATTCCGCGGCCCGTTTTGTGCGCGATGCAACCCAGGCCGCCGATGAGATTCGTGCACGCGGCGGCATCCCCGTGCTGGTGGGCGGCACCATGCTCTACTACAAGGCCTATGTAGAGGGACTCGATGACCTGCCGAGCACACCACTCGAGATCCGTCGCACCATTGCGCAGCAGGCCGCCGCCCAGGGATGGCCCGCGCTGCATGCACTCTTAAACACCGTGGATCCGGACAGCGCACAACGCCTTCACCCCGCCGATGCACAGCGCATCTCCCGGGCTCTCGAAATCTATCGGCACACCGGCAAAACCATGACGGCCTGGATACATGACAGCGCCACACGATCCGCCCAGACGCCGTCGAACCGGGAAGCCTTGCAGGCCCTGGCCTTGTTCACCGATGACCGGGCAGAACTGCACCGACGCATTGAGGGCCGTTTTGAACAGATGGTGGCCCACGGTTTACTGGATGAAGTGCGTCACTTGAGGGCCAGGGGCGATCTGACGCCGGATCTGCCTAGCATGCGTTGCGTCGGCTATCGACAGGCCTGGCACTACCTGGACGGCACGATCTCGTACTCGGAATTTCTGGCGCAAGGTGTTGCCGCCACCCGCCAACTGGCCAAACGTCAGATCACGTGGCTACGCGGTTTTACGGACATTGAACGATTCGATCCGTTTGATGCGGGGCAATGGAATCAGGCGGTCGATCGGGCACACGCATTAGCCCAGTGATCGACGTCACCATGGTGACAACCGCCCGGTGCTCTGGCCGTTTGGATGTTCTAGATGTTTTGATGGCCTGACCGGCATGCCGTTGCGATCTTAGATTTCGAGATTATCGATAAGCCGCGTGGCGCCCAGCTTGGAGGCGCCCAGCACCACCAACTGATCGGGCTGCTGCAGATCCGATGACTGTGGCGACTTAAGATCGCACCGACGTTTAATTGCGACGTAATCGGTCTGCCAACCGCGTTGGTTCAAGATCTGCATGGCCGCGGACTCTAAATCAGCGATGTCATCCACGACCAAACGCGATTGCTGGACTCCCTCACGCACACGTCGGGCGACCTGGTCCAGCGTCTTGGATAACCAGACCGCCTCGGTCCGCTCCGACGGACTCAGGTAACGATTGCGCGAGGACATGGCCAGCCCATCGGACTCACGAATCGTTTCAGCAGGAATGATTTCCGTTGGAATTGAAAACTGGCTGCACATGCGGCGAATAATCATCAGCTGCTGATAGTCCTTTTTTCCAAATACAGAAACCTGAGGCTGCACGCACTGAAA
>JBMSML010000034.1:0-13731 GCA_049421125.1 Burkholderiaceae bacterium
ATCTCGGCATACACCGGGTTGATCGCTAATCGCGGCACGGCCGAGCTGTTCAGGCGCACTTGCCATTGACCGTTTTTGCGCCCGTTCGCTTTAAACGCAATGACATCGGGGATCACCGTTTCGGCCGCGTCTTGTGCAAAGACATTGCCCGGCTTAGGGTTAAGTGACTGAATCAATGCAATCGCATCACGCAACGCTTCACGATCGCAGCGCAATACTTTGCAAAGATCGGCAAAGGCCCGCGCGCCGAGGGCCTCGAGCAGCGACGGATCCGCGATCATCTGCTTGGCCAGACTCACTTGCGGGCGCTCCTGATCGAGTGCTGATTCCAGGCGGACACACTGCAGCATCAAACACTCCTGCAGGTGCCGGGCGCCCACGCCAATCGGATCCATGCTCTGCAATAAGGTGAGCCCTAACCGAATCTCATCTTCATCTAGGCGTTCGCCAAACAGGGCGATGAATTCTTCAGCAACGCTGGCCTCTAACTCTTCGATCGATTCCCGCAGGTAGCCGTCTTCATCGATCGACTCGATCAAGGTTTCCAGCCAGGTCCTGTCGCGATCGGATAAGGCCAGAGCGCGGGCCTGTTCATGTAAATGATCACGCAGACTCACCGGCGCCGCCTGTTGGGTCATCCAGTCATTGTCGTCATCGGCGTTGTTGTGCGTGCGTGTTCCGGTGTTGCCCCAGGCCTCGGCCGTGCCGGGAAGGGGGTCATCGTGCGCGTAGGACTCTTCGGCCCGCTCCTCACTGGCCGAAGATTCAAGCGGCCGATCGTCCTGATCCGAGCCCGTTGTGTCGGTCGTTTCCAGTAATGGGTTGTCGTGCAGGAATTTCTCAATCTCCTGTTCGAGTTCCGCGGTGGACATTTGCAGCAGTCGGATGGACTGCTGAAGCTGGGGCGTGAGCGCAAGTTGCTGGGATGTACGAAGACCGAGCGATGGTTTCATTCCCGCAGCCATGATTTACATCCGGAAATGTTCGCCCAAGTACACCTTGCGGACATTTTCATTAGTCACAATGTCTTGTGGCGAGCCGCTCGCCAAGACTGAACCCGCACTGATGATGTAGGCGCGGTCACAAATGCCCAGCGTCTCGCGGACGTTGTGATCGGTGATCAGCACCCCAATGCCTCGACCCTTTAGGAAACGGACAATGCGTTGAATCTCGATTACGGCGATCGGATCCACGCCGGCAAATGGTTCATCCAGCAAAATGAAACGCGGCGAGGTGGCCAATGCCCGGGCAATCTCCACGCGTCGACGTTCACCTCCCGACAGTGACAAGGCCATGTTGTCCCGAAGGTGCACAATCTGCAGGTCATTGAGCAGCGCGGTGAGCCGTGATTCGATCTCCTCGCTCGACAGGGTCTGCCCCGAGGGTGTCATCTGTAATTCCAGAATGGCCCGAATATTGTCCGCTACCGATAGCTTCCGGAAAACCGACGCCTCTTGGGGCAGATAGGACAGGCCCATGTGGGCACGCTCATGAATCGGCATACTTGCGAGATTTTTTCCATCCATCAGAATCTCGCCCGCATCACAGCGCACTAACCCCACAATCATGTAAAAGCTGGTGGTCTTCCCCGCCCCGTTCGGGCCGAGCAGTCCCACCACCTCGCCACTCTGGATGTGCATCGATACGTCGTGCACCACGGTGCGCCCCTTATAGGCCTTGCGCAGTCCGTGAATATCCAATGAACGGATGGGCGTGTCCATGGCGGTCTTATTTTTTGGGGGTGGAGGGCGTGTGGACTTTAGGCATTAGGAACATGCGCGAGCGCCCCTTGCCGTCACTGGAATCCACGGCGTATTGCTCAGTGACATTGTTATACGTGAGCCGGTCTCCGGCCACGCGGTCTTTCAGCACGTCACCGTCGAGGCGTCGCATCACGGCGTTAGCGGTGAGCACGACAATTTCATCCTTCCCGTCATAGTCCACCCGTAGGCTCTCGCCTTCCATGTATTCGTTTACGCCCTCGCGTTTCTGTCGAAAGGTGGCGGGACGACCCGTCAGAATGCCGAAATAATGACCGGCAGTGTCTTGCCACATCTCCATACGGTCTCCGCGCATCAGCAATGACCCTTTTGTGAGCACCACATTGCCGGTGAAGACCGTGATCTGTTTTTGGTCGTCGTGATTTAACTTATCGGAGTCGATCGTGGTGGGTTTGTCGCGATCGGCTTTCTCGGCGTGACCGGGGATCACCAATGCCGCCAGGCTGGCCATCAGTATCCATCGTGTTAGTACGCCGCCGCTCATTTCTTGTTCTCCTTGGGAACCACCATTCGCGACTCCGAGATGATGTCGATCCGCTGCGTCTTTTGATCAAACCGCATGCCAACGCCTTGTAGAGTCGATAACCCACGTTGGACGAACACCGGTGCATCGGTGTCGGCACGCTCCTCGTCGATCCATAGGGTGGCTTTGCTGGTGGTGATGCGGGCGGCCGGCTGATTGCCAAACGCATCCCGCGCGAACACGACGTCTCCAAAAAGATCGATCCGGTTTTGGTGGTCGGTGGCCACTGCTTGGTCAGCGCGAACGATGGTTCTAGGTTTTTCCGCGGTGAGCGACAACAACACAGGTCGATTAAGTTCGCTCCGATCTCGGCGGTCATCGAAGGTAATTTCTTTTGCGCTCAATTGGTGCTGCGGTCTGCCATGCACATCGGTGCGAATAATTTTGGGGCCCTCCACGATGGCGTTCGGGCCCGCGGCCACTGCCGCTGCATCGCCCAAGCGTCCGCGTACCAGATACTCACTCAATCCAAACGACGCCAAGGCCAGCACCGTGAAAATCACAATCGAAATCAGATTGCCGACCCAGTCGGTATTTCTCATCCGCGCGCCTTGAGAATAAACTCACAGCATTCGCGCACGGCTCCCATACCGCCCGAACGGCTGGAGATCCAATGGGCCGCTGCCAACACCTCGGGCACGGCCTGGGGCACCGCGGCCGCAAAACCCACGCGCGCAAACACATCGAGATCGGGCGTGTCATCCCCCATATGCCCGCAGGTCTGGGGATCCAGTCCCGTGTCCTTGACCAGGCGATCAAAGGCGGCACCTTTGTCATGCTCGCCTTGAAGCACGACATCAAATCCGAGCTCGTCGGCGCGCCGGCTGACGGCCTCATGCGCACGACCGCTTAGGACACCAATGCGAATGCCTGCGGCTTTGAGCTGCTTTAATCCGTGACCGTCCAGCACATGAAAGCGTTTCAGGGTTTCACCCTGTGGGCCGTAAAACAGACCGCCATCCGTGAGCACGCCATCCACATCAAACAACATCCAGGTCAGCCGACGTGCGCGGGCCAAGGCAGGATGATGATCAATGGACGGGTCGTGGGGCTGCATGCGGTGTTTAATCCATTTAAAGAATTTTTGATTCCAGCAGGTCGTGCACGCCCACGGCCCCGAGGAGCTGGCCTTGTGCATCGACCACCAAGAGATGATTAATGCGGGTCGTGTCCATCAGATGAGCCACTTCACTGGCAAGCCGCTGCGGGTCGATGGTGCGCGGATGTTCGGTCATCACGTCATCGATCACCATCGTGCGGACATCAATGCCTTGGGAGAGTACGCGCCGCAGATCCCCGTCGGTAAAAATGCCAATCGCCTGATGGTTTTGGTTGACCACGGCGGTCATGCCCATGCGCTTCGCACTGATCACCTTAAAGGCATCGGTCACCAGTGTTCCGCTGGTGACCACGGGCAACTGATCGTCTTTGCGCATCACGTCTTCCACGCGCACCAGGAGCTTTCGGCCAAGACTGCCGCCGGGGTGCGAGCGAGCAAAATCCTCGGCGCTGAACCCGCGAAGATCCAAGAGCACTAAGGCCAAGGCATCGCCGAGCGCCAAGGCCGCTGTCGTGCTGGCCGTGGGGGCCAGATTAAGCGGACAGGCTTCGGTTTTGACCGAGGCATTCAAATGCAGGTCTGCAATTTTTGCGAGGCTCGATTCGGGGTTGCCAGTAATGGCCATCAGGGTGGCGCCGAGTCGCTTGATATGGGGCGCAATCTCGGCGAGTTCTTCGGTTTCGCCAGAGTTGGAAAAGGCGAGCACGACATCATTGGACTGGATCATCCCCAGGTCACCATGGCGCGCCTCACCGGGATGCACGAAGAGCGCGGGGGTGCCGGTCGAAGCCAGCGTGGCCGCCACCTTGCGGGCCACATGCCCGGATTTGCCCATGCCGGAGACCACCACACGGCCCGTGCAGGCCAGTATGGTTTGCGCAGCCATCACCATCTGTTGGTCAAGCTGATCCAGCAGACCCAAGACCGCATCGGCCTCGATCCGCAGGACCTCTCGGGCGCGCTGAAACACCTTTTCCGATAACTTCGAATCTGCCATTGCTACACTCATCCTTATGGACAGCCAGTGTAGCAAAGGGTTTAAGCAAACTTCATACCACCTATGGAATCACTCTTAGGCGTCATCGTCGTGCTGCTGGCGGTCTCCGTGGGGGTGGTCACGGCGGCCCGCGCTTTAAAGCTACCGCCCTTGGTGGGCTATCTGATGGTCGGGCTCGTGCTCGGACCGCATGCCCTGGGGCTGGCCCCCGACACCGACGTTACCCGTTGGCTGGCCGAAATCGGGGTGGTGTTTCTGATGTTCTCGATTGGCCTGGAATTCAGCCTGCCCAAGCTGCGTGCGATGCGCAACCTAGTCTTCGGGCTTGGCGGCGTTCAGGTCGGACTCACCATGGGCCTGGTCGTAGCCGGTGTCATGGTCACCGAATCCTGGCATGGCATGTCCTGGCAGGCGGGTGTCGCCCTGGGCGGGGCCATGGCCATGTCCTCCACGGCGATGGTGATGCGATTAGCCAGTGATCGGGGCGAGGTGGAGTCGGCCCATGGTCGACCGGTCGTGGGCGTGCTGCTTTTTCAGGATCTGGCCGTGGTGCCGCTATTGGTGCTCATTCCCGCGTTGGCGGGTCTGGGCGCTTTTGGGAGTGCCAGCATCACGGCCGCACTCGGCCTGGCCATGGGCAAATCGGTCTTGGTGCTGGCCGTGGCGCTTCTGGTGGGGCAGCGTGTGGTGCGCCCTTGGCTGACCGTGGTAGCGAAACGCAAGTCGCAGGAATTATTCACGTTGAACGTGTTGCTCATGACTCTGGGATTGGCCTGGGTGACCGAGCATGCGGGCCTGTCCTTAGCGTTGGGGGCGTTTCTGGCGGGCATGCTCATTTCCGAGACCGAGTATCGCTATCAGGTGGAAGCAGATGTCAAACCCTATCGTGATGTCTTGATGGGACTGTTTTTTATCTCGGTGGGCATGCTCTTGGATTTTTCGATCTTGGCCGGGCAGTGGGCCTTGATTGCACTCCTGGTGTTGGGGCCCATGATGTTGAAGTTCGCGGTGATTGCGGGGTTGGCCAAAGTCTTTCGGGTAGCCACGGGGCCGGCGCTCAAGTCAGGGCTCTGGTTATGCCAGGCCGGTGAATTCGGTTTTGTCTTGCTCGACCCGGTTGGACTTAACGGCATCATCCCTCCGGAGGTTCTGCAACCGGTGCAGGCCTCGATGGTGATTTCCATGTTGATCGCCCCCTTCATCATCGATCAGAGTGATCGGTGGATCCTGCGTCTGGTGCGTAACGAATGGTTTTCGCGCTCCCTGGAAATCCATCGGATCGCGGCGCAGACCATGGGCACAGATCGCCATGTGATCGTTTGCGGCTTTGGCCGCTGTGGTCAGAACCTGGCCCAGATGTTGGATGCGGAGCACATCTCCTATGTCGCGTTGGACCTGGACCCCCAGCGCACCCGGGATGCGGCAGCCGCCGGACAGTCGGTGGTCTTTGGTGATGCCGCCCGTCGTGAAACCCTGCTAGCCGCGGGACTGCACCGCGCCACGACCCTGGTCATCACGTATGCCGATCGCACCTCGGCCGTGCATGTGATCAATACGGCCCGCGCACTTGCGCCCGCGCTTCCGATCGTGGTGCGCTCACGGGACGATGGCGACCTCGATTCTTTGCGGGCGGCGGGGGCCACGGAAGTGATCCCCGAGGTGGTCGAGGGCAGTCTGATGCTGGCCTCCCATGCGCTGGCCTTGGCGGGTGTCCCATTGCACCGAGTGCTGCGGCGGGTGCGCGAGGTGCGCGATAGCCGCTACGCTTTATTGCGCGGTTATTTCCATGGATCGACCGATGATGCCAACGAGCGTGGCACCGACGTGATGCTGAAGTCTTTTCCCGTTCCGGCCACATCCCGTGTGGTGGGGCGTCGGCTCTCCGACGCGGGATTGTCCGCACTCGGCGTGGAGGTCAGTACCATTCGGCGCGGCCGGGAGCGAATTAACGTAGATGATGCGGTGATACTCGCTGCCCACGATGTCGTGGTGATGCGGGGATCCTTCGAGGGTCTGGCCATGGCCGAAGAAGTGCTGAGCGGTAAATCTCAATAGAATAAAGTCACTTTGTCCGCATCCACCGCCCTTTCCGCCGGATCCGTGCCGGTTGTTGTCTTCCGAAATCTTCATTTTGGTTACGGGGAACGTCGCGTGATCGACACCGTATCCTTCGAGATTCCGCGTGGTGCGGTGGTCGCCCTGATGGGCGGCTCGGGCGTGGGTAAAACCACATTGTTACGCCTGATGAGCGGCTTGGTCGCGCCGAACGCGGGCACGGTCGAGGTGTTTGGCCGCGCCCTGGATCGACAAGATCGCCACGCCTTGTTTGAGACGCGCCGCCGCATGGGGCTCTTATTCCAGTTTGGCGCCTTGTTTACCGATCTCACGTGTTTTGAAAACGTGGCCTTTCCATTGCGCGAGCACACCAATCTCTCGGAATCCATGATCCACGACATGGTGATGTTAAAACTCGAGTGCGTAGGGTTGCGTGGGGCGGCGCAGTTAAAGCCCGCTGAAATCTCCGGTGGCATGGCCCGTCGAGTAGCCATCGCCCGCGCCATCGCCTTAGACCCGGAATTGATCTTGTATGACGAACCCTTTGCGGGTTTGGATCCC
Source organism: Burkholderiaceae bacterium (assembly GCA_049421125.1). GTDB lineage: Bacteria > Pseudomonadota > Gammaproteobacteria > Burkholderiales > Burkholderiaceae_A > Lacustribacter. The sequence goes on from JBMSML010000034.1 coordinate 6,978, forward strand.
ATATCCCTTGGTGTCACGGCGAATCTGATTCGCGAACTTAACTCGGTATTGGGGGCCACCTCGGTGGTGGTCACGCACGACGTGGCCGAAACCTTCAAGATTGCGGATCGAATTCTGGTGTTTTCACCGTCGCCCACCGGGGCGAAGTTAATCGCCCAAGGCACGCCTCAAGAGTTACAGGCCAGTGGCGATCCGTTTGTGCGGCAGTTTCTTGATGGTCAGGTGGACGGTCCGGTACGCTTTCACTATCCCGCGACGCCGATTGCCCAGGCCTTTGGCTTGGAGAAGGCGCGATGATGGCGATATCCAACTGGATCGCCGCGATCGGAGCGGCCTTTTTGGGTTTCGTGGCCAGCCTGGGCGTATTTGCGAGATTATTGGGTCAGCTCGTGGTGCGCACGCCGGCTATTTTGCGCCGACCGCGTCTGATTGCAGCCCAGGTGCATTTTCTGGGCAATCATTCCTTGGCCATCATTCTGGTGGCCGGTCTTTTTGTCGGATTGGTTCTGGGCTTGCAAGGCTATTACACCCTGCGACGGTATGGCTCGGAAGAGGCCCTCGGATTGTTGGTGGCGTTGTCGCTGGTGAGAGAATTAGGTCCGGTGATTTCAGCCCTCCTGTTCGCGGGGCGAGCGGGCACATCGCTCACGGCAGAGATCGGCCTGATGAAGGCGGGCGAACAGCTCTCGGCCCTAGAGACCATGGCCGTGGACCCACTCTCGCGTGTTTTAGGTCCACGGTTTTTAGGTGGATTAGTCGCTGTACCGCTCTTGGCGGCGCTTTTTTCTGCGGTGGGGGTGAGCGGCGGCTGGTTAGTTGGGGTGGTGTTGATCGGTGTGGATCCGGGCGCCTTCTGGTCGCAAATGTCGGATGGGGTAGATTTCTGGAATGACATTGTGAACGGTGTGATTAAAAGCCTGGTGTTCGGGGTGACCGTCACCCAGGTGGCCTTGATGCAGGGCTATGAATCCAAGCCCACGCCGGAAGGGGTGGCAAGGGCGACCACGCTGACCGTGGTGGTGGGATCGTTGGCGGTGTTGGGATTAGACTTTGTGCTCACCGCGCTGATGTTTGGGGAGATGTGATGCATGGCCGAACTTTAAATCTTGCTGTGGGCGCTTTTGTGCTCCTGGGAATATTGGCGCTGTTATTTATGGCCTTGCAGGTCAGTAATCTCAGCGGCGTCGCCAATGGCAGCACCTATGAAGTCAAAGCCTACTTTGACAATATTGGCGGATTAAAGCCCCGCGCGGCGGTCAAGAGTGCCGGCGTGGTGGTGGGGCGCGTGCGTGCCATTCAATTCGATGATCAGCAGTATCAGGCCTTGGTGATGCTTGATCTGGATGTGCGCTATCGTTTTCCCAAAGACAGCTCGATCAAAATTCTCACCTCGGGCCTGTTGGGGGATAACTACATCGGTTTAGAGCCCGGTGCAGAAGCGGAGATGCTCAAGGCCAATGATCGCATTCGCATGACCCAATCGGCCGTCGTGCTGGAAAATCTGATCTCACAGTTTCTGTATAACCGTCCAGCCGATACCTCGAGCGCCAAGTAATGCCGTTAATTAAGCATGTCCTGTTGGCAGTGACGGTGGTGATCACCGCCGGATGCGCGTCTTTGCCGGCCGGCCATACCGAGGATCCGCGTGACCCCTGGGAACGTTATAACCGCGCCGTGTTTGAATTCAATGATGGCGTGGATCGCGCCGTGTTAAAGCCGGTGGCCGAGGTGTATCGCGACTATGTGCCCGATGTGATTCAAACGGCCCTGAGAAACTTCTTTGGCAATCTGCGTGACATTGCCACGGCCCTGCATCAGTTCTTGCAGGGTAAACCGGATCAGGCCGGTACAGCAGTCGCCCGCGTGGCGATCAACACCACCATCGGCATCTTGGGGTTGGCCGATCCGGCCAGTGATCTGGGGTTTCGCAAAACCTCCGAGGATTTTGGTCAGACGCTCGGGGTATGGGGCGCGGGGCCCGGGCCTTATTTCGTGCTTCCACTGTTGGGTCCGAGCACGGTGAGGGATACCCTGGGCTTTGTAGTGGATGTCATGGCCGACCCGCGGGATCTCGTGATCGACGGCGCAGCTGCCCAGAACATCGCACGCGGCCTCATTGCGATTGATCGGCGCCGCGAGTTATTGGATTCGGAAACCACTTTACGCGCCTTGTCTTTTGACCGTTATATGGGCACTCGAGACGCGTGGCTGGCGCGCCGACGCAGTCAGGTTTACGATGGCGATCCTCCACCCCTGCCTTTTAAAGACCAATAGAAATCATGAACGCTGTCGTTGTCGTGCGGCAATTCACCGTTTTTGTCGTCGCCTTATTTGCCTCAACGCTTTTTTTTAATACCCCAGACCTTCGGGCGCAGTCGATCACGGCACAAACCTCGCCAGAGGATCTTGTCCGTTCTGCATCCCAAGGCGTGTTGGACGAGATTCGAACGGACCGCACACTTCAGACGGGGGATATCGAGCGGCTCAACCGCCTGGTCGATAGCCGTGTGATGCCTTATGTGAACTTTCAGCGCATGACCGCCCTGTCCGTCGGGCGTAACTGGCGTGCTGCGACACCGGACCAACAGCAGGCACTCATGGTCGAGTTTCGTCGTTTGCTGCTATTGACCTATGCAGATGCTGTCCGCCAGGTCACCGACACCAAGATAGAGGTGCGCCCCAGTCGTGCCAAACCTTCCGATGACGAGGTAATCGTCCGTACCTTGCTGTTGAGGCCTGGAAAAGAGGCGATCCAATTGGATTATCGTCTCGAAAAAACACCGGTTGGTTGGCGAATTTACGACTTTAATCTTCTGGGGCTATGGCTCATCGAAAGTTATCGCAATCAGTTCGCCCAAGTGGTTGGCGCCAGTGGCATTGACGGACTCATCCGAGATTTGCGGGAAAAAAACAAAACTCTGACGGCATCTGTGGGTGCTAAACGGGCTGGCAATTAATCGGCTGAGATGCAAGAAATTCTGCTTTCCTTATCCGAGCGTGTAGGCCTTTCCACTGTGATGCGCGAGCTGGATCAGCAGCTTGATCACCTGCAGCAGGCCTGGCCCGATTCTCGCCCCGATACCGCGTCCTGCCGTGTGGTGGTCGACCTTGGCGGCCTTCATCAGGTGGATACCTCGGTGTTGGCGTTAATTCTTCAACTCGATCGTCAGGTTCGCACGCATACGGCGCAGCCCTTACGTATTCGGTCCGCGCCGCAGGCTCTGCGCGCGCTTGCCCGGTTGACCTCGCTGTCCTCGGTTTTGGAGTGGGAATAAATCGTGTCAGTGCGCAGTGACTGCAGTATCGCGGTACGAGTCGAGCGTGTCTTTAAAACCTATGTCGGAAAGCGCGGAGAGGTCAATGCGCTTTCCGATGTCAGCCTCGAGATTGCCCAAGGCGAGTTTGTTGGTCTCTTGGGTCCAAATGGAGCAGGCAAAACCACCCTGATCCAGATACTGGCGGGTCTGGTCCGCGCCAGCCGTGGTCGTGCCGAAATACTGGGCTGTGATGTCGCCACACAGTCGGTCTTGGCGAGGCGCAATCTCGGAGTGGTGCCGCAGGAACTGGTGTTCGATCCGTTTTTTACGGTCCGCGAAACCCTGCGCATCCAGTCCGGTTATTTTGGGTTACGGCATAACGATGAGTGGATTGATGAGCTGCTTGTCAATCTTGGTTTAGACGATAAGGCCGATGCCAATATGCGGGCCTTATCCGGCGGCATGAAACGCCGGGTGTTGGTCGCCCAGGCCTTGGTGCACCGGCCGCCAGTGATCGTGCTCGATGAGCCGACCGCGGGTGTGGATGTTGAACTGCGTCAGAGTCTTTGGGCCTTCATTCGGCGTTTGAACCAGGAGGGTCATACCGTCATGCTGACCACGCATTACCTGGAAGAAGCCGAATCCTTGTGTGAACGGATTATCTTGTTGAAGTCCGGCGCGGTGCTGGCCGATGCGCGCACGCAAGACCTGTTGCAGCATTCAGAAGACAGCCTGGAGAACGTGTTTTTAAGGCTATTGCGGGAGCCGGCTCCGCCACGCCCGTTACAATAGCGGCCATGGTGACCCCCGAGAGCATTCACTCCCATATCGCGCAAGGCATCGCCTGCGACCATCTTGATGTCCAGGGCGATGGCCATCATTTTGAGGCGGTCATTGTGAGTGCGGCATTTGATGGCAAGCGACTGATCGCGCGCCATCAAATGGTCTATGCGGTGTTGGGCGATCGCATGAAAGCAGAAATCCATGCCTTGTCCATGAAAACGCTCACGCCCTCCGAATGGACCGCTTCCAAATCCTAGGGGGTTCACCCCTTCACGGCGATGTCAGTGTCTCGGGCGCGAAAAACGCGGCCCTTCCGATCCTCTGTGCCTCGCTGTTAAGCGCACAACCCTTGGTGCTCTCGAATGTGCCGCGTCTGCGGGATGTGGGCACCATGAAAAAATTACTGGTTCAGATGGGCACACGGATCGACGTGGTGCGCACCCAGCCCGACGGTCAGGAGACACTTGCGCTGACCTCCGATGCTATGACCCATCTTCAGGCGCCCTATGAGCTGGTGAAAACCATGCGCGCCTCAGTGCTGGTCTTGGGTCCGATGCTGGCGCGGTTTGGCGAGGCCTTAGTGAGTCTTCCCGGGGGGTGTGCCATTGGTCAACGCCCGGTCGATCAGCACATCAAAGGCCTGGCCGCCATGGGGGCAGAGCTCACGATTGATCACGGCTACATCAAGGCGCAGGCCAAACGGCTACGCGGTGCCCGTATCGTCACCGACATGGTCACGGTCACGGGAACCGAAAACCTGATGATGGCGGCCGTGCTCGCGGAGGGCACCACGGTGCTGGATAACGCGGCCCGTGAGCCCGAGGTGGTGGATCTTGCGAACTGCTTGATCAAGATGGGGGCACACATTGAAGGTGCGGGTACCGATCGCGTCGTGATTCATGGCGTGGATCAATTGCATGGGGCTGAACACGCGGTCATGGCCGATCGTATTGAAGCGGGCACCTTCCTGTGTGCCGTGGCCGCCGCCCGCGGAGACGTGTTGGTGCGCAATGCCTCTTCTTCGATGATGGGCGCGACCTTGGAAAAACTACGCGATGCCGGAGTGGGGCTCACCGAGTCCCCCGAGGGCGTTCGGGTCACCGCGACAGCGCGCCCCAAGGCCTTCAACTTTCGCACGGCACCGTTTCCGGGCTTGGCCACTGACATGCAGGCCCAGTTAATGGCCGTTGCCGCGATCGCCGAGGGCACGTCCATCATCACCGAGACTATTTTTGAGAATCGCTTCATGCATGTCCAGGAGTTGCGGCGACTCGGAGCCCAGATCGAGGTGGATGGACACACCGCGGTAGTTAAGGGCGGTCCAGGCTTATCGGGCGCGCGGGTGATGGCCACCGATCTACGGGCATCGGCAGGCCTGGTGATTGCGGGCCTGGTGGCCGACGGTGAGACCGAGATCGATCGCATTTATCATCTCGATCGGGGTTACGACCGCATGGAAGAAAAGCTGCGTGGCATTGGTGCCCGAGTGACCCGTTTATCGGAGACCGCCGCATGATGACCTTTGCCCTGTCCAAGGGCCGAATCTTTGATGAAGCACTGCCCTTACTTAAGGCCGTCGGCATCACGTCATTGGAGTCGCCGGAGTCATCCCGAAAATTAATTCTGTCCACCAATCGGCCGGATCTTCGGCTCTTGATCGTACGGGCCAGCGATGTGCCCACCTATGTTCAGTACGGTGCGGCCGATATGGGCATTGCCGGAGCAGATGTGCTGTCGGAGCAAGGTAGCGAGGGCTTGGTGCAGCCCATTGATCTGGGCATTGGCAAGTGCCGGATGAGTGTGGCGGTCCCTGAAGGATTGGACTATCACAGCCTGGTGCGGCGCGGCGCGCGCGTTCGTGTTGCCACCAAATATGTCAACACCGCGCGGACCCACTTTGCGGCCAAGGGCATGCATGTGGATCTGATCAAGCTCTACGGGTCCATGGAGCTGGCCCCATTGGTGGGCCTTGCCGATGTGATTGTGGATCTGGTCTCCACCGGTGGCACCCTCAAGGCCAACGGACTCAAAGAGGTCGAAAAAATCGCCGATGTATCGGCGCGTCTGATTGTGAATCAGGCGGCGTTGAAAACCCGTCCCGAAACATTACGACCCTTGATAGAAACATTTTCCAAAACCCTGGGTCAGACATAAATTCCCATGAGCGTGCCTGTCCGAATCGCCAAACTCTCTTCACAGCAGCCGGATTTCCAGGCGGTGTTGGCACGCCTGTTGCGGTTTGATGCGGCTCAGGATGAAGCCATCAGTGCCACGGTCAAGCAGGTGATTGCCGACATCCGCGCCCGCGGAGACCAGGCGCTTTTGGAACTCACTCAGAAATTCGATCAGCTCTCGGTGGGCGCGGTCAGCGATCTGGAAATCACGCCACAGGAACTGCGACAGGCATTTGACCACCTGCCCGAAGCACAACGTCGCGCACTGTCCGAGGCGGCCCAGCGCATTCGCGAGTTCCATGAGCTGCAGCGCCAGTCGTCGTGGACGCACACCGATGGCATTGGCAATCGATTAGGCCAGCGGGTTTCCGCACTCGATCGTGCAGGCTTGTATGTGCCCGGCGGCAAGGCGGCCTACCCGTCGTCGGTGCTCATGAATGCGATTCCAGCAAAGGTCGCCGGTGTGTCGGAAGTGATCATGGTGGTGCCCACGCCCGGTGGCGTAAGAAACCCATTGGTCTTAGCCGCTGCATTTCTGGG
>JBMSML010000035.1:0-13616 GCA_049421125.1 Burkholderiaceae bacterium
GCAACTCCAAAACCCGCGATGAAGTGATCCGTCGTGAGATGCGCCAGTTTGAAGCCTCATGGTATGACGCGGACCGCATCAAACTGTCCCGTAATCGGATTGATCGACTGGGTTACTTTAAAGAGGTGGGCATCGATACGGCGCCGGTGCCCGGTACCGGTGATCAGGTCGATGTGAATGTGAAGGTGGAGGAGCGTCCTTTAGGTTCGCTCACCCTTGGCGTGGGTTTCTCAAGCACAGATAATCTAGTGTTATCCGGCTCGATTTCGCAGCAGAATTTTCTCGGTACAGGAACTAACCTCTCGGTTGAAGTTAATAGCAGTAAACTTCGACAAACGCTTGCCGTTAGTCACGTTGATCCGTATTGGACAAATGATGGAATAAGTCGTTCTATCGACGTTTACACGCGAAAGTTTGAACCAGATCAGCTTGACACATCGAACAAATACTCAGTGACATCGCAGGGGCTCGGAGCCCGGTTTGGTATTCCGTACACCGAAGAAGACAGGATATTCATTGGCGGTAATTTTGAGCAGAGTAAGTACGGGGGTAACCGTGCAGATTGGCCGGGGCGGATTGAAACCGAGGTGACGCGGTTTGGTACGTCTACGCTCGATGCATACTCTTTGACCCTCGGATGGTCACGCGACTCGCGCGATAGTGCAATTGCTCCGACGAGAGGTAGACAGCAATATGTAAACCTCGATTACGCCACTCCAATTGGAAAGCTCGAATACCTTAGATTGAATTATGGCCATCAATGGTTTTATCCGCTCACGCGCAGTGTGACATTTGCCATCAATGGGGATATCGGCTGGGGCGAGGGCCTGAGCGATAAACCTTACCCGATTTTGAAAAACTATTATGTCGGGGGTATTGGCTCTGTGCGGGGATTCCAAGGCGGAGGGATTGGTACTCGTGACACGACTGATAATTCCTCGATCGGGGGCAATCGCAAACTGGTACTGAATACGGAGTTGCTGTTTCCGCTACCCGGCATGGCCCAGGATCGCACCATTCGATTGTTTACTTACTTTGATACGGGTTCAGTCTGGCAGGAAGGGGAGAGTGTCCGTTTGAGCGACATGAGGGCCTCCGTCGGGGTGGGGTTATCGTGGCTCTCGCCGGTGGGTCCCCTCAAGTTGAGCATGGGCAGTGCCATTAAGAAGGAAGCTTACGATAAGACTCAGCGCCTTCAATTTCAGATTGGTACCGGTTTTTAAGCTTGCGCAATGCCCTGATTCGTTCGGGCTCCGCAGGGGCCCAGATTCATGAGAAAATTGGGACAATTTTGTTGATGGAGTCGTGTCGTGGGTGCGTTCGGTAAAGGTTTTCAGTATACGGTTTGGTCGATTTCGGCGTCGGCGGCGATCGCACTCGTGCTGGGGTTGCCTTCGGTCGCCATGGCCCAGGACAACAAGATCGGTTTTGTGAACACCGAGCGTATTCTTAAGGAGTCCGCACCCGCCAAGGCGTCTCAGCAGAAGCTCGAACAAGAGTTTGCTAAGCGGGAAAAGTCGATCCAAGACAGCGCGACAAAACTCAAAGAAAATACCGCGAAGCTTGAGCGTGACTCGGCCGTTATGCCGGAGTCCGAGCGTTCTAAACGGCAGCGTGAGGCCGCCGAGTTGGAGCGCGATCTGCAGCGTCGGCAGCGCGAGTTCCGAGAGGATCTCAATCAGCGCCGCAACGAAGAACTGGCCCAGGTGATCGAGCGTGCGAACCGGGCGATCCGTCAGATCGCAGAGGCCGAGAAGTACGACATCATTTTCCAAGAGGCGGTCTATGCCGCCCCGCGCATCGACATCACGGACAAGGTGCTCCGCGCGCTGAACACTCCGGCCCGCTAATGCTGATCACCGCCAAAGAACTGGTGGATCAGTTCGGGGGGCGGTTGGATGGGGATCCGACCACTCGGATCTGTCGTTTTCAGAGCTTGGCACGTGCCCATCTGGGCGACGGCAGTTTTCTGGCTAATCCAAAGTATCAGCACGAGCTTCAAACGACCAGGGCCTCGTTAGTAATTCTTAAGGAGGCCGAGGCGGCCCGCCGGCTGGGGCTCACCTGCACTCTCATTCAGACCGACGACCCTTACCTATACTTTGCACAGGCGGCAGGTTGGCTCGTGTCCAAAACCCGCCAGTCCGAGGTCCAGGCCACCAGCATCCATCCCTCCGCCGTGGTCGATGCCAGCGCCACGATCGGCCAGCGCGTGCGGGTTGGCGCGAATGTGGTGATCGGTCCGAAGGCCGTGATCGCGGATGATTGTGACCTTGGCGCAGGCAGTGTGATCGAGGCTAACGTCAGACTGGGTGCGGGATCGGTCGTTCATCCTCGTGTGGTGGTCTATTGCGACTGCACGATCGGTGCACGGGCCATCATTCACAGTGGGGCCGTCATTGGTGCCGATGGTTTTGGCTTTGCACCGCAGGCCGATAGATCCTGGCTCAAGATCCCGCAGGTGGGGGGTGTGCGCATCGGCGACGATGCCGAGATCGGGGCGAACACGACGATTGACCGGGGAACGCTTGATGACACCTGGATCGGCAACGGCGTCAAGCTTGACAACCAGATTCAGGTCGCCCACAACGTGCGCATTGGCGACCATACGGCAGTCGCGGCCTGTGTGGGCATCGCGGGCAGTGCCACAATTGGCGCGTTTTGTCAGATCGGAGGAGCGGCCGGTATTCTGGGTCATTTGCAGATCGCCGACGACACCGTGATTGGTCCCATGAGCCTGGTGATGTCGAGCATCACCACCGCCGGAAAATACGTGGGAATTTATCCCTTACAGTCCCAATCGGATTGGGAGAAGAGTGCTGCCGTGGTGCGACGTTTGCCCGAGTTGCGGCGCCAGATTCTGAGGAAAGTGTAAGCCATGGAAATTCGTGAAATTCTTGACACCCTGCCGCACCGTTATCCTTTTCTGTTGGTGGACAAGGTCAATGAACTGGTGCCGGGTGAACGCATCGTTGCCCAGAAAAATGTCTCGATCAACGAGGAGTTTTTCAATGGGCACTTCCCGCATTTCCCTGTGATGCCCGGTGTGCTGATTGTCGAGGCGCTTGCCCAGGCCGCCGGTATTCTGTCGTTTAAGACCATGGGCAGCACTTCCGACGAGAACTCGGTGTACTTTTTTGTGGGGATCGACAACTGTCGGTTTAAGCGCCCTGTGGTGCCCGGCGATATTGTCATGCTCCATGTCTCGATTGAACGTCAATCGCGTTTGCTATGGAAGTACAAGGGCGTAGCAATGGTGGACGGTCAGGTGGCGGCCGAGACCGATCTGATGTGCGCTCTGCGTGACCTACCGGCCAAGGGCGCCGGGTCCGCCTCTGGCACCTCTGGCACGGCTAGCGCCTAAGTCCTGCTGAGCACTGACCATGGCACGCATTCATCCCTCTGCCATCGTGGATACGAAGGCGCGTCTGGCCGATGACGTCGACATCGGCGCGTTTGCGATGATCGGACCTCAGGTCGAGATCGATGCACAGTGCGTGATTCATCCCTACGCCCAGGTCATCGGGCACACCCGATTGGGGAGGGCGAATGTGATCCACTCCCATTGTGTGATCGGGGGGCCACCGCAGGACAAGAAATATAAAGGCGAACCCACGCGCCTGGAGATCGGTGATCACAATGTGTTTCGCGAGAGCTGCACCGTCAACACGGGAACCCTGCAGGACGTGGGCGTGACGCGCGTGGGGCATCACAACTGGATCATGGCCTACGTGCACATTGCCCATGACTGTCAGGTGGGGTCCCACACCATCATGGCCAACGCCACTCAGCTTGCGGGCCATGTCCATGTCGGCGATTGGGCAATTCTGGGTGGCATCACCGGTGTTCATCAATTCGTAAAGATCGGTGCGCATGCGATGACCGGGGCGGGCACGACCCTTCTGCAAGATCTTCCCCCCTATGTGATGGCCACGGGCAACCCGGCGTCGGCCCACGGCATTAACTCCGAGGGGCTCAAGCGACGCGGTTTTAGTGAGTCGCAGATTGCAGTGCTCAAACGCGCCTATAAAGTCTTGTACAAGGGCGGGCACACTCTGTCGGATGCGATGGCGCTGATGGCAGACGCCTCGCAAATGGGCATCGCGGACGATCAGGATCGCCAGGCGCTGGATGCACTGCGCGACTTCCTGTGTGACGTGCGCCGCGGAATCGTTCGGTAATCCGGATGCGTGTGGTGGCCGTAACCGGAGAGCCATCCGGAGACCTGATCGCGTCGGATGCGATCGCCCAGTTCATGGGCACCAATCCTACTGCGGAGGTCGCTGGAATTGGCGGCGATCGCCTCAAGCAGATTGGAATGGATTGTTGGTTCACCAGCGATGATCTGGCGGTCCGTGGGTATGTCGAAGCGCTTTCAAAACTCGTGCACATTCTGGCGGTGCGCTACTGGCTGTTGGAATACGTGGAGAAGTGGGGGCCGGGGCTGTATCTGGGGGTGGATGCCCCGGACTTTAATCTCAGTGTGGAAGCCCGGCTGCGCGCCAAAGGGATTCGTACCCTTCACCTGATCAGTCCATCCATCTGGGCCTGGCGCCCGGAGCGTATTTCGGCGATTCAACGGTCGGTGGACCACATGCTGTGCATCTTTCCGTTTGAGCCCCAGGTCTATGCCGGCACGGGTGTACGCGCCACCTATGTGGGCCATCCACTGGCCGATGCCATTCCGATGATCAGTGATGCCAAAGCGGCACGTGCGGCGTTGGGAATTCATTCGACACGGCCAGTGGTGTGCGTGATGCCGGGTTCGCGCATTGGCGAGATTCGCCATAACGCATCGGCATTTTTGGGGGCGTCCCGGCAGCTCGCGGCATCGAACACCGTCATCATTCCGACCGCATCGATAGCCATTGAGCGGCGTATCCGTCAGCACCCCGATTTTGCTGGCCTGGAGGAAGCCGGGGTTCGATTGCTCACGCAGCCCATTGAGGCACCGCCCGTCTCCCATCAGGCCATGGCCGCCTGCGATGTGGCCTTGGTGGCCAGTGGTACCGCGACGCTGGAGGTGGCGCTGCATCAGCGTCCGATGGTGATTGCCTATCGGGTTCCGGCGATCACCTACGCCTTAATGAAACGACGCGCGTTGATTTCCGATATCGGTTTGCCCAACATTTTGCTCGGGGAGCGGGTAGTGCCAGAGCTGGTTCAGGAGCGGGCCAATGCGAATGAACTCACCAAAGCCGTGCGCCAATGGTTAGATCATCCCGCGCGCTGCTCGGAGGTGGTCGAGCGGTTTACGCAGTTGCATGAGCAGTTACGTTGTAATGCCGCGTTACGAATCGCCGAGATGATTCATGATGATTATCGGCGTGGATGAAGCGGGACGTGGCCCGCTGGCCGGCCCGGTCTGCGCGGCGGCGGTGATGCTCCATCCGAGTTGTCCCATTGCCGGTCTGGCCGACTCTAAGCAGTTATCCGAAAAAAAACGCATACAGCTTGCGCCCGAGATCATGGAGCGGTGTGCTTCTTATGGTGTGGGGTGGGCGACTGTGGAGGAAATTGACCAGCTTGACATTTTGCGGGCCACGTTCATGGCCATGGCCCGCGCGGTGGAGCAATGTACGCAGCGCCTGGGATTAGACGACCACGCATGGAGCACGCTCACGGTCCACGTGGATGGCAACCGCTCCCCCGTGGCGTTCACCGGTCCTTGGTCTTGGCCCTACGCCACGAAAACCTTTGTGAAGGGCGATCAGACGCAGCCGGCCATCTCTGCGGCATCGATTCTCGCGAAGACCGCACGTGATGCCGAGATGCGTCGCCTGGATGCGCTTTATCCGGAGTATGGTTTTGCCCAACACGCAGGATACGGGACCGTCATGCACATGACGGCCCTCAACCGTCTCGGTCCGAGCCCCGTTCATCGGCGAAGTTTTGCCCCGGTCGCACGTGCTCAGGCATTGATGACTGCCCACGAGAGCGTGGGAACACAAGGGAATGTTGGGATACAGGAGAACGCTCGGACATGAAGATGATTTCTTCCCGTCAAAACCCAGCGTTCAAGGTGCTGCGCGATCTTGTGGGCCCACCGCGTGATCGTCGCGCCCATGGTCTGGCCTGGTGCGAGGGCGATCGACTGGCCCACGCCTTTGCCCAGGGCGCCCGCAATCGGCCATGGTTTGACCACGGCGGACTGATCCTGGTGGCGTCATCGGCACCGATTCTGGATGGACTTGATTCCGAATTTCAAACGGTCTCTGACGAGATCTGGGTGCTCAACCCCGAACTTTTTGCGGAGATCTCTCAGATCGAGACCTCGCCAGGATGGGGGTTGGTCGTACCCGCTCCCTTGCATGATGTCACCGTTGCGCATTCCGACGCATCCACGTCCACCCGTCACGCGGCCGCCATCACTGGGGATGTGGTGGTGTTGGATCGATTGCAGGATCCGGGCAATGTCGGGGCGATCCTGCGTTCGGCGGCTGCAGCCGGTGTGACCGAGGTCTGGAATGTATCGGGCACGGTCGATGTGTGGTCGCCGAAGGTCGTGCGGTCGGCGATGGGCGCGCATGGCGTGCTGCGTCTGAGTGCGCCCATGACCCAGGAGCAGGTCATCACGGCCGCACGGGATCGGAGCGTCACTTTGATGGCCACCGGGCTGGATTCAAAAGCGGTGTCGCTGTTCTCCGCGTCGCTCATCCTGGCGCCGCCCCTGGGCTGGATCTTTGGTCAAGAGGCTGATGGCGTGAGTGATGGCCTTTTGAACGCCGCCCAACGGGTCACGATTCCCATGGCCCCGACGGTGGAGTCACTCAACGTGGCCGCCGCCGCAAGCATCTGCCTATTCGAGACGATGCGTCGTCGCAGTTAGCGTCGATGATTCAGCTTGGTGAGAATAGTGGTGGCGATTTCTTCGATGGATTTCGTGGTGGTGGACAACCACGCAATTCCTTCCCGCTTCATCAGGCTTTCGGCAGCGCTGACCTCGGCACGACAGTTCTCGATCGAGGCGTACTTAGACCCCGGTCGTCGTTCGTGGCGTATCTGAGATAGGCGATCCGGATCAATGGTCAGCCCAAAGAGCTTGGCCTTAAAGGGCATGATCGTGGACGGCAGTTCATTGCGATCGAAATCCTCGGGTATCAACGGGCAGTTTGCCACTTTCAGTCCATGTTGCATGGCCAGGTAAAGGCTGGTCGGTGTTTTACCGCTGCGGGATACGCCAATCAGGATCACATCGGAGTCGCGCAGGGTCTTCACCGATTGGCCATCATCGTGGGCCAGAGAGAAATTAATCGCCTCAATACGATTCTTATAGGCGTCGGAGTCCGTGGCATGATGAAAACGGCCGATGGTGTGGCTGGACTTAATGCCTAGCTCACGCTCCAGGGGTTCCACAAAGGTCTGGAACATGTCCAGATGCAGGGCCTGGATACGCTTAATGCGCTCCAATATCTTGGTGTTCACCAGGGTTGAAAACACGATGGGCAGTTTGCCATCGGCCTGGGCTTGGGTTTCGATGAGGTTGGCCGCCTCGTCGGCCTTCTCCAGCGTGTCGACAAACGGGATGCGGCGCAAACGGAACCGTAAGGTGTCGAACTGGGCCAGGATGGACGACCCGAAGGTCTCGGCCGTGATCCCGGTGCCATCGGAAACGAAAAAGACGGTTCGCCCGGCGGGCTTAACCCGGTCGGCTGCGTTTTCGGGGGTATCAATGCTCGATGAAGGGGTCATGAGAGTTCTAGGTAAAATCTCGACGTTAGTCTGTTCCTCATTATCTTCAGGGTGGCATTAATGAACAAATCCGCGACCACAGCGGCGGCCTCCAAGCAGGCCTGGGTACTTCCTTTTCAAGAGCTGCGCATGACCGATGTCGACTCGGTCGGGGGCAAGAACTCGTCGTTAGGGGAGATGATCTCCCAGTTGGCTGCGGCCGGCGTTCGGGTTCCGGGCGGGTTTGCCACCACCGCCTCGGCATTTCGCGCGTTTCTGGACCATGGTGGCCTTCGCGACCGGATTAACCAGCGCCTGGATGCTCTGAATGTTGACGATGTCCGCGCCTTGGCCCAGTGCGGCGAGGAGATTCGTCGTTGGGTGATCGAAACTCCTTTGCCACCTGAACTCGAGGCACAGATTCGCCAGCACTACAACGCGCTGATCCAAGAGAGCCCCGGCCTGTCGGTGGCCGTGCGCTCCTCGGCCACCGCCGAGGACCTGCCCGACGCTTCTTTTGCCGGTCAACAAGAGACATTTCTAAATGTCGTCGGTATTGAGGATGTGCTCGATAAGATCAAACATGTGTTTGCCTCGCTCTACAACGACCGGGCGATCAGTTATCGGGTACACAAGGGATTTGCCCACGCCGATGTCGCCCTGTCCGCAGGGATTCAGCGCATGGTGCGCTCGGATCTGGGTGCAGCCGGTGTGATGTTCACGATGGACACCGAGTCCGGTTTTAAGGAGGTGGTCTTCATCACCAGTTCGTATGGCCTTGGGGAGACCGTGGTCCAGGGTGCGGTCAATCCGGACGAGTTTTATGTGCACAAACCCATGTTGACGGCAGGCAAGTTTCCGGTGATCCGCCGACAGTTGGGCAGCAAGCTGATCAAGATGTCGTTTGCCAGTGATGCCGAACGCAAGGCGTCGGGCAAAGCAGTGACAACCGAAGACACGCCGGATGCTGATCGCCATCGCTATTCCTTAACGCATGAGCAGACCATCGAGCTGGCCAAATATGCCTTGATCATTGAACGGCATTACCAGCGACCCATGGACATCGAGTGGGGGTTGGACGGTCAGGATGGCAAGCTCTACATCCTGCAGGCACGCCCGGAGACCGTGAAGTCCCAGCAAAAAGGCGGTGAGGCACAACAGAAATTCAAACTCAAAGCCAGTGGCAGCGTTCTGGCCCAGGGCCGTGCCATTGGACAGAAAATCGGTGCGGGCATTGTTCGGGTGATTGAGGATGCGCGTGAGATGGAACGCGTGCAGCCTGGTGATGTGCTGGTCACCGATATGACCGATCCGAACTGGGAGCCGGTCATGAAGCGGGCCGCGGCCATTGTGACCAATCGGGGTGGACGCACCTGTCATGCCGCTATCATTGCCCGGGAGCTGGGCATTCCGGCGGTCGTCGGCTGTGGGGACGCCACCGATCATGTCAACGATGGGCAGCAGGTGACGGTGTCGTGTGCCGAAGGAGACACCGGTAGGATCTACGAAGGCCTATTGGAGACCGAGGTGTCCACCGTGCATATCGGCGAGATGCCCGAGATTCCGGTCAAGATCATGATGAACGTTGGAAACCCGCAATTGGCGTTTGAGTTTCAGTCTACGCCGAACCACGGCGTTGGCCTGGCCCGGCTGGAGTTCATCATCAACAACAACATCGGCGTTCACCCCAAGGCCATTTTGGACTATCCCAATATTGATGCCGATCTGAAAAATGCCGTTGAGAAAGTGTCCCGCGGCCATGCCTCACCACGGGATTTCTTTATCGATAAGCTGGCCGAAGGGGTCGCCACCATTGCGGCGGCGTTCTGGCCAAAGCCCGTGATCGTTCGACTCTCGGACTTCAAATCCAATGAATATCGCAAGCTGATCGGCGGGTCACGTTACGAGCCCGAAGAGGAAAACCCCATGCTGGGCTTTCGCGGGGCGTCGCGCTATCTGGCGAAGAATTTTGAAGACTGCTTCGAGATGGAGTGCATTGCCATGCACCGTGTCCGCGAAGACATGGGCCTGACTAATGTGGAACTCATGGTGCCCTTTGTGCGCACCGTCAAAGAGGCCGAGGGCGTAGAAGCCCTGCTGGCCCGTTATGGCCTAAAGCGCGGCGGCGGGGCGGATGCTGCCGGTCAGGGTGGGCTGCGCCTGATCATGATGTGCGAGCTGCCCTCCAACGCCATTCTGGCCGACGAGTTCTTGGCGCATTTTGACGGGTTCTCGATTGGCTCGAATGATTTGACCCAGTTGACCTTGGGCCTGGATCGGGATTCTGGTCTCGTGGCCGAAGCGTTTGACGAACGGGATGCAGCCGTTAAGGCCATGCTCAAAATGGCGGTAGAGGCCTGTAACCGGGCCGGGAAGTACGTGGGGATCTGTGGTCAAGGACCCAGTGATCACCCGGACCTTGCCGAGTGGCTCATGGACATTGGCATTCAGTCGATGTCGCTGAATCCCGATACTGTAGTGGACACCTGGAACGCATTGGCGAAGACCTAATACGACACAGGGTATTCTGGGAATGGCGCACTAGGCGGCTTTGCGACCCGCCATGTTTTTCTGTCGCTCGAGCCATTCCTGCTCTTGTTTTTCTTTCTGTTCTTGCGCCTCTTTCGCGATCTTAAGGAGGCGCTGTTTCTCTGCCTCCTTGGCCTCTGCAATGCGATGACGCTCGACCGCGTTGTGCACTGACGACGCGATCGAGATAAGTCCCAGACCGACAGAACAAAGCCCGCCCCACACGTCGGCAAAGATGCTGACGAGCACACCTAAAAAACACACGATTAAGCCGGCTAGTGCCATGTGCGGTTGCGGTAAGGGTTCACTTTGCTGCCCACGAAACTATAGCCAATTACCCCACGCTGCGCAATACGCGCTGTTTCTCGCGCTGCCACTCTTTGTCCTTTTCTGCCGCACGCTTATCGTGCTGCTTTTTGCCCTTGGCGAGCCCGATCTCAATTTTAATGCGGCCGCGCACGTAGTGAAGGTCAATCGGCACTAGGGCATAGCCTGCGCGCTCGACCTTTCCGATCAGCTTTCGGATTTCATCGGCTTTTAATAACAACTTGCGCGTACGCACAGGGTCAGGCGTGACGTGTGTCGACGCCTCGGGCAGCGGCGAGATGTGACAGCCCAACAGGAACACTTCCCCCTGACGCAGAATCACGTAGGATTCTTTCAGATTCCCACGTCCGGCACGAATCGCCTTGACTTCCCAGCCCTCGAGCACGATCCCGGCCTCATAGCGCTCTTCTATGAAGTAGTCGTGGAACGCCTTCTTGTTTTGAATGATCGACATAAAATAGGCAAATGTCCGAGGTTTCTAAATCCGTCCTGGTGCCGTTTTCGGCCCGACAAATGTATGACCTAGTAGTCAATTGCGAAGACTACCCTGCTTTCCTGCCATGGTGCGGGGGAGGGCGAATTCTAGAGCAAAACGGTAACGCGGTGTCCGCCGAGTTACGCATTGATTTCAAGGGCATCCAACAGACGTTTGCTACACAAAATGTGAATGTTCCAGGTGAACGCATCGATATGAAGTTATTGTCCGGGCCGTTTAAATCGTTGGAGGGCCACTGGGTGTTCGCGCCGCTTGCCGAGGATGCCTGTCGGGTGGACTTTCGGCTTGAATACCATTTCTCCAGCAGCCTGCTGGAGAAAATGATTGGCCCCGTGTTTTCCCACATCACCTCGACCTTTGTCGATGCCTTCGTCACACGGGCCGAGTCGGTGTACTCCTGAGCGCACGACCGCATGAACGCCCCGGACTCGGATGCGGCCGACCGCCTGGAGGTGGACGTCATCATGGCATGGCCCGATCGCGTGCTGTCCCAGCGACTCGCGTTAACGGCGGGGACGACCCTCCACGAACTGCGCAGTCACCCATCCCTGCGCCCCGAACTGCTTCAGGCCTGGTCGGAGGCCGTCGCGGTAGGCGTTTTCGGGCAAAAGGTCCCCCTGCGGACGGTCCTGCGCTCCGGGGACCGCGTGGAGCTCTGGCGGCCCCTGGCCGCTGACCCCAAAGAGGCCCGTCGCCTCAGGGCGAAACTGAAAAGTGCCAAGGGTTAGTCGGAAATCCCGGTCGGTATAATTCGGCTTTGAGACTACGGAGCGCCCATGCGCCTGCTACAAAAAGCCTTAACGTTTGACGACGTCCTTTTAGTCCCGGACTACTCGCAAGTCCTTCCCCGAGACACTTCGCTCTCTACCCAGCTCACGCGTGACATTGCCTTGAACCTGCCGGTGGTGTCGGCGGCCATGGATACCGTGACCGAGGCGCGTCTGGCCATTGCGCTGGCCGAGGAAGGGGGTATCGGCATTATTCATAAGAACCTCACGCCCGAACAGCAGGCCAACGAGGTCTTCAAGGTCAAGCGCTTTGAGGCCGGTGTGGTGAAAGACCCCATCACGGTATCGCCGGACATGTCGGTTCGAGAGTTGATGCGTCTGTCATCGGAGCGAAAGATTTCCGGTCTTCCGGTTGTCAAAAATGGGAAAGTGGTCGGTATCGTCACCAACCGCGACCGACGGTTTGAGACCAATCTTGATCAGCCGGTCTCCAGGATCATGACACCGAAGGAACGACTGGTGACGGTCAAGGAGGGCGCCAGTGTGGATCAGGCAAAAGCCCTGATGCACAAACATCGCATTGAGCGGGTGCTCGTGGTGAACAAGGCGTTTGAATTGCGTGGCCTGATCACCGTGAAGGATATCTTCAAGGGCATTGAACATCCGCTGGCCTGCCGCGACTCCCAGGGGAAGTTGCGTGTCGGGGCGGCGGTGGGCGTGGGCGAAGGCACTGAACAGCGTGTCGATCTGCTCGCCCGTGCCGGTGTGGATGTGATCGTGGTCGATACCGCCCACGGGCACTCCAAAGGCGTGTTAGAACGTGTCAAATGGGTCAAGAAGAAATACCCGCATGTGCAGGTGATCGGCGGCAATATCGCCACTGCGGAGGCAGCGAAAGCCCTGGTCAAGCATGGTGCCGATGGTGTGAAGGTCGGCATCGGCCCGGGATCGATCTGCACCACCCGCATCGTCGCAGGCGTGGGGGTGCCGCAGATCACGGCCATCGCGAACGTGGCCAAGGCATTGAAAGGCACCAGCGTGCCCTTAATCGCCGATGGGGGTATCCGATATTCGGGTGATCTGGCCAAGGCACTCGCGGCGGGTGCCCATGCGGTGATGATGGGGGGCATGTTCGCCGGAACCGATGAGGCACCCGGGGAAATAATTCTGTTCCAGGGACGATCGTACAAAAGCTATCGCGGCATGGGCAGTGTCGGGGCGATGCAGGCCGGATCGGCCGACCGCTACTTCCAGGAGGGCGACAATCCTAACCCGGATAAATTTGTACCCGAGGGCATCGAGGGCCGCGTGCCCTATAAAGGCAGTGTAAAACAGATACTGTTTCAGTTGGCCGGTGGGGTGCGCTCGAGCATGGGCTATTGCGGCTGTGCCTCGATCAGCGAGTTTCATGAACGCGCCCAGTTCGTGGAGATCACCAGCGCCGGTATTCGGGAGTCTCACGTGCACGACGTGCAGATCACCAAAGAAGCGCCGAACTATCACATTGACTGACATCGCTGCCCGTGGCCCACCCGCCCGGGCAGTCCCGCCGACCCAAGGGCCTTATGCATTCCCGTATTCTCATTCTCGATTTTGGTTCACAGGTCACTCAGCTGATTGCGCGCCGTGTGCGCGAGGCCGGAGTGTTCTGTGAGATCCATCCCTGCGATGTGTCCGATGATTTCGTCAATGCCTATGGCCGAGAAGAGGCGGGCAGACCGCTGTCATTCGATGCATTGAAGGGCATCATTTTGTCGGGCGGCCCCATGTCGGTGACCGAGGGCGCAACGCCACGCGCACCGTCGGCGGTGTTCGCCCGAGGCGTGCCGGTGTTGGGCATCTGCTACGGCATGCAGACCATGGCC
>JBMSML010000036.1:0-13586 GCA_049421125.1 Burkholderiaceae bacterium
GGTAACTGGATCTATGGCGGTGTCTGGTCCCAAGCGGGCAATAATTCCGCGCGGCGCAATAACGCCGACGACGGCGGCATGGGCATTCACCAGCAGTGGGGCTATTCATGGCCGGCCAACCGTCGGGTGCTCTACAACCGTGCCGGTGCCGATCCTTCTGGAAAGGCCTGGGATGCCAAGCGGCCCACGATTCAGTGGGACGGCAGCAAGTGGGCCGGTGTGGACATTCCGGACATTGCGCCGGCATTGCCCCCGGCCACGGGCCCCTTCATCATGAACCCGGAAGGCGTGGGCCGTTTGTTCGCCCCGGGCATGGCGGAAGGTCCGTTCCCCGAGCACTACGAGCCGTTTGAGACCCCCGTGGGCAAGAACCTCATGCACCCGAATAACCCGAAAGTGACGAGCAACCCCTGTGCACGTGTGTACAAGGCCGATGCGCCCACGTTCGGTAAGTCGGATGAGTTCCCCTATGCGGCCACCACGTATCGCTTAACCGAGCACTTCCACTTCTGGACGAAGAACGTGGAATCCAACGCCATTGTGCAGCCGCAACCCTTCGTGGAGATCGGTGAGGCCTTGGCCAAGGAGAAGGGCATCAAGAACGGCGATATGGTTCGGGTCTGGAGTAATCGCGGTCAGGTGAAGGCGGTGGCCTCGGTCACGAAGCGGATTCGTCCGTTGACGGTCGATGGCAAAACCGTGCACCACGTGGGCATTCCGATCCACTGGGGATTCGTGGGCGTGACCAAGAATGGATTCTTGGCCAACGAACTCACCCCCTATGTGGGAGACGCCAATTCGCAGACGCCGGAGTTCAAGGCGTTCCTCGTCAACATCGCTAAGGTATAAGGAGAGACACAATGGCTACAGCAACACCCATGAACATTGTCAATCGCTCCGCCACGACCGCACCGATGCCGGTGAAGTCCAATCCGGACATCGCGGTCGCGAAGTTGATCGATGAATCCAAGTGCATCGGCTGCAAGGCCTGCCAGGTCGCGTGTATGCAGTGGAATGACAACCGCGACGTGATCGGTTCCACCGTGGGGGTCTATGACAACCCGGCGGACCTGACCACCAAGTCGTGGACCGTGATGCGATTTAACGAAGTCGAGCGCGCCGATGGCGGGCTCGACTGGTTGATCCGCAAAGACGGTTGCATGCACTGTGAAGATCCTGGCTGCTTAAAAGCCTGTCCGGCGCCCGGCGCGATTGTGAAATACGAAAACGGCATTGTGGATTTCGTAAAAGACAACTGCATCGGTTGCGGCTACTGCGTGGCGGGCTGCCCCTTCAACATTCCACGGATCAGTAAAGACGATCACAAGGCCTACAAGTGCTCGCTGTGCTCCGATCGTGTGGCGGTGGGAGAAGGCGCAGCATGCGCGAAGGCATGCCCGACCAAGGCGATTCGCTTCGGCAAGAAAAAGGACCTGGTGACCTGGGCCGATAACCGCGTGAAGGACTTGAAAGAGCGCGGGTATCAGAATGCTGCGCTCTACAATCCGCAAGGGGTCGGTGGCACGCACGTGATGTACGTGTTGCGCCATGGCGATAAGCCCGAGGCCTACAACGGATTGCCGAGTGATCCGCAGATCAGTCCCACGGTGAACCTGTGGAAGGGAATGACCAAGACCGTTCTGTCCTGGGGTATGGCCGCCGCCGTTGCCGTTGGCGTGGCCCACTACTTCATCAAAGGGCCGAAAGAGGTCGACGAGAAGGAGGCGTAAGCCATGGTACAAGGCAATGAAGTTCAGCGCTACGCCGCCAATGAGCGCATCAACCACTGGTTCACGGCCATCTGTTTTGTGCTGTTGGCCGCTAGTGGTCTAGCGTTCTTCCATCCGTCGTTCTGGTCCTTGTCGGCGGTGCTCGGGGGCGGGGAACTCTCCCGCTTCCTGCACCCGATCCTGGGCGTATTGATGTTCCTGTCGTTTTTTATATTTGCCATCCAAAAGATGGGGGACAACATCATGAAATCCTACGACTGGGCGTGGATGGGGCGTATTGGCGATGTATTGGCCAATCGGGATGACAACATGCCCGAGATCGGCAAGTACAACGCGGCTCAAAAGCTCATGTACTGGTTCACGTTCCTGTTTATGGTCCTGCTCTTGGTCAGCGGCATCGTGATGTGGCGACAGTTTTTCTCGCATATGTTCACGATCGACACCCTGCGCCTGGCGGCACTCGTGCATGCCGTGTCAGGGGTTTTGCTGATTATCACCATCATCGTGCACATTTATGCTGCGATCTGGGTGAAGGGAACCATGAGTGCCATTACCAAGGGCACCGTATCCCGGGCTTGGGCCAAGCATCATCATCCGCTGTGGTATCGATCACTGGAGAACAAGTGAGCCGCATCGGTCTGTGAATTAAAGAGGAAGTGGTAGGAGACCCCGGCCCCTTTTGGGGCCGGTTTTTATTTCTGCGAAGGAAAATACCTTATGCCAACGCCAATCATTACGGACGGCACGATGGACAAGTTGATTCGGGCCCCCCGTGTGGTGATCCCGACGGGCAGCACGCTCTTTAAGGAACGGGCGGCGCGCTTTGATGCCTTGGCCGAACATGGCGAGAGCGGGGCCTATCTGCGGTTTCTCGCCCATGTCTGCCGTGGTCAGTGTGCGGCGTTTGATGCGCGCGGCGCCGAGCGGGTCTCCGAGCGCGCGGTGTCCAATAGCCGCGACCACGGCATGCCACCGCTATCGGCCCACGTGTTTCCGCGCGACGCGATGTGGCGCACTGACCTGCGCGACGTGGTGCATCACGTGCGACAGGCCATGGATGAGGCCAATCCGGCGTTTGCCCAGGCCTTGGCACGGCTGGATGCGCTGATCGGTCAGGAGCCCACGGCGTTGGAGTCGATGGCTGATCGATTGATTGCCGGCGTTTCAGAGCCGGACGATGGTCCGTTTGTACCGTTTATCGGTGCCGCGTTACAGGTATATTTCACGCGAATGGCCGCGACTCTCAATGCCGAGGACGTGGGCGCCTGTGATGTCGCCACGGTCTGCCCGTGTTGCGGCATGCGCCCGACGGCAAGCCTGGTGCGCGTGGATCCCGAGCGCCTGAACTACCGTTATCTGGTGTGTTCCCTGTGCATGACCGAATGGAATATGGAACGGGTCAAGTGCAGTTCGTGCGAAGAGGAAAAGGGTGTGGGGTATCTCACCATCGAAGACGATGACAAAAAGCCCGCCGATATGCCCATTCGTGCCGAGACCTGTGATGAATGTAAAACGTATTTGAAGATTTTTGTGCAGGAGAAGAATCCTTCGGTCGACCCGATTGCAGATGACCTGAATTCCCTGGCCCTGGATGTGCTGGTGGATGAAAAAGGGTATGCTCGCACTGGACCTAACCTATTGTTCTACCCAGGCCAGTCTTAGCCATGAATCTCACGATTCTGCCCGGTTCGGGCGAATCCAAGCCGTCGCGCTCCGCGCTGCATCTGCCCTCGGTGGATCGGCTGCTTGCGCACTCCGATCTCCAAGAAATGCTCACCGCATTTGGCCGCACCCTGGCTAAGCGGGCGGTGCAGTCATCGTTAGAGCAGGCCCGCGCGCAGATCGCCCGTGGATCGGAGGCGCCGTCCGAGGCGCAGCTCGTGCAGAGTGCGATTCGAGAGGTCCGACGGTCGGCCGCATCACGGCTGCCCAATGTCATCAATCTGACCGGTACGGTGATTCACACCAACCTCGGGCGGGCTTTGCTCGGTGAGGAAGCCATTGATGCCGTCGTTCAGGCCATGCGCTCTTATAACGCCCTGGAATTCGATATCGCCTCGGGGGAGCGTGGCGATCGCGACAGTGTCATCGAAGAACTCATCTGCCGGATCACCGGTGCGCAGGCGGCGACGGTGGTCAACAATTGTGCTGCCGCTGTCTTGCTTTCCCTGGTGGCATTAGGCGCCCGTAAGGAAGTGATCATCTCGCGTGGCGAACAGATTGAAATCGGCGGCGCGTTCCGGATGCCGGACATTATGAGGGCGGCCAATTGCCGCTTGGTCGAGGTCGGCACCACGAATCGCACCCATTTGAAGGACTACCGAGAGGCGATCACGGACAAGTCAGCCCTGCTGGTCAAGGCACATCGGTCCAACTATGCGGTGACCGGCTTTACCGCGGAGGTCGGTGATGCCGAGTTGGCGGAGCTGGCCAACGCCCACGGCCTGTTTTATATGGTGGACCTGGGCAGCGGCGCATTGGTGGACATGAGCGCGTGGGGATTACCGCGCGAGCCACTGCCATCGGACGCGCTGTCCAAGGGTGCCCATGTCGTGATGTTCTCCGGCGATAAATTATTGGGCGGACCGCAGGCCGGTATTATTGTCGGCACCCGAGAGGCCATCGCCAAAATAAAAAAACATCCCTTGAAGCGTGCCTTGCGGGTATCGAAGATTGTGCTGGCCGCATTGGAAGCCACGTTGCGCGTATACGATTCGGCGCACGGGCTTACCGACCGTTTGCCGGTCTTGGCCATGTTGACCAAACCCCGCGATGTGATTCGGCAAACCTGTGAACGGGTCGGACCTGCGCTTGCGCGAGTCGCCGGCGCAGAGTTTCAGATGGACGTGATCGAGTGTGCCAGCCAGATCGGAAGTGGCGCCCTTCCGGACGAACGACTGCCCTCAGCGGCCGTGCGGCTTCGTCCGATTGCGATCGGAAAACGCAACGGAAAATTACTGACGCAGACATTGGCCCGTTTCCGGAGTCTGCCCACACCCGTGATCGGTCGCATCCGTGACGATGCCCTGGTGTTCGATTGTCGATGCCTGTCGCAGCGTGATGAGGCCATTGTGATGTCTTTGTTGGCATGATCGTCGGTACGGCCGGGCATATCGATCACGGCAAAACGTCGCTGATTCGACGATTGACGGGCAAGGACACCGATCGACTGCCCGAGGAAAAGCGTCGTGGCATCTCCATTGAGCTGGGGTATGCCTATCTGCCCACCGCAGAAACCGACACGTCGGGTGAACCGGATGTGATGGGATTTGTCGATGTGCCGGGGCATGAGCGGTTTGTGCACACCATGGTGTCCGGTGCGACGGGGATTGACTACGCCCTGTTAGTGGTGGCGGCCGACGACGGTCCAATGCCACAGACCCTGGAACACCTAGAGATTCTTCGATTGCTCGGCGTGAACCAGGGTGCCGTGGTGCTCACCAAGATCGATGCGGTGGACCAGGCGGTCGGAGATACGGCCGTTGCGGCGATCGCGGAGGCGGTCGCGGGTCAGCCGGCGAGCCGTTGGCCCTTATTCCCGGTGTCATCGGTCACCGGGGAGGGCATCGATGCCCTGCGCGCCCACCTGATGGAGAAAGCCGCGGCTGTGGATCGAGGTCCCGCCGATGGTCATTTTCGACTCGCCGTCGATCGTGCATTTACCTTATCGGGCATCGGTACGATCGTGACCGGCACGGCCCATGCCGGCGAGGTGCGCGTGGGAGATGAGGTGTGCGTTGTCGTGGCCGGCACCGATCGCAGACTAACCGCCCGCGTGCGATCCTTGCATGCCCAGGACCGTGATGGTCATGTGGGGCGAAGCGGGCAGCGGCTTGCGCTCGCGTTGGTGGGGGTTGCGATCGAGGATGTGCCGCGAGGCGCTTGGATCAATGGCTCGGAATTAGCCGCGTCGTCGCAGCGGTTTGATGTGCTGTTGACTGCTTCCGCGCAGCATGACCGTATTCTGCCGTCCGGCCTGGAGGTGCATCTGCATCACGGCGCACTGGACACATTGGCCCGCCTTTATCCTTTAGAAGGCGATCGAATTGATCCCGGAGAGTCCTGCCTTGCCTCGATCGTGGTGCCTAAGGCCTTGAGCATCTGCGTGGGCGATCGCATCGTGATCCGTGACAGTCAGGCCCAGGCCACGCTCGCGGGTGCCCGGGTGTTGGACACCACGCCGCCATCGCGCGGCAAGCGCACCTCGCAACGGCTTGCCGTGTTGAAGGCCCTCAACGAGGCGCCTGGTGCCGGTGCGTTGGCGGCGCTGGTGGGGCAAGGCCCTGTGGTGCAGGCGCGTTGGCAACAGGCGTGGAATCTGCGAGCGGAGCGGGCGCAGCAGTGGATCAATGAGGCGCAATTGGTGTGCGCGGCGGGCATAGTGTTCGATCCCGGCCATTGGCAGGCGTTCTCCGATCGCGTGGTGCTGGCGGTGGATGAAACCCACGTGCGGGAACCGGAGATGCCGGGATTAGAGCTGAATCGTGCGCGTCGGGTGGCGGCTCCCCAGTTGGAGATCGATGCGTTTTCCGAGCTGGTGGATCGATTAGTGTCGCGTGGGCAGCTGGTGCGCAAAGGCGCGTTTTTAGCCAGACCGTCGCACAGGGCAGAACTCAGCCCGCCCGAGCGTCACCTGTGGGCCTCATTGTCCCCACTGTTAGACGCATCTCCCTACAATCCGCCACGTGTTAGGGATATTGCCAAGGTCGTGAACATTCCAGAGGCGGAAATTCGTGCCAATCTTCGCCGTGTGGCGCGTGTCGGAGAGGTGACACTGGTGGCGTTGGATCATTTTTTTCTGACCCATCGTGTCTCGGAGATGGCCGGTATGACGCAGGAGTTGTTTGATCGGCATGGCGCGGTGCGTGCGGCGGATTTTAGGGACTGCATCGGTGGTGGCCGAAAGGTGGCCATACAGATATTGGAATTTTTCGATCGTGTCGGGTTTACGCGTCGTATTCGGAATGAGCATGTGGTGCGACGGCCGAATCCGTTCGAGGTCGCGGTGATGGCGTCGGAGGAACCCGACGGATTGGGTTGATGTGCAGGTGATGTAGCGAAGGAAGGGTGCCGCGGCCCGGTGGTCCGGTCAGACTTCAAATCTGATAGGGGTTGCCAGCAATCCCTGGTGGGTTCGACTCCCATACCCTTCCGCCAATGTTTTGATGTCCATTGTGCTGGGGAGCGCGACTGTGGAATTAGCGGAGATACTTGCGGAACTGCCTGAGGATTACCTCTATGCGCCCGAGCATGATCTATGGGTGCGGCAAGAGGGTGAAGAAGTGGTGGTGGGCGCGAACCGGTTCGTGGTCGCCCATGGGCAGTTCATGGTGTTTTATCCCCGACCCTGTGAGATCCCAGTCATGCGAGAAAAGTCGCTGGGCGTGATGGAAACGGCTAAGACGGCGGTGGCGATTTCCTGCCCCTTGAGCTGCGTGATTATCGAGACCAATCAGGCCGCGCAGAACGATATTCAGGTGGTGATTGATGATCCGTATCGTGCGGGGTGGTTGTATCGGCTGCGCCCGATCGCCTGGGAGGAGGAGTCCTCCCTGCTGATGCCAGTGGCGGCGTACCGTAAATGGCTAACGGAACACTGTACCCAGCGCTTGCGTAAGCCGGATCCGCATAAGTATGAGATGCCGCCTATCGATCCGCAGAACATCAGCTATTAGTCATGTCGGTCACCCGCGCGGTCATCGTGATGTGGCAGGCCGACCCGAGCGCGCCGGATAAGGCGGCGGCGCCATTGGTCTATGCGTTGTGCGCACGGGCACTGGAGATGGAGGTGGAAATCCATCTCACCTCATCTGCCGTGCGTTGGGCCTTTGAAGGAGTGGCCGCCTGCGCCTATTCCGACCAGAAGCGTGAGCAGACGATCCTGGAGTACATTCGGCGGGCGGCAGGCCTTGGGGTGAAGTTCTACATGTGCGGCATGGCGCTTGCCGAGCATCATCGCGGCGAATCGATCATTCCCGAGGTGACCGGTCAAACCGGAGCCACTGCGGTGATGGCCCAGATGCAACGGGATGACACCCGGGTGTTGATTTTTTAAGGTTCAAACCAATCCAGCACGTTGTCCAACCCGCCAAACCGGATGGCCTGCATGGCTTGAGCCGCGACGGCCGGTTTAGCCCGATGGGCAATGGACAGGCCGCTGATCGTCATCATCTCCAGATCATTGGCGCCGTCGCCGACCGTGATGGCACGGCGCGGACCGGCTCCGAGACGCCGGCAGGCAGCGATCACCGTGGCCTTTTTCACTCGGGCATCCACGATGCGACCCAACACACGACCCGATAACTTTCCGTCGCGGATCTCTAGGGTGTTCGAGCGTGTCTGGGCAAAGCCGATCTTCTGGGCCACAAAGTCGGTGAACTGGGTAAAGCCGCCCGATACCAGCAGGGTATGCAGTCCTGCGGAGCGGGCTCGGGCCACCAGTTCTTTGACGCCGGGCGTGAATTTCAATCGATAACGAATCACATCTTGCAGCACGCCGGCATTGAGCCCCGCCAAGAGGGCCACCCGTTGGCGAAGACTCTCGGCGTAGTCCTTGATCTCACCGCGCATGGCGGCCTCGGTGATCGCAGCGACCTGGTCTTTCTTTCCGCAGTAATCCGCGATTTCATCGATGCACTCAATGGTGATGACCGTGGAATCCATATCCATGGCCAGCACGCGGTAATCCTGCCAGCGATAAGGCGCAGGGAGCAGTGCGATGTCCACCGGATGGGTTTCTTGCAGGTCGTGCACGCGAAGCCGCAGGGTCTGGAGGTCGTCTAAGGAGGGCTGGCCAAGATCCCATACAGCGGCGTGACCATTGCGCATCCGCCGCTCGGCCTGCCCCGTGGCACGGTCCAGTGCAGATAAGGCCGACTGCGTCAAGCGGCCACGGACGGTGGTGGGGGTAATCGAGGGCGTTAAGGCCGGTGAGGCCACCAGAAAGGTCATAGAGAAATTCCGGCCAGCATGTCGCGTATGGTACGCGCCCGTTGAACAATATCGGGAATGGCCATATCAAGGCGCAGTTTTTCGTTACCGATCAGACGATACCGCTTATCGGTCTGAATGAGCCGGATCACCTTGGCCGGGTCGACTCGGGCGTTCTGGCCAAAGGTGATCACAACGGTGTCGGGCGTGGCATCGATCTTGGAGACGCCCACCGGTCGGGCATCGATGCGCAGCCGATGGGTCTCCAGCAGTGCGCGGGTGGGGTCGGGAATCCGTCCGAATCGGTCCACGAGCTCTTCTTCCAGGAGCTCGATGTCGTCACGCGTCGTGGCGTTTGCCAGTCGCTTATACAACGTGAGCCGTTCATGAATATCGCCGCAGTAGTCGTTGGGCAGCAGGGCCGGTGCATGCAGATTGATGTCGGTGATAGCGGATAAGGGGGCCTCCAGATCCGGCTCGCGACCGGCTTTAAGTGCGGTCACCGCCGCGGTCAACATATCGGAATACATTTGAAACCCGACTTCCGTCATGCTTCCGGACTGTGAGTCGCCCAACACCTCACCCGCTCCCCGAATCTCCAGATCGTGCATGGCCAGAAAAAATCCGCTGCCAAGCTCTTCCATGGCCTGAATGGCCTCGAGCCGCTTCGCCGCGTCTTTAGTGACAGCGTCATCGCCCGGGGTGAGCAGATAGGCATAGGCCTGATGGTGGCTGCGTCCCACACGGCCGCGCAACTGATGCAACTGGGCGAGCCCAAATCGATCGGCCCGATAGATCACGATGGTGTTGGCCGTGGGCACATCAATGCCGGTCTCAATGATGGTGGTACAGAGCAATACATTGATGCGCTGCTGATGAAAGTCCCGCATGATTCGTTCGAGATCACGCTCATGCATCTGGCCATGGGCGATCTCAATGCGGGCCTCGGGCACAAGTTTTTGAAGGGCATCTTTACGGTTGGCGATGGTCTCGACCTGGTTGTGGAGCACATAGCATTGACCCCCTCGCTTCAGTTCACGCAGTAGGGCTTCGCGCACCACGCTGTCGCTTTCCGAGCGCACAAAGGTTTTGATGGCCAGTCGTTTCTGGGGCGCAGTGGCAATTACCGAGAAGTCGCGAATGCCCTCCAGGCTCATGGCCAGGGTGCGCGGAATGGGCGTGGCCGTGAGCGTGAGCACGTCCACTTCAGAGCGCAGCGCCTTTAACGCCTCTTTCTGGCGAACGCCAAAGCGATGCTCTTCATCAATGATTACCAGCCCCAGTCGATCGAACTTCACGCCAGCGGAGAGCAGCTTGTGGGTCCCGATGGCAATGTCGAGCTGCCCGCTGGCCAGCTCGTTGATCGCCTGACGGATTTCATTCGCGGACCGAAATCGCGAGAGCTCGGCGATGCGGATGGGCCAGTCCGCGAAACGATCCTTAAAGGTCTGCAGGTGCTGTTCCGCCAAAAGGGTGGTGGGGGTGAGCACCGCGACCTGTTTTCCATCCATCACGGACAGAAACGCGGCCCGCAATGCCACTTCGGTCTTGCCGAAGCCCACATCGCCGCAGATGAGCCGGTCCATCGGCTTGCCCGCGACCATGTCTTGCACGACGGCATGAATGGCCGCTAGTTGATCGGGAGTCTCCTCAAAGTCAAAACCATCGGCAAACCGTTCGTATTCCAGTGGATCGAACTTAAACGCATGTCCTTGTCGTGCGGCGCGACGTGCGTAGATGTTGAGCAACTCCGCCGCGGTGTCGCGTGCTTGTGCCGCCGCCTTGCGCTTGGCTTTCTCCCACTGGCCGCTGCCCAGCGTGTGCAAGGGGGCATTTTCGGGGTTCGCCCCGCTGTAGCGTCCGATCACATGCAACTGAGAGACGGGAATGTAGAGCTTGGCGTTATCCGCATAGTCAAGCTGTAAAAATTCGGTGTCTCCCTCGCCGAGATCCAGGTGGATCAGTCCACGATAGCGGCCAATGCCATGGGAGATGTGCACGACCGGATCGCCAATTTTGAGTTCGGACAGGTCGCGAACAATGGAATCGATATTGGTTTCGGTCTGGGATCGTCCGCGTCGCTGACGTCGTGCGACATGGGCGAAGAGCTCGCCCTCGGTGATCACTAACAGCTGCGCCATGGGCGCATGAAACCCCCGATGCAGTGGCGCAATGAGCAACTGCAAGGTTGCTCCCGAGCGGTCGATGGCCGGCTCAAACCCGTCGGCATGTTCAAAAGGGATGGTGTGCTCGCTCAAATACTGGGCGAGGGTTTCCCGCCGGCCACTGCTTTCGGCCGTCATCAGGATGCGGGGATAGCGCTGCAGCGCCGTGCGCAGTCTCGCAAGCGGATCGGCCCCTTTGCGATCGGTGCTGATGTCCGGGGCCGGCAGCACGGGCCGCGTGTCCGATGCGGATTCATCATCCGTCGCCGCGACGCGGGGCGTAGTGGAATCTTCGCGAACATCGCCTGCAGGTGTTGGCCGAAGGCTTAGTCGCGCCGCTGGTTTGGCGGCCACGAAGAACTCCTCGCCACTGAGATAGAGCTGCGCTGGCGCAAGCACGGGGCGTTCAATATCCGCTTTCAGAAACGCGTAGCGGGACTGCAGATCACGATGGAAATCATCAAATGCAGTCTCCACGGCCCCTAGGGTGACGATTCGCATGCAATCCGTGGGGAGATAGTCAAAGATGCTGGCGGTCTGCTCAAAGAGCAGGGGCAGGTAATACTCAATGCCGGCACCGAAAATGCCTTTACCCGCATCTTTATAGAGGCTGCAGCGTGATGGATCTCCCTCAAATACCTCGCGCCAACGGGCGCGGAAGTCCTGGGCGGAGTGCTCATGACTGGGAAATTCACGACCCGGCAAGAGCCGTATTTCCTGCACGGGATGCACGGTGCGCTGGGAGTCGGGATCGAATACGCGCAGTGACTCGACCTCGTCGCCGATGAGTTCAATGCGATAGGGCAGTGTGGCCCCGGTGGGGTACAGGTCAATGATTCCGCCGCGCAGTGCGTATTCCCCGGGTGTCACCACCTGAGTCACCGGGGCATAGCCCGCGGTGTGCAGCTGGGCCCGCAGAACATCTGCCGAGATGGTTTGTCCTTTTCGAAAGAAAAAGGTCTGGGCGGCAAGAAACGAGGGCGGTGCAATGCGCTGCAGGGCGGTGCTGGCGGCGATGACCAGCACATCGAGTGCCCCGGTAGTGGCTTCGTAGAGCGTTAAGAGCCGCTCCGACACCAGATCCTGGTGCGGCGAGAATACCTCGTACGGCAGTGTCTCCCAGTCCGGCAGGAGTCGTACGCGCGCCATGGGGGCAAAAAATGGAATTTCCTCTGAGAGGCGCTGCGCGTCCAAGGCCTGCTCACAGACCACCAGGAGTCCGGCGCCATGTACCCGAGATGTGGTCGTGGGCGCGTTTCGAATGGCCGACGCCCACTGCGCGATCAGCCAGGCGTCTGCGCTGCCGGTGGGGGCCGGCAGGGTCAGCGTCTGTCCACGACCCGGTGCAACGCGGCCATAGGCGGCGAACAGATCAAGGTCGCGATCCTGGGAAAGCGTGTGATGGGAAGCGGCGGACATGAAGGAAAGAGGTGAAAACGGTAAATTGTAGGTTCTATGGACATAAAACGCCTGTTTTGCCCAAGCCGTGCCGAGGCCGTGACCCGATTGCGCGCCTTGTGTGGGGCATCGGATGCGCTGGTGTGTGTGATTCCCGCCGCGGGTCGTGGCGAGCGCAGTGGTTTGGCGATCCCCAAGCAGTATCACGTCGTCGCAGGGCAGACCGTTTTGGCGCGCAGTGTAAGGACGCTCGCGGACTACAGGCCAGTGGCCGCAGTGGTGGTGGTCCTGAGCCCGGACGATGCGAACTGGTTCGCGTGCGGTATGGAGGACGCCCTGGCCGGATTGCCCAATGTGGTGGCGGTGGCCATTGGGGGCGCTTCCCGACGCGATTCGGTGATGGCCGGCTGCGCGCTGGTTCATGATTCGATCGGTGCGTTAACCCCGTGGGTGATGGTGCATGATGCGGCCCGCCCTGGAGTCCGTGTGCAGAGTCTGGAACGGTTGTGGGGATCTGTTCAGGACCTGCCACGCGATACCCGCGATGGGGCGATCCTGGCCCTGCCGGTCTCCGATACGATTAAGCGCGCT
Source organism: Burkholderiaceae bacterium (assembly GCA_049421125.1). Taxonomy (GTDB): domain Bacteria; phylum Pseudomonadota; class Gammaproteobacteria; order Burkholderiales; family Burkholderiaceae_A; genus Lacustribacter. The sequence goes on from JBMSML010000036.1 coordinate 12,815, forward strand.
GCCGACCGACGTGTAGGCGATGCGGTGGGTACGTCCCGCGTACAGAACACGGTGAGCCGAGAGTCGTTGTGGGCCGCCCAGACCCCCCAGTTGTTTCGTTTAGAACCCTTGGTGGCGGCGTATCAATCCCAACCCGCGGCTACCGATGAGGCCAGCGCGATGGAGGCGGCCGGTGGTGAGGTGAGGCTGGTGATGGGCAACGCCGAGAACTTTAAACTCACCACGGCGGATGATTTTTTAGTGATGGAGGCGCTCATGGCGCGGTCGCAGGAAGACTTACCGTTTGCCGTTGGCCAAGGGTTTGATGTGCATGCCTTAGTCACGGGTCGGCCGCTGATCATCGGTGGGGTAACCATTCCGTATGACAAGGGCCTTGCCGGGCATTCGGATGCCGATGTACTGCTGCATGCCATCACGGACGCGATTCTGGGTGCGGCCTGTTTGGGCGATATTGGACGGCTATTTCCGGATACCGACCCGGCGTACAAAGGTGCCGATAGCCGAGTGTTGTTGCGCGAGGCGGTATCGCGCGTGCAGGCCAAAGGGTGGAGGGTGGTCCATGTGGATGCCACTGTGATCGCCCAGGCACCCAAAATTTCGCCCTACGCCGAGGCCATTCAGGAATCCATTGCCCAGTGCTGTAGTGTGGCGATCGATCGCGTCAATATCAAAGGCAAAACGACGGAAAAATTAGGGTTCACCGGGCGCCGCAATGCCCTCGCCGCGCCCGGTGATCAGGGTGACCGCCTCGATGAACGCCTGGGCGAGGTCA
>JBMSML010000037.1:0-13302 GCA_049421125.1 Burkholderiaceae bacterium
CGTGTGCTCTTCCGATCTCCAAAATAGCATCTCGAATAAGATCATCGAGCAGATGGTTCCGATTGTCCGTCCATAATGTCATGCGACGCTGGGAGTGATGAATCGCATGCAAGGCCCACCACCAGTCCCACTTGTGCTGCGCGCGATGAATCCAGTAATCGACGAAATCCAGAATCAGCAGATACACGAGGGCCGCCCATAGGGGCGAGTAGGTCAGGCCCAAGGCAGCGTCCAGATTAAAGCCGCTCCAACCCCAGTCACGTAAAGTGTCTTTTAGCGTCAACACCATGGGTTCCATCAGCGCAAATACAAAAACCGCGAATGCGCCCAGGCGGTGCAACAGAGTGTAGGTCAGGTCCACCCGGACACGATCGCCGGCTCCGATGGGCGCCCCCCGCTCGGCGGGGCGCCAACGCTCGATGGGCAACAACACCACTGCCAGAAGCGTCACCTCCACCAGGCCGATCAAAAACCACTCCGTAAAATCAAAGGCATCTTCCATGTGGGCCCGAAGCCCCAGCACGCTGAGTGCGGGCAGCACCACACTTTCAAAGAAAATGGTGTGGGCCTGGGCAAACCAGGCCGACAGAATATCCATCACGACAATCCCTTCGGCAGCGCGGTGGCCGGGCCGATGGGCATGAAACAAAAGCCGCGGGATTTGAGTCCGGCAATCAAGGGATCCAGCATCGGTGCGTAGGGTTGGGCACGTGACCAGATCCCGAGATGGGCCATCAGCACATCACCGGCACGAATGTCCCTCAGGGCTTTATCGAGCAGCATCTGATTCGGATAGCGATCGCTGGGCAGTTCGTCTCCGAGAAACCCCGCGGGATGCCAGTGCACGTGTCGCCAGCCACACGACTGCGCCGCGGCCATGGACCGAGGACTTGTGTAGCCTCCGGGAGCACGCCATATCGGATCCAAGGCGCGGCCAGTGATCTCCGAGAAACGACGGTCCACCCGCTGCAACTCCTGACAAAACTGCTGTGGCGTCATGCCCACTACTCTTCCGGCATCCTCGTGATGCTGGGGACGATAGCGAATCACATCGCCGCTCCCGCTCAGAATGCGGCCATGACGCCAAGTGTGAGAACCGAAGGCATGGCCCTCGCGCACACGGGCGCGCCAGTAATCGGCCCACGAATCGTCCAACACATAATCACCACGAAAGGTCTTTTCATGGGCAATGAAAAATGTGGCCTTCACACCGTGCTTGTTGAGGATCTCGGCGATCAGGGAGGCGCTTTGCATTCCGCCGGTGTCCAGCGTCAGGTACACCGGTTTATCGCAGGCGTGAACAGCCGAGCCCGCCATGATCCCGGCCAGGATCCCGTGGGCGAACCGGGCCACGCATCGCCTCACCGCGCTGCGGACCCGATCGCGTGTTGAATTAAAGTAATCCAGCCCGATCATGAAGGTATACCCCGTGAGGAGAACGGCCCACCTGGATACGCTTGACCACCTTGGATTGATCTAAGTCGACCATGGAAACCGAGCGTATCCAACGTTGTGTGACCCACAACTGCTTACCGGATTTGTGCATTTCCATGCAATCGGGCCCTCCGGGCACCGCCACTTCCTGCTGCACCTTGAACGTGCCCATATCGATGCGGGTGACGGTGTTGGCGACACGGTTCGACACCCAGAGATCTCGTTTGTTGCCATGGTTACGGAATGCATGGGCCCCCTCGCCCGTGGCGATCCGCTGAACCACCCGAGGCGTCTTGCCGGCCCCGGCAGCAGGATCGATCACGGCGACATGATCCGCCCCCATCACACCGACAAACAACAGCTTTGAGTCCGGCGAGATGGCGATACCGGCCGGCAGCTTGCCCACCGGAATCCGCCACAAGACCACCAGACGATGCAGATCAATGGCCACCACCTCATCGGAATCCTGCAATGTGCAGTAGGCGATCCGACTGTCGGACGAAAAGATCAAATGGCTTGGCGTCTTGGCGAGTTCGAATCGCGCCAGACCCTTCAGGTTCAACTTGTCGGCATGGCCTACCCGTCGATACACGTCGACGTGATTCAACCGATTGGCGCAGGTCACAAAGAAATTCTGATCGGGAGAAAACCCCAGGTGATAGGGATCAGCCACGCCTTGCATGGACATTTCCACACGACCGGTCTCAGGATTAATAAACGTGAGCGTATCGGATACGGCGTTGCCCACCACCACGTGGCCATTGTCCGGCGTGGGATAGAGATGATGCGGCTCCTTGCCCGTGGGCACACGACCGATCACCTGGTGGCTGACCGGATCAATCAGCGAGAGGTCGGCATCTCGAGAGTTCAGCACCACAATCGGATAGGCGACCGTCCGCTGCGCGCGCACGGCAGCCGCCGGCCACAGGCCGGACAGCGCGGCGACAGAGGCACTTACCGCCGAGGCGAGCATTGCCCGACGTTGATCTGATGGTTTAGGGTTCATGCGCCCATTATCGCGTGAATCTCACAGGCCACTCTGAATCGTCAACCAGGACTTTTGAAGGCGCTTCACGGATACCGGACCAGGTGTTTTTAATTCCTGGGCAAATAGCGCAACCCGGCACTCTTCCAACATCCAACGAAACTCGCGCGCCGCTTCGGGGATTTCACCGCGCACGGTGGCGGCCCAACGCCAGAACGGCTGCTCAATGGAGACGATTTCCCGCATCCAGCGGGCATCACGCGCAGGGTCGGAACGGCACTTGTCCGTCCGTACACCGATGGCCTTCAGATAGCGCGGCAGATGGGCGAGGCGCTCAAACGGCGTCGCCGTGAGAAAGTCGTTCGGCATCAGGCGTTGGAGCTGCTGCCCGATATCCGCGTGGGTGGATGTGAATGCCCGAATGGTGGGCGCCTTGCGCATGACCGCCGAATAGTCGGCCACGATCGCCGTGGCCAAGCGCAGCACCTCCTGACCGACCAGGAGTACCCTCGATCGCCCGCGTTGGACACGCAATTCGAACTCCTCATCGGACGACGGTAATCCATCGGAGAGGAACACGCGGGCCGTCGTCACCGCACGCACCTGCGCGGCCAATCCGTCCAACGACCCCAACGGTGCGAACTGCAATCCCAACTCGCGCCGCGATTGCAACTCCTTATCCAGAGCCTTTAACGACTCCTTGCAGGCCGCGGCGAACCGCTCAACCCACTGCTCCGGTGTCAGGCGACCCTTGGCCGCCAGGGCCTGCTGGGGTGACATGCCCAGGGCCGACTGCACGGCGTGCAGATCCCGGCCCTCGGCCAGCTGACGGCCATGGGCATCCAGCACCCGGATATTCATCCGGCAGTGCGGACTCACGCCGTCCACTTTGACCTCATCGCGGCGTACCGTCATACCGGTTTCCTGGGCGATGTCCTGAATCAATGCAGCGATGAGCGGCACCGCGCCGGCTTTGGACTGCCAGCGGTCGCAAAATCCACTCGCATAGTCCGGTAGGGGCACGCAATGCCGGCGCAGTTTCTGGGGCAGACTTTTGAGTAAGGCCTGGATTTTTTCTTTCAGCATGCCCGGAACCAGCCAGTCGATCACCTGAGCGTCGACCTCGGCCAGGATCTCGGGGGATACGATGGCGGTAACGCCGTCTCGTGCACCGCCGGGATCAAAGTGGTAGTCGAGCGCCACGACCGGGCCATCGGGATCACGGGTCACGGCCAAGGTCTTGGGGAACTGCTCTGTGGTGATGCCGGCCGCCTCGTGCCGCATCAGATCCTCTTTGCGCAGACACAGCAGATCGGTGTTCTGGACACTTGCGGATCGATACCAGGTTGTCAGACTATCGGCATCCATGACCTCCTGCGGCAACAGGCGATCGTAAAAGGCAAACAGGAGTTCGTCATCCACCAGAATATCCGGTCGGCGCGACTGATGTTCGAGCTGCTCCACTTCGCGGATGCGTTTCTGGTTGACCGTGAAAAATTGCAGCGTGCAATTCCAGTCACCTTCCACCAAGGCCTGACGAATGAAGATCTCCCGGGCCTCACGATGCTGCTGCGGCCCACGGCTGGACCAGGCGATCCGACGGCGCTGATAAATGGTGAGTCCATAGAGTGTGGCCCGCTCATACCCCACCACGCGCCCGGATTTTTTCTCCCAGTGCGGATCGCTGATGCTGGTTTTCAAGATATGGGCCCCGGCCCGTTCGATCCATTCCGGATCAATGGCGGCGATCGTGCGCGCAAATAGGCGCGAGGTCTCCACCTGCTCCGCTGCCATCAGCCAACGCGGTGGTTTCTTGGCCAGGAGTGAACCCGGCCAGATCAGAAACTTCACATCATGACAACCCAGCCATACGGGCTCCTCCGGCGCCTTGCATCCGATGTTCGATAACAACCCCGTCAGGATCGCCTGGTGCACGGCCGATGGCGCAGCAGGCTGCTCGTTCATACGCCAGCCCAATTCCTTGCACCACTCCTGAAATTGCTGAACCACATCACGCCACTCGCGCACCCGCAATGGCGATAGATACTCGGCGCGCATGGCCTGATCGAATTTACGATTAGACTCCTTGGCCTCCCAGAGACGATCTGTATGCTCCCAGAGCTTGAGCATGGATACGAACTCACTGTTCGGATCCGCGAACCGTGCATGGGACCGATCGGCCAGTGACGCGGCTGTTTCAGGACGCTCACGCGGGTCCTGAGTGGACAAAAACGCGCCGATCACCAACAGTTCCCGGCTGGCCCCTAAAGCCTGCGCCGCCACCAGCATGCGTCCGATGCGGGGATCCACTGGAAATCGCGACAGGGTCTGGCCAATTGGAGTGAGGTCACCGCGCTCATCGAGCGCATGCAACTCACGCAAGACCGTCAGTCCGTCGGCCACGGCCTTTCCGGACGGCGGATCGATGAACGGAAATTCACGAATGTCGGGCAGGCCCAACGCCTTCATGCGCAACATCACCGCCGCCAAGGCGCTGCGATGAATCTCGGGATCGGCAAAGGCAGGCCGCTGGCCGAACTCGATCTCGTCATAAAGCCGGATGCACACTCCATCGGCCACCCGACCGCAACGGCCCATGCGCTGATTGGCCTGAGACTGGGCAATCGGTTCGATCTGCAGCTGCTCCACCTTGGCGCGATACCGATAGCGTTTCACGCGAGCCAGACCGCTGTCCACCACATAGCGGATATCCGGCACCGTCAAAGATGTCTCGGCCACGTTCGTGCTCAACACAATCCGACGTCGTCCCGAGCGCCGAAACACCCGGTCCTGATCGGCCTGTGAGAGCCGCGCATAGAGGGGCAGGACCTCCGCGGCCATTTTTCCGGAACGCGCCAACAGACTTTGTGCCGGTCGGGCCGACAGTTCATCGGCCACGGCCCGGATCTCCCGCTCCCCGGGCAGAAACACCAGAATGTCTCCGGGGCCTTGCCCACTCCAATCCCGTTCGCACTCCTCAATGCCCGCCACCACGCTCTCGACAAGATCCTGATCGGTGGCCAACGGCGCCCGCCAACGCACCTCGACTGGGTACAAACGGCCCGAGACTTCAATGACGGGGGCGGGACGACCAACCCGACCAAAGTGCTCGGCGAACCGCTGGGCATCAATCGTGGCCGACGTGATCACCACCCGCAGATCCGGCCGCTTGGGCAGGAGATTTTTCAGGTACCCCAGAAGAAAATCAATGTTCAGGCTGCGCTCATGGGCCTCATCGATCAGGATCGTGTCGTAGGCCTGCAACAACGGATCGCGTTGGGTCTGGGCAAGCAAAATGCCGTCGGTCATCAGCTTGATGGGAATGCCCGGACGGGAACGATCGTTAAACCGGATCTGATAGCCCACCACTGCTTCCGGCTCATTGCCGCACACGGACCCCAGTTCCTGCGCGATCCGCTTGGCCACGGAGACGGCGGCCAGCCGACGGGGTTGGGTGTGGCCAATGGATTGGCCGCGCTGGCCCCGACCGAGCGCCAACGCGATCTTCGGCAGTTGGGTGGTCTTGCCAGAGCCGGTCTCACCACAGACGATAACCACCGGATGTTCCTGGATCGCCCGTGCGATCTCGTCCCGGCGGGCACTGACCGGGAGTGCTTCAGGAAACTCAATATGCATCGGGAAAATTATAATCAGCCGATGAAAACCTCTGCCCTTGCCAAGACCGCCGTTCGGCCGGACACCGCCCCCGATGCCATGCCGATCTCCCACGCGCTGGATTTCGTGGCCTGGCTGCGATCCGTTGCACCCTATATTCATGCCTTTCGTAACAAGACATTTGTCATTGGATTTCCGGGCGAGTTGGTCAAGGCCGATCGGCTGGAAAGCCTCGCCCATGATGTGGCCTTATTGGCGGCCATGGGCATGCGCATCGTACTGGTCCATGGCAGTCGCCCGCAGGTGCAGGAGCAGCTCACCTTGCGCCATATCGAAAGCCAATTCGTCAATGGGGTACGCATCACCGACAAGCCCTCACTGGAATGCGCCAAGGAGGCCTCCGGTGAACTGCGCCTCGACATTGAGGCGGCCTTCTCGGCGGGATTGCCCAATACGCCGATGGGCAACGCACGAATCCGGGTGATCAGCGGCAACTTTGTCACGGCACGCCCCGTTGGCATCGTCGATGGTGTCGATTTCGAACACACCGGCATTGTCCGCAAGATCGAGTCTGAAGCGATTCGCCATGCCTTAAACAGCGGCGCACTCGTGTTGTTATCACCGCTTGGGTTTTCGCCCACCGGCGAAGCCTTCAATCTCTCGATGGAAGATGTCGCCGCGAGTGTGGCCATCAGCCTGGATGCGGACAAGCTGATCTTCATGACCGACGCGGATGGCGTGCCGGCGATTCACGGCGAGCGCATTGCCGAGATCTCGGAAGAGGACGCGGAACAGTACATTGCCCGCGGAAGCCTGCATCAGGACGCGAGCTTCACGCTACGCCACGCGCTGCGTGCCTGCGACGGCGGCGTTGAGCGCGCCCACATTATTCCGTTTGCACAAGATGGCGCGCTTTTATTGGAACTCTTCACCCATGATGGCATCGGCAGCATGGTGGTGGAAGAAACGCTCGAGGCCTTACGCCCCGCCACCATTGACGATGTGGCGGCCATTGTGTCGCTGATTGAACCGCTCGAATCCGACGGCACGTTTGTCCGTCGCGGACGGGCCAAAATCGAACGCGATATTGATCGGTTCACGGTGATCGAACACGATGGTGTGATTTTCGGATGTGCGGCGCTCTACACATTCAGCAAATCCTCGACGGGAGAGCTCGCCTGCCTGATGGTCAGACCCGAGACCCAGGAGAAAGGCGACGGCGAGCGGTTGCTGAAAAGCATTGAGCAGCAGGCACGACAGGCAGGATTGAAGAGCATTTTTGTGCTCACCACGCGTACCGCACACTGGTTCCTAAAACGCGGGTTCAAGGCCGGGAGCGTCGATGAGCTGCCGAAGTTGCGCAAGGAATCCTACGACTGGGCACGAAAATCCCAAGTGCTCATTAAGTCTCTGGCCTAGGCCCCACTGGCGAGGGCCGATCACTACCCTGGGCCGAGGGCCGTGAGCGATATCAGTCCTGACGATCAGGGGTGATCGTGCGCGAGAACGGTCCGCCGCCAATGCCACTGAATTCCGCAAGAATCATCGGGGCCTCGTCCGGTTTGCGGTGAAGTCGATCCATCACCTGATCAGATGCCTGAATCAATCCATCGATGTAATCCGCCGCTTTGCAATCGCGATGGGCAAACTGCATATGCCAGTCCTGAAATAGGCGCACCGGAATCGACGTGTCGGCCAGGACTTGAATATCGTGATGACGCGGGTCTTGTCGAATCGAATTCCAGACACGTTGCAGGGGCAGATTCGGTCCTTCAATCCACTGAAAGAAGGCGCCGCGGTCAAACACCAGCACCCCCGTCACGCCCTCTGCACGATTACGCGCCCGCGAACCCGCGAGCAGATACAAGAGATCGAGTTCGGTAAACCCGACCGATGCCTTGCTGTGATACACGATGGTCGACAACGCCGTCACGACTACTCCAATAAAGAACCTACATTTTGAGAGTAAGTCTGATGGCGTTTAAAAGCAATTCAATTGCGTGGACTTTTGATCAATGTCAGTCTGCACTTGCACCAGAGACACATATCCACTCTCCCTCCCAGCACGTCATCCCGCAAATTTGGTCTGGGACAAACGCGCCACCATCCAGCCACAGGACCGTAACAGGATTGACTAGCAAATTGTCTTGGTCAATAAACGCGAAGCAATTGGGGGTTCCGTTTGCTCAAGACAAACAATAGAAAACAACCGGCCAAAGACGTCTCTCAACTCCGCTAACGTTCCGTCTCCCCAAACCATGGTGAGAGAGGAAGCGTCTGAACCGACCACCGATGCGCCATTTCGGAGTAACCGTTCAAGCCGACCGTGAATAAGTGGGGAAACCATTAACCCCCCATACTCCCGAGCCGCAACACCCAGTGGCCGTGCGCGCCTTAAAAAAATCTGTATCAGAAGTTTTCTTGCGAGGGGTGACGACGGTTGTTCAGGTCGAGACTCGAGCAACGCCAACAGGGTTATCAATTGGCCGAGCTCCGTACCGCCCAACTCAATGGAGCCCAGGAAACCCCCCTCCCGATGCTCATTTGGCACCGGCAAATCCACCGAGGACGGTGCGCTATCGAGTAAGGCGTTTACCCCTTGGAGTAACTCGTCTAGGGTCTGGTCGATATCGGAAGTCATTATAGGAACTGGCGTTACAAGACGTGTGAATTTTTGATACTGCGCAACGCAGAACGCACGGATCGCAGATCTTGTCCCACTTTTGAAACAGGCTCTCCGAACACCTGTAAGTCCGGATCCAAAAGCAGGTTCTCCACTTCTAGCTCCGAACGGTCGACCGCCCCCATCGCTTGAGTCGTTGCGTCAAGAAGCTTTGGTCGTTGAACAAAAAAATAGCCCAGCATTAACGACCATGCGATAAACGTTCCAATCATAGAAACCACCTGCAAAAATGACCGCACATTTACACCGTCCGCTATCCAAACCCGGGCAAGCGGCCCTGAGACGATCCCCCACGACTGCCACGTTCCCACCAGCGAACGCCACAAATCTAAGATCAGATCAACACCCCGCCCGGTCCCATCCGAGGCCCCGCTCGATAGCATCTGCCAATCAGCCGCCACCGGCAACAGGGCGGCCAGACCAGCCAAGACCGCAATCGTTAAAAACACGATGCCGAGACGAATCATCCCGCAAGAAACCTATGAATGGTTTGGTTACTGAAGACCACCGAGCCAGCGACATCTTTGACATGAAGTTCAACATGATCGGCCGCCAGGCCAAATTGCACGTCGCCTCGAAATCCGAGCACGATTGCCCAGACGGGAGAGGTCGGCACACCGTCTTTTACGGCATCTAATGGCAACACCTCGCTCTGCGGCGGGACCATCAACACCGGCTCGGCGAGCACTACAGGACACCCCTCTGCACTGACCAACGTCACGTGTTTCGCCACCCTAACGAGTGGGGAACAGCCCAGAACCCTCGCCACACTGTCGCGTGGCACGGCATAGTCCTTCCCAGCGCGCTGCAATCGTATAAATGAGTCTAAAGCCATCGACTAGGAGACTTTTTCCTCGAGCAATCGCCGCAGATTCCCTTTGGCGTCACGCGTAAAATAAAGACGACGCTCAACCTGATGCCCATCGAGAACCGTCACCACAAGAGGCCAATTCTCTTCCACAAAGAAAACGCCTCCATAACGAGCGGAGGGAACCACGCGCGCGAATTCCTTACCCGTCTTAGCGGCATTCTCACGCCAATCATCCGGCGACAACCAGTCGACCCGTGGGACCACCACGATCTGCGTTTCGTTATACCGGATGTACCGCCGAAGCTTTTGAAGATCCTTGTTGGATACCGCAAGACATCCATCAGATGCCCGCGGCGGCCGAACGTGCGTCGTGGATGGGACACCATGAATCCAAATACCGCTACCCGTTCGCCCAGTATGACTGTCGTAAGCGTTAGGATAGTCCAGCGTCATGGCAAACTTACCGAGGAAACCGTCCTTCCGAGGGTTTTGAATCTCGAACTGAATGCGATACACCCCCAAAGGAGTTTTTTGATCGCCCTCGCGCGACTTATCCGCCCCCAAAAGGCCAATCGTTGTGTAGAAGTCATCCAACAATACTGGCTGTCCATCACGGCTCGTAAACACGTAGATTCGAGATCGGCTCACATCCGCCAAAAGCACTGGAATTTTCTTATCAGCGGACTTCGGCATTACCACGAGATTGCGCGGGAATAAACCAGACGGAATAACGTCCAGTCGAACTTGAGCCTCTTCGAGAAGTTCGTTGTCCTGACCATTAATCTCAAATGGCTTGCCCGATAAGGCCGCCAAAGAGTGCGCCTTGATCCAATGGGCGAGCCGAGATTTCGGTTCACTTTTGATCGCCAAAGATGCAAAAACGGAGGAACGATCAAGGTCGCCAGCGAGCAACGCCTCGGTCGCCTTGCGAAGCTCGCTGTCCGCTGCGCGGGATACAGTCCAAAACGCCGACGCCATTAGAAATACAACCAACCCCCCGGCGACGCGTCGCAAACCCATCAACGCCCTTCCTCCCGAAGAATCTTCCACACGCCAGACTCCTTGACCCACACCGAGGTCTTCACAGAGTTCAATTTGGTAGAGCCCGCCTCGTACCGCTGCCGAAATCTAATCTCTACTTGATCGGTTGATATCGGCTTGATCTTGATATCGGAAACCTGAACCAAAATCGGGTCCGGCCGCGTCACCCGAGGTTTGCGATGGGCTACCCAGGCGTCCCGGCTCGCAAACTGCTGGGGTTGAAATCGACTCGAGTAGGAGTCCAGGTACCGGTTGAAGTCCTTATCCGACCACGCCTTAGCCCAAGCGCGCAATGCGGCTGCAAGTTCGACTTCCTCAGAGCCCGCGACAGCACGGGCCGCTCCAGTCTTATCCGATTTCTCTCCAGACGCCTTATCCGTTTTCGCTGTCGAAGGCGCCTCGGGCGCCGCCGGAGCAGGTTTCGCCGAGCTCTCCTCGGACTTTTTCGCGACGGCCGATTCCGGTTTGGCATTGACCACTGGCGGGGTTTGGGCGGGCGGAAGTTCCACGGCAGGCGCCACCTTCCTCGGCTCGACCTGCGCCACCGCAACGGTGGACGCCTTGGCGCCGACCTCCCCTCCCTTCAGCACTAGCTGCGGACCCGGCGGCTTTTTTCCAAGGGCCTTCGCGTAGGAGATTGCCGCTTGCTGGCTAAGAATTTCACGCAGGTTCTCAAATGCCACAGCGGTGTCGGGATTTTTCATCAGGGCGCTTTCTAGAACCTCGCGGGCCTGATCCAATCGACCCATCTGGGCCAATGCCTGAGCGTATTGGTTGGAGAGTTCGATATCATTCGGCACCTTTTTAAACCAAGGTTCCAGCAACTTGGCGGCGCGCTGCGGATTTTTTTCCTTCAGGGCCTCCGCTGCACGTTCTCTATCCCGCTGAACCTCCTCAGAGCCCTCACGGGACACCGCAGCACTGGTCGGAGCCAACATCAGTGCCAAAATTAAGGTGGGAACGATACGTCTTTTTGTCATAGGCTCTAGTTTACTAGGCGTTCGGCCATGATTCTTGGCCCATCGGCGGTGCGACGCCAGACGAGCTCCTTGAGATCCGAGCTCTGATAACCATCGGAGCGGTAAACCTGACGAAACCGTACGGTAATCTCTCCGGGTCCGGACTCCTTGTAATCGACGTCCTGGACCTCTACTTCGATAAACGACGCCTGGGAAATCCTAAGACGCCTGACTCCCAGATGCCGATCCAGACCCTCAAACCCCGGATCGTACAGGGCAGCATACGGCTCTATCCGCCGATCACGCCAAAACCGCACCCACTCGGACAGGGCAAGTTCCACCTGGCCACGGAACCCACTTGAGGGACCTGAGACAGAATCGGGGGCAGATTCAATTTTGCTCTCTGCCACGCCGGCAACGCGGCCGGGGGCAGGTGACCCATCCTCAATCCGGTCAATAGCCAACCAAAACGCTAGGGCTAAGCCCAAGACACCGAGGACCGGGAAGGCCCAGCGTCGTCGCCCTAACCCATCGGACGACTCGGGGGCGGCAAGACTGGGCAAAAGTGCGGGCGTTGAGGACTCTAAGATCGCCAAGCTAGGGCGACTACCTGGCCGATACCAGTCCTCATCTCGCCAAGCCTCGGCCACTTCCTTCTCCAAACCGAGTTCCTTGGCAACCATCTCCACCGCCTTACGGCAGTATGTCGGCGAGTGAAACGAACGGCCCGTTCCGGCCTCTATATCCAGCACGTGATTTCGAGCAACGCCCGCCGCTCGAGCAAGGGCATTGACCTCGATGCCCCGCTCCTCGCGGGCTCGGCGCAGCATGATGGACAGGGCGTTCGGTTCAGGCATGAGGGATCTCGCGGGGCCAAATGGTGTTGCCCCCGCTCACTTTATCAATATCGCGCAGGATCGCCTCATGGGCGGCCCGCTCCCGAGGGCTGGCACGGCGCACGATGATCTTGGACGGGTCGATGGCATAGGCCGGATCCAGATCGAGATCATCCTCTTGGGCAATGGCCAGAGTGTCCTGACCCCGGGTCATGGCCATGTACACATCGGCCAGTAAGCGGGCATCGAGCAAGGCCCCATGCAGCACGCGATGATCATTGGGAATCGTGTAACGCTGGCATAACGCGTCCAGCGAGTTGCGTTGCCCGGGATGCAACTCGCGGGCCATACTCAAGGAGTCGGTGATCTTGGCCACATGTGTGGCCAATGGAGATTGACGCAGACGCTGAAGTTCTTGGTCAATAAATCCGCGGTCAAACTCCGCGTTGTGAATCACCAACTCCGCACCTTCCACAAACCCTAAAAACTCGTGGACGACATCGGCAAATCGTGGTTTGTCTTTCAACTGATCCCAGGTCAATCCGTGGACCTGGGTGGCGCCCTGATCCACGTCGCGTTCCGGATTCAGGTAGGTGTGAAATCGCCGCTCCGTCACACGACGGTCCACGCACTCAATGCACCCGATCTCAATCAGTCGATGTCCCTCCTCCACTTTCAACCCCGTGGTCTCGGTATCAAGCATGACCAGTCGCATACCCGTCCTTTTTCCGAAAACGATCAAATGCCACGATCACCGATGGCAACACAAATAAAGTGAGCAAGGTGCCCAGCGTCATGCCACCGACGATCACCCACCCGATCTGGGCGCGGCTCTCCGCGCCCGCCCCGCGCGCGAGGGCCAATGGTACCGCCCCGAGCACCATGGCCCCGGGCGTCAGCACAAAGGGTCGCGATCGCAACACCGACGCCTCGATCAC
>JBMSML010000038.1:0-12915 GCA_049421125.1 Burkholderiaceae bacterium
AAATGGCGTCGTTCGGGCAGGCCGGCTCACAGACATCGCAATTGATGCACTGATCGGTGATGAGCAGGGCCACGTTACTTCAATCGCTCCTGCAGCCATTTTTCCACCGAGGGAAAAACAAACTTGCTGACATCACCGCCGAGCTGGGCAATCTCGCGAACAATGGTGCCCGAGATGAACTGGTATTGATCCGAGGGTGTCAAAAAGATGGTTTCCACATCGGGAAGAAGATAGCGGTTCATGCCGGCCATCTGAAATTCATATTCAAAGTCGGATACGGCACGCAGACCACGAATGATGATTTTGGCATCGTGCTCGCGGACAAAGTCCTTCAGCAATCCCGTGAATCCGCAGACCTGCACGTTCGGGTAGTGGCCGAGCACTTCCTTGGCAATCGCCACCCGTTCGTCCATCGAGAAAAATGGTTTTTTGCTACGGCTGTCGGCGACCCCCACCACCATGTGATCGAACAATTTACTGGCTCTGCGCACGAGGTCTTCATGACCCCGGGTCATCGGGTCAAATGTGCCCGGATACACCGCTCGTAACATCGTGTTCTCCCTGCGCCGGCTGAGGCCGCACCGTCTTGGAGCACAGATGATAATGAACCGCGCCCGCCTTGTCTGCGCGCAGAAGATCCAGGCCCTGCCGTGCCAGCTCATCGCTGGTCATGGCCTGGTCCGACTCGATGTAGAGCCGACCGCCCGGGGCAAGGGCAGCGACCGCCCAGGGCAACATGCTCTGCACAAGCCCTTGACCAAACGGGGGATCCATGAAAATCAGGTCGAATGGCCCTGTGTGGCGGCCAAGCCACTCCGCGGCTTGGCCACGGACAACCTGCACCGCATCGCCCGCGCCCAATTTATCGCATAAGGCCTGCATGGCCCGGCAGGCCGCCGCATCGGTATCAATGGCCACCACGCGCGCGGCCCCCCGCGAGGCCGCCTCAAAGCTCAAGGCGCCCGATCCTGCAAAGAGATCTAAGCAATGCCAGCCGGTGAGCTGCTGACCCAACCAGTTAAATAGCGTTTCGCGCACCCGATCCGGGGTGGGACGCAAGGCCTTGGACTCGGGAACGGCAATCGGGGTGCGTTTCCATCGGCCCCCGATGATGCGAATGTGACCCATGCACGCCTTAGGGCTGAAACCCCTGGGGTCCGGCCACCACCACCACGCTGATGGCCTGCGGCTTCACCACCCGGTTCATGGCGCGTTGAACATCGCGCTTACTCACCGACGCCACATTGGCCGTCCAGCGCTGCAGGTAATCCAGGGGCAGATCGTAATAGTTGATTTGCGCCAGGTTATCCAAGAGTTTGCGATTAGTGTCCAGTCGAAGGGCAAACCCGCCCACGAGATTTTGTTTTGCGGCGTTCAACTCCTGATCGGTAGGACCATCGCGAAGAAATTTCGCCAAGGTGCTCTCCACCACTTGCAGGGCCTCGGGTGCCTTGGCATTTTGAGTCTGCAATCCGATCATAAATGGTCCGGGCTGTGCCAAGGGTGAGAAGGCACTGAACACACTGTAAGACAGTCCACGTTTTTCACGAATCTCTTCGGTCAGACGCGACACAAATCCACCGCCACCCAGAATGTAGTTGCCCACGGTGAGCGCGAAAAAATCGGGGTCGCTGCGCGCCACACCGGGCATTCCTAACCAGACATGGGCCTGGGTGGCCGGATGCGCAATGGCTTGCCGTGTGGGCGACGGCGCTGCGACAGCACTCGGCAAGGTTGCGGATGGACTCAGCGGTGATGCGGCGGCCTTCGGAAAATAGGCAAAAAGCGCATCCACTAAAGCCGCTGCCTCCTGCTCCTGTATGGCGCCCACAATGGTGACCCGCATGCGTGGCGGTTGCCAGAAACGGGCATGAAAGGCTTTCACATCCTGCTGCGCGATCGCAGACACTGACTCTGGACTCGCTTCTTGCCCGTAAGGATGTTCACCATAGACCGACTTCCACAGGGCTTTCGTGGCGATGGACTGGGGCTGAGTAGCCGATTCTTGAATGGCCGCAATGGTCCGTTTTTTCTCCCGATCCAGAATGTCCGCCTCCCATGCGGGGAAGGCCAACATCCGAGCCAAGAGATCCACCGCACGCGGTCGCACATCCTGATCGGCGAGCATGCGCAGGCTTACGCTGGCGCGGTCAAGGCCCACGCTCCCGCTGCGTTGAACGGCAAGCTCCGCAAACGCTTCGCTGACTTGGGTTTCATTGAGGGCGGGCTTACCGTGATGCGCAGCAATGCCCCGGGGTAACAAGCCTTGGGTCATCGCTGCTAAGCCGGCCTGTTGGGCGGAATCCCAACGTGATCCCGCATCCACATCAATGTGGAGGTCCACCATGGGAATCTCTTTCGCGGGCAAGAACAACACCTTTACGCCATAGGGCGTGGCCCATTGCGTGATCCCCAGGTCCCGCGCCTGCACGGGACTGACGACCGACCAACCGATCAAAAATAATGCCGTTATCGCTGAGAATCGCTTGGTCATCTCAGTGCCTCATGCCGGAGATCGCCGGTTTTCGGGCCGTGGCCTGTGCAAGTGGCAGAGGCTCGAATTCCAACACGGTTAACTGATGATCCACAAAATACTGTTGGGCCACGCGGGCGATGTCATCGCTGTTAATGTCATCTAACACGGTGAGCCAGTTCTCGGAATCGGCAAGTGGCCGGCCGGCCAACGTCAAGCGTGCGGCCTCCATGGCAATTGAAAACGTGGAATCTTGCTTGAATACCTGGGCGGCCTTGGCCTGACGTTTGACGCGCGCCAGTTCTTTTACCTCTACACCCTCTTTCGCAATGCGGGCGATCTCTTCTTTCACTTTTAATTCAAGACTGCCCAGGGGCACACCGGGTGCCGCCGTGACATCCACCATGAAAAGGCCGGGAGCGCGACTGATGGTGTCCATTCCAGAATCCACGGCAATGGCGACGCGCTCCTCGCGCACCAGTCGCTTGGTCAACCGCCCCGTGCCCGGATCATCGAGCAGTGTGCCCAACACACCGAGTGCGACCAGATCACGGGCCGGAATCGCCGTGGGATTCAGTGGCCCAAGTTCCTCGCGCAGGGTCGGCGCTTTGTAGGCCATCATGACAAACGCGTTTTGCGCGGGTGCCCGGAGCGCGACCCGCCGCTGACCGTTTTGTGCAGGCTCGGTCTGGGGTTTACGGGCCGGCAGCGTCCGCGCCTTCATCGGACCGTAGAACTCCTTTGCCCACGCCAAGACCTGCTGGGCATTGACATCGCCCGCCACGACCAAGACCAGGTTATTGGGCGCATACCACTCCCGATACCACTGCTGTACGTCATGAATGGTGAGATGCTCCAAATCATTCATCCAACCGATGATGGGATTGCGCACTGGGTTGGCCTGAAATGCCTGAGCCACAATCGCCTCGTAGGCCAGACTTGAGGGATTATCATCGGTGCGCAGTCGGCGCTCTTCCATCACCACCTGAATTTCTTTTTTAAACTCGGCTTCGTTCAGGCTGAGAAAACGCTGCCGATCTGCCTCTAAACGCATGACCTCGCGCAGGGAGTCTTTATGAATCTGCTGGAAGTAGCCGGTGTAATCCTTGGATGTAAACGCATTTTCACGACCGCCGAGCGCTGCTAAACGGCGACTGAATTCACCGGGTGCCAGGGTTTTCGTTCCCTTGAACATCATGTGCTCCAACACATGGGCCAGACCGGTGCGGCCACTGGTTTCATCGATCGAACCCGCTTTCACCCAGACCATATGCAGTGCGGTGGGCGCGCGCGTATTTTCATAGACCAATACCCGCATGCCTTTGGGCTGTGTCCGATCCAGTGTGGGGTGGGCCGCACCGGCCCACGTGGGGGACGACAGCAGCGCACTGAGCGCGAGTGCCATAGCAAAAACAGAATGACGCAGACCTTGCTTTAACATCGTGAACATCCACCTATAGAATCCAAGGCTAAAGAATACGCATAAGAGACCACAAACGACATGATTGGTTTCCTAGGGTTAGGCCGAACCCTTGATCGGTTAAAACTTGGGCGTCTGAAAGACGGCCTGGCCAAGACCCGGGCCCAGCTCGGGGCACTGCTGTCGGGCCGACGGCTCGATGATGCCTGGTTTGACGATGTGGAAACCGCCCTGCTGACCGCCGATGTCGGCACCGTGGCCACCGGCGATCTCATGGCCGCGATCCGTACCGAGGTCAAAGCGCGCCGGCTTAACGATGACAGCGAACCCAGCGCGCTGGCCAGCGTGGTCAGCGACTGCATCGAGGCGGCCCTGGTCCCGCTGGTCCCGCCCTCTCCTGCACCGCTTACCGGTCCACGCGTGGTGATGGTGGCCGGGGTCAATGGCGCCGGTAAAACCACCTCCATCGGAAAGCTCGCCAACGCCTGGAAAAACGATGGGCAACAGGTATTGATGGGTGCCGGCGACACATTCCGTGCAGCGGCACGCGAACAGCTAATCGTGTGGGGAGAGCGCAACGGCGTGGATGTCATTTCCCAGGCCCAGGGAGATCCGGCTGCCGTGGCATTTGACGCGGTGAGTGCTGGTCTCGCCCGCAAGATGGACATTGTTTTGGTCGATACCGCCGGGCGATTACCAACCCAGCTTCACCTGATGGAGGAGTTGAAAAAAGTGAAGCGCGTGATGGGGAAAGCGATACCAGAGGCGCCCCATGAGATTTGGTTAGTGATCGATGGTGGCACCGGTCAAAACGCCATCACCCAAGTGAAGGCCTTCGATGACGCCTTGGGGCTCACCGGATTGGTCGTGACCAAGTTAGACGGCACAGCCAAAGGCGGGGTGTTGTTGGCCATTGCTAAAGCACGGCCCATTCCGGTGTGGTACATCGGGGTGGGGGAGGGGATTCACGATCTTCAGCCGTTTGATGCGAAGGCGTTTGCGCAGGCCTTAGTCGGCGAGATCTGAAGGCTCGGGGCCTAGCGCCGGTGCCCGCTCACAAAAACCGAGCGCCTTCGCGCTCGGCGTTTTTGCTCGTCGGATCCCCCGCGCTCTCCCCTCGTGTTTTCCGAGATCGCGCGGCCTAGGCCGGGACGCAATCCACAAAGTAGTCGATCTTGCCGTCGATCTCCTGCTGCACCAGGCCATGGATGTCGGCCTCAAAGCCCGGAAACTTCTCGTTGAACCGTCGTGCAAACTGCAGGTACTGGATGATGGTTTTATTGAAGCGCTCTCCGGGAATGAGCAACGGGATTCCGGGCGGATACGGCGTGAGCAGGCTGGTGGTGATGCGGCCCTCTAACTGATCAATGGGCACACGCTCGGTTTTGCGATGGGCCAGAAAACCAAACGCCTCGGCCGGCTTCATGGCCGGATCCATATTCGAGAGGTACATCTCGGTGGTTAACCGTGCAATGTCATTGGCCTTGTACATGTCGTGGAGCTGCTGGCACAGATCGGCCAATCCTACCCGCTCATAGCGCGGCTGTTTGGCGCAGAACTCCGGCAGCACTCGCCACATGGGTTGATTCTTGTCGTAATCATCTTTGAACTGTTGCAGGGCGGTGAGCAGGGTGTTCCAGCGGCCCTTGGTGATGCCGATAGTGAACATAATGAAAAACGAATACAAGCCCGTTTTCTCCACGATCACACCGTGCTCGGCAAGATACTTCGTGACAATCGATGCAGGAATACCACGGGCATCAAACTCGCCTTTGATATTAAGCCCCGGCGTAATCACGGTTGATTTGATGGGGTCCAGCATATTGAAGCCCGGTACCAGTCCATCAAAACCGTGCCAATCATCGTTCGGATCAAGCTCCCATTCCTCACGATTGGCCATGCCCCAGCTGTCCGACGTGACATCCTCGGGGCCCCAGACCTTGAACCACCAATCCAGTCCGAACTCCTCGTCGACCTTGCGCATGGCCCTGCGGAAATCCAGCGCTTCGACGATCGATTCTTCGACCAAGGCCGTGCCCCCGGGCGGCTCCATCATGGCGGCCGCCACATCCAGCGACGCGATGATGGCGTACTGAGGACTGGTCGAGGTGTGCATCAGGTAGGCCTCGTTAAAGAGATCCCGATCTAGGGTACGGGTTTCGCTTTCCTGGACGAGTACCTGAGAGGCCTGCGAGAGACCGGCCAAGAGTTTATGCGTGGACTGGGTCGAGAAAATCAGCGGGTCTTTCGGTCGCGGCCGATCCTTTCCGATGGCATGCATGTTCTTGTAGAAGTCATGAAAACAGGCATGCGGAATCCAGGCCTCATCAAAATGCAAGGTGTCGATATAGCTGCCCAGCACCTGCTTGATCATCTCCACGTTATAGAGCACGCCATCGTAGGTGCTCTGGGTGATGGTCAGGATGCGCGGCTTGGCGTTGCCATTGGCCTGCTTTAAGGCTTCACGGGCAAAGGGATGGGCCTCAATCTTTTTCTGAATGTTTTCCGGCTTGAACTCATCCAGTGGAATGGGTCCGATAATGCCCAGATGATTGCGCGTGGGCATCAAAAACACTGGGATCGCACCGGTCATGGTGATCGCATGCAACACACTCTTATGGCAGTTTCGATCCACCACCACAATGTCGCCGGGGGCAACCGAGGCGTGCCAGACAATCTTGTTCGAGGTGGACGTGCCGTTGGTGACAAAGAAACAATGATCGGCGTTGAAAATGCGGGCGGCATTGCGCTCCGAGGCGGCAACCGGCCCGGTGTGATCAAGCAACTGACCGAGTTCATCGACGGCATTGCAGACATCGGCACGCAACATGTTCTCGCCAAAGAACTGATGGAACATCTGACCCACAGGAGACTTTAGAAACGCGACACCACCGGAGTGTCCCGGGCAGTGCCAGGAATACGATCCATCCTGGGCGTAATCCAAAAGCGCCCGGAAAAACGGTGGGGCCAAAGAGTCCATGTAGGACTTCACCTCGCGCAGAATGTGGCGGGCCACAAACTCCGGCGTGTCTTCAAACATATGAATGAACCCGTGCAGTTCGCGCAGGA
This sequence comes from Burkholderiaceae bacterium, assembly GCA_049421125.1. Taxonomy (GTDB): domain Bacteria; phylum Pseudomonadota; class Gammaproteobacteria; order Burkholderiales; family Burkholderiaceae_A; genus Lacustribacter. Next base: position 6,963 of record JBMSML010000038.1, read on the forward strand.
TGTCATTGGGAATATGGCGTGAGGTGCGGGTCTCGCCATAGATATAGATGGGAATTTCGGCGTTACGAAAACGGATCTCGGTGACAAAAGCCCGAAGGTTTTTCAGCGCGGCATCGGTCTCCTCCTTGGAGCCGGCACCAAACTCTTCGTCATCGATCGACAAAATGAAGGCCGAGGCACGGCTTTGTTGTTGTGCGAACTGCGAGAGGTCGCCGTAACTGGTCACCCCCAGCACTTCCACGCCCTCTTTTTCCAAGGCGTCGGCCAAGGCACGGATCCCGAGACCCGAGGCGTTCTCGGATCGAAAATCCTCGTCAATGATCACCACTGGAAACCGAAACTTCATTCTTCCCACCCCACCCAAAGAAGGGCGATAGTAGGGCAAAAACCCCTGGCCAGTGGGACTTTTCGCGGGGCTTTAGCACTCGGGAACCTCGAGTGCTAAAATCCGTCCAATGGGCTGTCGGGCGGGGGTTTCCGGCCGACACCATGGCCCACTTCACAGGTTTAGGAGGATCTTCATGGCTGCACCGGCCTTGACTGCCGATCACGCTCTGACCGCGATAACGCTGACGCCTGGCGGCAACCTGGACGCCTATGTCCGCGCCGTCCAGCAGTTCCCGCTGCTTTCTGCCGAGCGCGAGGAAGAGCTCGCCCTGCGCTTTCGGACCATGAACGACCTGGAGGCCGCCCGCGAACTGGTGCTCTCCCACCTGCGGCTGGTGGTGTCTGTTTCCCGGCAGTTCAAGGGCTACGGGCTGCCCCAGGCCGACCTAATCCAAGAAGGAAACATCGGTCTGATGAAGGCCGTGAAGCGCTTTGACCCCACCCGCGGGGTCCGCCTGGTGTCCTTTGCCATGCTCTGGATTAAAGCGGAGATCCACGAATACATCCTGCGCAACTGGCAGCTGGTCAAAATCGCTACCACCAAGGCCCAGCGCAAATTGTTCTTTAATCTTCGCTCGATCAAGCAGTCCCTGGGGGTGCAGGAGGGAGTGTCCGATGACCAGGCCTCGGTGATCGCGCGCCAGCTCAATGTTGAGCCCCGCGAAGTCCTGGAAATGGATCAACGGCTCGCCGGCGGCGACATTGCGATAGAAGGTCACGTGGAAGACGGCGAGGAGTCTTTCGCCCCGATTGCCTATCTCGCTGCGCCCGATGCCGATCCCGCCCACGTCGTGGAATACCGGCAGGCCGAACGTCTGCAGTCCGAAGGACTGCTACAGGCCCTCAACGCTCTGGATGAGCGCAGCCGTGAGATTGTGGTCGCCCGTTGGCTGCGCGATGAAGACGAAGGCGGCAGCACCACGCTGCAAGAACTCGCTGATCGTTACGGCATTTCGGCCGAACGCGTGCGTCAGATTGAATCCGCAGCATTAAAGAAGCTGCGCACCCATCTCTCGTAGCGCCTTGCCACCGCCGGTCGTTACTGGCCTGAATGCACTGGTGGCATCAGGCCTTTTTCTTGGGCTGACCGTCGTCAGCGCCGCTGCGCAACCCGCTTCATCTTCGGCCACTCCGTCTTCGACTGCCACATCCTCGACTGCCGCATCGACGACCCCCCCTGCCTCGGCGCTGCCCTCGGTGGGAGCCACTGCCCGGGTTCACGGTATTGAGTGGGATCTGCACGAAATCACCATTGGTCAGGTAAAGAGGATGGCGGTCGCCACGAACTTCGTGAGCCGTGCAGAAAAGGAAGGGGGCGGCTACATTTATGAAAACGGATGGGCGAAAAAATCCAATTGGAACTGGCGTCAGCCGTTCGGAATTCCGGGTGCCGATGCCGAGCCGGCCGTGCATTTAACCTTTGACGAGGCGCAGTCGATCTGCCGATTTTTTGGCAAGCGGCTTCCCACCGACCGGGAGTGGACCCAGGCCGCGTATCTGGAAGATCGCCTGGTCACGCCCAAAGGATTTCAACGCGGCCAGCGCTACGAGTACCCTAATGGGGCGTCGCCCAAGGGATCGCACTGTCTGGCCGGTTGCGGAATTTATCGCGGTGCCGCGCCGTCAGGCAGCCTTGATCGTGGCGTGGGGCACGTGCCCGTCTTCACCACGCCGCCCGGCGTGAATGGCCTGTATGACATGGGCGGTAACGTGTGGGAATGGGTCGATACGGGATTAGGCGATGAGCGCATTACCCGCGGCAGTTCCTGGTGGTATCGGGCTGACCGACAACGCGAGAATGATGTGGCCAGCAAACCGCGGGATACGCGCGTGGCGTATATCGGGTTTCGGTGCGTTCGTTAACGCATCCGCTACCGCAACAACCTTATCCTTTAACGCTGATCGCGAGCGTGGATCACACCAAATAGTGATCGACCAACAACACCGCAAACAGCAGGGCAAGGTAGTTGATGGAATATTTGAATGTTTTGCGGGACAGGGATTCGCTGTACTGACGATACAGCCGCCAGGTGAGCCACAGAAAATAGCCGCCCAGAATCAAGGCGCCCGCCAGGTACACCAGGCCGCTCATGCCAATCAACGTGGGCAGGATTGTGGTGGCCACCAAGAGCAAGGTGTAGAGCAGAATGTGCAGGCGCGTGAAGTGCCCGCCATGGGTCACCGGCAACATGGGCAGACCGGAGCGGGCGTAATCATCGGTGCGATACAGCGCCAATGCCCAGAAATGCGGTGGCGTCCAGACAAAGATAATCAGAAACAATACCCAGGCCTCAATCGGTGCCTGTCCAGTGACGGCCGCCCAACCGAGCACGGGCGGCATGGCCCCCGACGCGCCGCCAATCACAATGTTCTGCGGTGTTAGGGGTTTGAGGATTACGGTGTAAATGATGGCGTACCCGACAAAGGTGGCCAGCGTTAACCATGTGGTGAGCGGGTTGACGAAGGCGTACAAAAGAAACGTGCCGATGCCGCCCAGAATTCCTGAAAACACCAGGGTCTGAAATGGGGTGAGGGTTCCCGATGGCAAAGGCCGCCATGCCGTGCGGGCCATCTTGGCATCGATGTGCTGCTCCACCAGACAGTTCACGGCCGCCGCCGCCCCCGCCACCAAGGTGATGCCCACCGACGCGGCCAGGAATATCCCGAGCGGTACCCCGTTGGGCGTGGATAACAACATGCCGATGACGGCGCAGAACGTGATCAACATCACTACCCGCGGCTTGGTGAGCGCGAGATACTGTTTCAGTATCGGGGATTGCGGAAGGGTGACGTCGTTCATATCGGGTAACCATCGGCTAGCCCATGGCTAACCGATACGCGACGCTTTCAGCAATCGCATCATGTCCTTTTTCATGCCGTTAGGATCGGGATTATCCGGGAAACGCATCATTAAATTCCCTAGGGGATCTACGACCCAGATATTGCTGGCACCCGCCTGTTGGGCCACCGATTGCGCCGCCACCGACAACCAGTTATCCACGAGTGGGTCGGCTGGCCGGCCCGGGGTGAGCCGCACTACCCATAGCCCCTCGTGCTGAGCTAACAGGGCAGGTTCCGGCGTGCCGGAATCCGTCACGATCCATAAGCGCTCCACACGCTCACGTTCACGCCCCGTGGTGAGTCGGATCTGTCGCATCAGCCACAACTCCTGTTGACAGGCCTGCACGCACTCCGCCGGACCCATGCGCACCATTAACCAGCGGCCCTGCCACGCCCCCAACGCACTCAGTCCACGACGGGTTTTAGGTTCCTGCTGAAGGGCCAGAAACGCGCTTTCTGCGGTCGGTGTGACCACGGGCGTTACCGGCAAGCCCGCCACCGTGACCTGTGGTTCTACAAAGTCTCCGTAATTGGTGCGGCCCTCGGGTTGGACCCCGTAATACATCACATACGAGGCGATGACCGGTGCAATGGTCACGGCCAATACGCCCCATAGGGGCCAGAGATTTCGGCGTGGTTTTGCAACCGCTTGGGAATCCGATGTCGATGACGGAGGTGTGGTGTTCATATGGACTTGGGGCGCAAACGCCATCCGAAAAATAACGCCAATGCCGCCAGACAAAACCATTGGGCGGCATAGCCGAAATGTTTAGGTACATCATTGCTGACGTCGGGCAGTTTACGCAATAAGCCGTCTTGATTCTCGGAGGTTTGCCAGACAATCACCGGCCAGGTGTTCCCGCGGAATCGCTGGGCGGCGGCCGCCCAGTCAAAGTTTTGCCAGACATTGCCTTGCCGTAAGGTGTTGGTATCGCCTGAGAGTTCCAGCCGACGCATCACGGAGGCCAGCGCCACCCCGGTGATCTCGGTCGCAGGTGGCGCAGCAGGAATGTCGGCCACCTGTACGCCCGGGGATTTCGGCATCCAACCACGATTCACCCAGACCACACTGCCATCGGTGAGCTGAAATGGCGTGAGCACATGGGCACCCGCACGCCCTTCCCAGGCGCGATTATCGAGTGCGATCGATTCCGCGATCCGCCACTGCCCACGCAGGGTCACCGGAGATTGATCCAAGGCGGAGGCGTTGAAATCGGTCCGCCACGCGAATTCGGTGTTGGGCGCTCCCAATACAACCGCCGATGTTCGGCTGGCCCGCAGATCCATCAGTGCCTGCTTTTCATCGGCACGTCCCAGCTGCCACACACCAAGACGCACTGCGACGGCCGCGAGAATCAGGGCAACGGCTAACGCGGCCCAGCCACGACGGGGTCTGGAATTGGCTACCATGTGGGCTTGCCCACCTCGGGACACCACGTCACCCTTATGCGTATTCTGGTTGCCATTGCGTTTGCACTGATCTTGTTCAGTCTTGGATCCGCACTGTTTTATCTGATGCGGGATAAAGGAGCCAGCAATAAAACCGTACGCGCCCTGGCCTTTCGGGTCGGCTTTTCGATCGCACTATTTTTGTTTTTGATCGTCGCCAACCAAGTGGGTTGGATTCAGACCACCGGGATTCGCTACTGATGGCCGGTGCGTTTTAGCGCTGCGCGCCATCCCTTCGCCACGGAACCGGTGTCAGGCATTCACGGTGAAGGCCTGACACCTTCATGTGATTTACAGCCAGTACACCACCACGTAGAGGCCCAGCCAGACCACGTCCACAAAGTGCCAGTACCAGGCGGCCGCTTCAAACGCAAAATGATGATTGGGCTTGAAATGTCCGCGAACACACCGGACCAACACCACCGAAAGCATGATCGCTCCCACGCACACGTGGAACCCGTGGAAACCGGTCAGCATGAAGAAGGTGGATCCGAAAATGCCGGAGGTCAGTTTCAGGTTCAGATCGGCATAAGCGTGGGCGTACTCATAAGCCTGAAAGCCCAAGAAGATAAAGCCCAACAAAATGGTGGCGGCCAACCAGAAGTTCAGCTTGCCGCGCTGGTTATCCCGCAGGGCATGGTGGGCGATGGTGAGCGTCACGCCCGAGGACAACAGCAACGCCGTGTTGATCGTGGGGATCCAGAACGGTCCCATGGTCTTGTATTCCTCGATCAGGCCAGCCGGGCCTTTGCCCTGACCCCATACCGCCATAAAGTCCGGCCAGAGAATTGCTTTGTGATCGAGATCCCCCAACCACGGCATGCTGATCACGCGGGCATAAAAGAGCGTTCCAAAAAACGCAGCAAAGAACATGACTTCGGAGAAGATGAACCAGCCCATGCTCCAGCGGAAGCTGGCATCGACACGGGCGTTGTACTGGCCCCCTTCGGATTCCGCAATGACGGTACCGAACCAGCCAAAAAACATATAGATGAGCACCGCAAACCCCGCGGCCAAGGTCCATGGCCCATAGGCCTGGCCATTAATGGTGCCCACGGCCCCGAACAGTGTCAGGATCATGGCCAATGATCCGACTGCAGGCCATTTACTCGGCGCAGGTACAAAATAATACGGCGCGTGGCTACTTAAATTCATGACTCTCCCCTCGTCTTTACCTTTTTATTCCATCACAACGATCTACAACAATTCCTAAACCCAGCAATTCTTAACCCAAGACCACTTTCACAATGGTGACCAGGGTCACCACAAACACGAC
>JBMSML010000039.1:0-12801 GCA_049421125.1 Burkholderiaceae bacterium
ACTCGCGACCTCAACCTTGGCAAGGTTGCGCTCTACCAACTGAGCTACTCCCGCGCGTAAAGCAAAAGCGAAGCCTCAAAGTATAGCGGTTTTAGCCCCTTTTTTGCAACTCTGGCCAGGCCGCCCGCAGGTAGAACACCATGGAAATCACGGTCAGGACGGCCGCGATGCTGATCAGGATATCGCCCCATAACCGCGTGTCCACGAGGCCGCCGAACAGGGGCCCATAAAACAGCAGAAACGGGATCGATACCATCTGGGCAATGGTCTTAGCCTTGCCCATCCAGTTCACGGCGACATTGGTCCCCGCGCCCACGGTCGCCATCCATTCCCGTAGCGCGGAGATGGTAATTTCCCGGCCGATGATGATCAGGCCGATGATCGGGTCAACCCGACCCATCTCGATCAGGGCCACCAACGCCGCACACACCATCAGTTTGTCGGCGACCGGATCCAAAAACGCGCCGAACGGCGAGGTCTGATTCCATTTGCGGGCGAGCCAGCCGTCAATCCAATCGGTGATTGCGGCCACGACAAACACCACGGTGGTGTAAAGATTTCGTAAATCCTCGGTAATCCCCAGCGGAAGATAGAACAGCGCCACCAGCAAGGGAATCGCGGTAATGCGTGCCCACGTTAGAAGATTGGGAAGGGTCCAGGCCATAGCGATGAATTATGAACGCAATCGCCGATAGATCTCGGCGGCCGTGGTGCGTGAAATCCCCTCCACAGACGCCAGTTCATCGCGACTCGCCGCTTTCAGTCCCGCCAGGCCCCCAAACCGGGCAAGGAGTTTTTGGCGACGCTTCGGCCCGATTCCCTCAATCTCATCCAATACAGAACCGATCTGCGCCTTGGCGCGACGGGCCCGCATCCCCGTGATAGCAAACCGGTGGGCCTCATCACGAATTTTCGCCACCAACATCAGGGCCGGATGGCTTTCCCCCAGGGCCAACTCCCGGCCATCCGGAAAGACCAAGGTCTCCAGGCCCACCTTGCGCCCCTCACCCTTGGCCACGCCGACCAAAATGCCGGTGTCCAGCCCAAGACCATCGAATACCTCCATGGCCACCCCCAACTGCCCTTTTCCGCCATCGATCAAGACCAGGTCGGGCAAGCGTTCCATGTCCTGATAGCGTCGCGTCAAGGCCTGACGCATGGCGGCGTAGTCATCGCCCGGGGTGATGTCGGAGATATTGAAGCGACGGTACTCCGCCGGCTGCATGTCGTGATGGTGATAGACCACGCACGAGGCCTGAGTGGCCTGTCCGGCCGTATGACTGATGTCAAAGCACTCCATCAGCAGATCCGTGGGATCTTCTGACTCCGATGTAATGCCCAAGGTCTCCGACAAGATCTGAGTCCGCGAGGCCTGTGACCCCATCTCCTGTGCGCGGCGGGCGAGCGCCAGTCGTGCGTTGGCCGTGACCTGCTCTAACCATTCACGGCGCTGACCCTGCGGCTGATGCAAGACACGAATATCGCGACCACACTGCGCCGATAGCCACTCCGATAGTGAGGCCGCCAAAGCCGTGCGGTTGATCACCAGCACATTCGGGGCCTCCTGCACCGCATAGTGTTGGGACACAAAGGCCGCGAGCGCATCGTCTTGCACCTCCTCCAGATCGGCCTCGGTAATGTCTACCCCGAGTGCGGAGAAATGCGCGCGGTCCCCCAGATGCCGGCCGCCGCGCACCATGGCCAGATTCACGGCAACGGTTTTGCCATCTGTGGCCACGCCCAGAATATCGCAGTCCAGATCCGGCAAGGTCTCCATATTGTGCTGTGCCAGCACCTTGGAGAGTGACGCCATTTGATCGCGAAATACCGCGGCCTGCTCATAGGCCATGGCGTTGGCGGCCGCGTTCATCTTGCCCTCAAGGTCCTGCAGCACCGAGTGGGATTCCCCTTTGAGAAATCGGACCGCATTGGTCACATCCCGGGCGTAGTCCGTGGTCGAGATCTTGGTCACACATGGAGCGCTGCAGCGATGAATCTGATGCAACAGACACGGTCGCGTGCGGTTCGAGAACACCGAATCCGTGCAGCTGCGCAGCTGAAACACTTTTTGCAATAACTGAAGGCTCTCCTTGACGGCCCAGGAATTCGGAAATGGCCCGAAGTATTGCGACTGCTTATCCAGCGCACCGCGGTAGTAGGAGATGCGCGGGAAGGCGTGCCCACTGAGTTTGAGAAACGGATAGGATTTATCGTCCCGAAACAGAATATTAAATTTCGGGGTCAGGCTCTTGATCAGGTTATTTTCGAGCAATAAGGCCTCGGCCTCGCTGCGCACCACGGTGATCTCAATGGCTGCGATCAGACCCACCATCTTGGCAATACGTGGCGATAACCCACTGGCCCGAAAATACGACGACACCCGTTTTTTCAGATCCTTGGCCTTGCCCACATACAATACCTTGGCATCGGACCCGAGCATGCGATATACGCCCGGCAGGCTCGGCATCGATGCCAGGATAGGCTTGGGATCAAAGGCCATTGACCACATCCCTGACACGTTGGAAGACAGACCGGAACATCACGGGCGTTAACCGTCCCGTATTGGTGTTGTAGCGACTCGGGTGATAACTGTCCACCACTCGAATATCACCCACGCGATGCTCAGCGCCATGACCAAACTTAAACTGACTGCGTCGAATGCCGGGGGTGTGCCGGGCCAGACACTGCAGGACCGCGTCGTGCGCTACCGCACCAAGGCAAACGATCACGGCCGGCGAGAGCGCTGCGATCTCATGGGCCAAAAAATCGGCACAGGTCTTGATTTCAATCGGTGTGGGTTTATTGTCAGGCGGCAGGCATTTCACGGCATTTGTCAATCGGCAATTCACCAATTGCTGGGCATCATCGTGCGCCACCGATCGCGGCTGGGTGGCAAATCCGAACTCGTGCAATGTGCCGTAGAGCAGATCGCTGCACCAATCTCCTGTAAACGGTCGCCCAGTCGCATTCGCGCCGTGCATCCCCGGGGCAAGTCCCACCACCAACACCCGTGCCGGGGCGCTGCCAAACGGCGGCACGGGCTTGCAGAAATACGTCGGGTGCTTGGATCGAACGGTGTCTAAGAAACTCGCAAGCCGCCCACAAGCGCGGCAGTCCGGATTGTAGATACTAGGATCGAATGCCATGCGCACGTGTCGCGGCCGAAAGCGGCAACAAGCGCTCTAATCCGCGTCGCTGGGGGTCGTTTAAAAAGCGGGGCATACGCCGAGGCACTTCGTCGAGCGCCCGCTGGGCCAGGTCGGGCCGATTGCAAATCAAGGTGGCATCACAGCCAGCCTCAAATGCCGCCTGGGCACGATCGGCCACATCGTCAAGCACTGCCGCACCCGCCATCGATAGATCATCCGAAATAATCACACCGTCGAACCCCAATTGATCCCGAAGAATCTGTTGCAGCCAGATCCGGGAAAATCCCGCTGGGGCATCGTCGACCTGGGTATAACGAATGTGGGCCGGCATCACTGCGCCGAGTGCAGGTGAACCAATTCGGGCATACGGAAGCGCATCGGTGCGCAAAATCTCTTCAAGGGGCCGCTCGTCCACCGGGAGCGCCACGTGTGAATCTGCCGTGGGCCAGCCATGACCTGGAAAGTGCTTGCCGCAATTGTTCATGCCGGCCAACGCCAAGCCATGCATGAGCGCGACGGCCAGCTGGCTCACCACGTTGGGATCGCAATGAAACGCACGCTCGCCAATAATGTCGCTGCGCTGCCAATCGAGATCCAGCACTGGTGTAAAGCTGAAATCCACGCCGACCTCGCGCAGTTCACGGGCCAAGGTAAACCCCATCTGTCGGGCGCGTGCGAGCGCGGCCAGTTGTGCATCCGGATCGTGCGCCTGCCACATCGCACCTAAGGTGCACATGGCCGGGATCTCGGTAAAGCCCTCTCGAAAACGCTGAACACGGCCGCCCTCATGATCGACACAGATCAGCAAGGGAGCGCCGTTACCCGGCCTGGAAATGCCGTGAATGGATTCACTTAACGCACGAATCTGTTCCTTGCTCTCGAAGTTTCGGGTGAAATAAATGACGCCGCCCACCCAGGGGTGTGCCAACAGCTCGCGTTCCTGATCCGTGAGCGTGAATCCATGCACATCGATGATGAATGGCCCCAGTCGACTCATGCGGTTTCCACAATGGCAAGCGCCTGTGCATTCTCGATCTCATCTGAGATCGACACGTGAATCTGATAACCCTTATCGCGCAGATAATCGGCCAGTCGATTACGGGCTGCGGCCTTCGGAGCACCTTTAGCGTCGTTGAGAATCTCGACCGCATGCAGGGACATGGGATAAAACAACCCCACACCAAGGGCCTTGCCAATGGCTTCTTTCGCGGCAAAGCGTTTGGCCAGATAACGTATGGCCCGATCCGTACCCGCCACACCACGCCCCTTTCGGCGATGGTATTCCGCCAACTCCTTCGGGCCTAAAACACGCTGGGCGAAACGGTCTCCCCAGCGCTGGTGAATCAAACGCACGCGTTCAATCACGACCGTATCGGTACCGACCCCTACGATCATGAGGCTTCCCGCATCAGACGCTTCATCTCCCGCACGGCGTCGCGCATGCCCACTAATACAGCCCGCGACACTATCGCGTGTCCAATATGCAGCTCACGTACACCGGGCAACGCGGCGATGGGCTGCACGTTGAAGTAATTCAAGGCATGGCCCGCATTAAATCGCATCCCTAGATCCATGATGGTCTGGCCCGCCACGGCGATCTTGGCAACTTCGCGGGCCACCGCCGGCGACTGTGCATCACGCCCCTGGGCGTGAAAAACGGCCGCGTAGGGTCCGGTATGAATCTCGCAGACCTGGATGCCCAGATCGGCTGCGGCCTTGATCTGTTCGGGATCGGCATCCACGAATGCGCTCACGGTGATGCCTGCGCCACGCAGCCGGTTCACCACCCCGACGAGCGACGCCCGCTGTGCGATGACATCCAGCCCCCCTTCCGTCGTAATCTCCTGTCGGCCCTCGGGTACGAGCATCGCCATTTCGGGTTGGATCTCACAGGCAATCGCCACCATCTCGGACGTGGCGGCCATCTCAAAATTCAGTTTGATCTGGGTGTGCGCGCGCAGGCGTCGGACATCGTCATCCTGAATATGGCGCCGATCCTCACGCAGATGCACGGTGATGCCGTCGGCACCCCCCAGATGCGCCTCGACCGCGGCCCAGATGGGATCCGGGTCAATGCCGCGCCGGGCCTGCCGAAGCGTGGCCACATGGTCAATATTGACGCCAAGTTCAATCACTCTGGAGCTTTCAAGAATAGCGGTGGGCACATTCTAGCCGGCGCCTTAGATCCGGACCAACTCCCGCATGACCTCACGCGAATGCAGGCCCTCTTCGCCCAGATGATGGCCCAGCAGCATGCGCAGCAGTCGCTTGGATTCACTGGCGGTTTGCGCGCTCTCCAGGGCATGCACGGCATCTTCAATCGAGGTGCCGGCACTGGCCAGCGCCAAGAGCGTGGTGCCGTGGAAGGCGTCTTCCCCGTCAGAATCCTTGATCCGATGAATGCCGGTCAGGGGATCGACGTGGTAGCGGCCCGACGGTTCGATCGCCGCACCCCCGGCTACGGTCTCATGATCAAAATGGGGCGCATACCCCATCTCGCGCAATAAGTTGCACTCAAACCGTCGCAGAATCGGCTCGGTCAGCTCGCGTTCGGTGCCTGCACTTCGGGCAAGTAAACCCAGCGTGGCGAGATAGTCATCGAACAGCACCGGATGGGCGTCATCCCGTGGGATAAGCCGTACCATGAGTTCGTTGATGTAAAACCCGGGCATGATCGCGGAGCCCGTTAGCGGGGCGAGTCCGCCCATCCACTCGGCCGCAATAAGATTGCGCAGCTCCGATTTTCCGGCCCACCGCAACTCCAACGGCTGAAACGGTTGGAGCAGGCCCCGCAAGGCCGAACGCGGGCGCCGCGCGCCCTTGGCCACTAAGCCAAGACGGCCATGGCTTCGGGTGAAGACCTCGACAATCAGGCTGGTCTCCCGCCAGGCCAAGGTGTGCAATACGAACGCGAGATCCGAATAGGAATTCACGGCTCACTCGTAACCAAAGGCACGCACCGCTGCGGCATCATCGGCCCAGCCGGATTTCACTTTTACCCAGAGCTCTAAATGCACGGAACCATCGATCAACTGCGCGATGTCACGGCGCGCCTCGGTCCCGATGCGCCTGATGCGATCCCCGTTCTCACCAATCACGAGGGCTTTTTGCGAGGCCTTGGCCACCACAATACTGGCCGAGATATCGGCATGCGGTCGGCGTGGATTGGCCTGAGACGGCCCTTCATCAAACCGATCGATCACCACGGTGGCCTCATAGGGAAGCTCATCCCCCAGAAGACGAAAAAGTTTTTCACGAATGATCTCGGAGGCCAGGAATCGCACACTGCGATCCGAGATGTCATCGGGTGCAAACATGGCCTCGCCCTCGGGCGCGCACTTGGCGATCTCGTGGATCACGGCCTCCAATTGACTGCCCTTTTCGGCCGACACCGGCACCAGGGCAACAAACCGCTGCAGACTGGCCAAACGATCGCCTAAGGCAAACGCCGCCGCACGATCGCGATCGGTTTTGATGCGATCAGACTTATTTAATACGGCGATCACCGGCAAGGACTTGGGGATGAGCGCCAAGACCGCTTCGTCTTCGGCCGTCAGTCCCGTGGCCTCGATCACCCACAAGGCCATGTCCACATCCGTTAGCGCCTGTACGGCGGTCTTATTGAGCTGGCGATTCAAGGCCGCGCTATGCCGCCTTTGGATGCCGGGGGTGTCCACAAAGACCACTTGTAAATCCGACTGCGTGAGCACACCGGTGATGCGATGCCGCGTGGTCTGTGCCTTACGCGATGTGATGCTGACCTTTTGTCCGACCCACTGATTGAGCAAGGTGGATTTGCCCACGTTGGGGCGCCCCACAATGGCCACCACGGCGCACCGATGGCCCATGCATCACGCCTTCGTTTTCTTCTCGTCAAAAACCAGCGCCGCCTGGGGTGGTGGCGCCGACTTCTTGGCGCGCCGGGATTTCTTGGGCACGCTGGCGGTGGCCTCGCGTGCCGCGAGCAAGGCCTGTGTGGCCGCCATTTGCTCCGCGGCCCGTCGGCTGGATCCATTGCCGAGCACCGTGATCGAGAGTTTCGCGATGGCACATTCCACCTCGAACATCTGGCTATGGGCTGCCCCATGGGTGGCCACCACCGAATAGACCGGCAGAGGCAATCCCAGGCCCTGCAGAAACTCCTGTAGCAATGTCTTGGCGTCTTTACCGAGCGTCTTGGGATCGACCTGTTTCAATATCGGCGTATAGAGGCTGTCGATCACGCGCGCAGCCTCATTAAAACCACCATCTAGGAAAATGGCCCCCAACAGGGCCTCGAGCGCATCTGCAAGTATCGATGGCCGACGCAAGCCGCCACTCTTTAATTCGCCCTCACCCAGGAAGAGGTACTGATGCAAGGCCAGGGTTTGGGCAATATCGTGGAGCGCCTGTTGTCGCACTAAATTCGAACGCACACGCGACAGATCCCCTTCATCGAACTGCTTGAGCTGGCGATACAAGAGATTGCCCACCGCACAGTTCAAGACGCTGTCGCCCAAAAACTCTAAACGCTCATTGTGAGCGGCACTGTGGCTGCGATGCGTGAGCGCGAGTTTCATCAACGCCGGGTCCTTGAAGGTATACCCCAGACGTTTTTCGAGTTCTGCAGTGGCGTTACTCAAAACCGCCCAATCGATCAAATTTGCCGCTCATCACTTCCCCGGCGTTAAACCATATGAAAAACGCGCGCCCCACCAGGTTGGCCTCCGGTACAAAGCCCCAGACCCGACCGTCACTGCTGTTATCCCGATTGTCGCCCATCATAAAGTAGTGGCCTTGTGGCACCACACAACGCAGACCGGCTGGGGTGACCTGACAGCCCTTGCCATCACTGGACTGAGGAATAAACCCCAAGGCCATCCGGTCATCATCGTTCAGGGTGCGGTAGGTCTTTCCACCGTGGACCTCCTGGAACTGAAGGGAAATGCGACCTGCATCAAAGAACGGGTCAAGCGCTTTTATGGCGATCGGCTGATCATTCACATACAGACGCTTGTACTCATAACGAACCACATCGCCGGGCACACCGATGACACGCTTGATGTAGTCCACCGATTCATCCAATGGGTAGCGAAACACCGCGACATCGCCGCGCTGCGGTAGCCCCGTGGACATCACCCGGGTGTGCACGATGGGGAGCCGCACCCCATACGAGAATTTATTCACCAGAATCAGATCGCCCACCCGCAGGGTCGGGATCATGGACCCCGATGGAATCGAAAACGGTTCGACAATAAAGCTGCGAAGAATGAACACGACAAAAATCACGGGGAAAAATCCCGCCGTGTATTCCAGCCACATCGGCCGAGGTGCATTCTCCGGGCGTGCCTTGCGCCAGACCCAGCGGTCCAGGGACCACAAGACTCCGGTGATCACACACAGCACAAATACAATCAAGGCGAAATTCATAGACGCTTTCCGGTTTAATCGTCGACCTGCAGAATCGCCAGGAAGGCCTCCTGGGGAATCTCCACAGTGCCGACCTGTTTCATACGCTTCTTGCCGGCTTTTTGTTTTTCCAACAGTTTTCGTTTGCGGGAAATATCACCGCCATAGCACTTGGCCAAGACGTTTTTACGCAGTGCCTTGATGTTCTCGCGGGCAATGATATTGGCCCCAATGGCCGCCTGAATGGCCACATCGTACATCTGGCGTGGAATCAACTCCCGCAGTCGTGCCGCGAGCTCACGGCCCTTGGGCGCGGCATTGGCCCGGTGCACGATCACCGACAAGGTGTCCACCCGATCCCCATTGATCAGCACATCGAGCTTGACCACATCCGAGGCGCGGTATTCCTTGAACTCATAGTCCATCGAGGCATAACCCCGGGAGACCGACTTTAATTTGTCAAAAAAGTCGAGCACGATCTCGTTCATAGGAATGTCATAGGTGAGATTCACCTGCCGGCCGTGATAGTTCATGGCCGTTTGCGCACCACGTTTGCCAGTGCACAAGGTGATCACACTGCCCACATACTCCTGCGGCATGAACAGGGTCACCGTGACAATTGGCTCACGGATCTCTTCGATCTTTGAGGGATCGGGCATCTTGGAGGGATTGTCGACATCAATCAAGGTGCCATCGCGCATGAGCACCTGATAGACCACCGTAGGCGCCGTGGTGATCAGATCCATGCCGTATTCGCGCTCCAAACGCTCCTGCACAATGTCCATGTGCAACAGGCCCAGAAAGCCACAACGAAAACCAAACCCCAAGGCCTGCGATACCTCGGGCTCATACTGCAACGAAGAATCGTTCAGCTTTAACTTATCCAAGGCATCGCGCAGGGCTTCATACTGATTGGACTCCACGGGATACAGGCCCGCAAACACCTGCGGTTTGATCTCTTTAAACCCCGGCAGGGGCGTGCCCGCGGCAAGGTGTCCGGCATGGGTGATGGTGTCGCCCACCTTGGCGGCTTTCAGCTCCTTAATTCCCGCAATCACAAAGCCGACCTCGCCTGCCGATAACTGCTCCAGATTCTTCGACTTTGGCGTAAAGATCCCCACGTGTTCCACCGGATAGCTCGCACCGGTGGACATCAATAAAATTTTATCCTTCGGCTTTAAGGTGCCGTTGACCATGCGCACCAACATGACCACGCCCACGTAGTTATCAAACCACGAGTCGATGATCAGCGCCTGAAGCGGCGCGGCGGGGTCTCCCTTGGGTGGCGGCACACGCGTGATCAGCATTTCCAGAATGTCTTCTACGCCCTGGCCGGTTTTGGCACTGGCCCGCACCGCATCGTGGGCATCGATGCCGATTACATCCTCGATCTCCTGGATCGCCTGCTCCGGATTGGCGGCAGGAAGGTCAATCTTGTTGAGCACCGGCACCACTTCCACCCCGAGTTCAATCGCGGTGTAACAGTTGGCAACGGTCTGTGCCTCGACGCCCTGAGAGGAATCGACCACTAAGAGCGCCCCCTCACAGGCCGACAGCGATCGGCTTACTTCATACGAGAAGTCCACGTGCCCCGGTGTATCGATCAGATTCAATGCATAGACCTGACCGTTACGGGACTTATAACTTAACGCCGCGGTTTGCGCCTTAATGGTGATGCCGCGCTCGCGCTCCAATGCCATGGAGTCGAGTACCTGCGATTCCATTTCGCGCTCGGATAGGCCACCACACAACTGAATGATGCGGTCTGCGAGGGTGCTTTTGCCATGATCGATGTGGGCAATGATCGAAAAGTTACGTATGTTCTCCAAGAAACACCATGAGGGATTATTGTTGTTATGTCGTTGATCGATGTGTTTGGCGTCTTGGCGTGCTCGGGTTTATTTGGTCTTGATGGGGCGCACCGGGATAAAGAGCGCGCCATCCCCCCGACGGACCAACACCACCAAGGACTTGGATTGGTCAAGTTTACCGACCAATTCTCCAAACTGCTTGGCCGAGCCAACGTCTGTATTGTTCACACTGATGAGTACGTCTCCCTGACGGATTCCGGCACGGGCAGACGCGCCATCCGAGGACTCCACCAGCACACCGCCCTTGATCTTTAACTCGCTACGACGGGCGTCGGGCAGATCGCTCACGGCGAGTCCCAGCCAGTTGGCGGTGACCGTGGAATTGGCAGTCGATGGCTTGGCGGCAGCAGCCTTGGCCACCCGATCGGGCTCCATCTCACCGACCACCAAGGCCACCTCCCGGGAGGTCCCTTTGCGCCAGACCTGCGCATTGACCTTCGCCCCCGGTTTGGTATTGCCCACAATACGGGGGAGATCGGAAGATTTCTCGATTGGCTTTCCATCAAAGCGGACAATGATGTCGCCCGGCTCGATGCCTGCTTTTTCGGCTGGGCCGCTGACCTCCACGCTGCGCACCAAGGCGCCCGCCGTTCTGGTCAGCCCCAAGGCATCGGCCACTTCCTTGGTGACCTCGCCAATGCCCACACCGATACGGCCGCGTGTGACACGACCGGAGGCGCGCAACTGATCCACCACACGATTGGCCTCGTCGATCGGAATGGCAAATGAAATCCCCATGAAGCCGCCCGTGCGGCTGTAGATCATGGAGTTAATCCCCACCACTTCACCACGAAGGTTCAGTAGCGGGCCGCCGGAGTTGCCGGGATTCACCGCGACATCCGTTTGAATAAACGGCAGATACTCGCCGGTGTCACGACCCTTGGCGCTGACAATGCCCGCCGTGACGGTGTTCTCCAGGCCGAATGGCGAACCGATGGCCATGACCCACTCCCCCACCCGCAGCTTATTGGGATCACCGACTTTCAATGCAGGAAGACTCGCCGCCGTGATCTTTACCAAGGCCACATCCGTGCGACGATCCGAACCAATCAAACGTGCCTTGAATTCACGCTTATCGGCGAGCGTTACGATGATTTCATCCGCACCGTCCACCACATGATGATTGGTCATGATGAATCCATCGGGCGAGACGATGAATCCACTGCCCACACCGCGCGGCACTTCTTCCGGCTGTGGTGATCCCCCGCGCGGATTACGGGGTGTGCCAGGACGCGGCGGAAAGAAACGCTTAAAGAATTCGTAAAACGGATCGTTCTCGTCGAGATCCGGCATCTGGGGATTGCCCTGGGCCTGCCCCACCTTGACCTTTTCAATCGTCCGAATATTGACCACCGCGGGGCCGGCCATCTCGGCCAGATCCGCAAAATCCGGCAGGCCGCGCACCGCGGCCGCATTCTGCGCCACGGCCGACAGCGGCACCATGGCCAAGGGGGTGAACACCAGCGCCGCTGCGATCGCTACATGAGAGAGGGGTTTCATCGTTTTCATTTCCATTCAATGGTCTGTATGAATTGTTGCAGGGTATCGGCCGGCACATCGCCCATGGCGGTGACCCAGGCCTCTTGAATTTCCCGCGAGACAAAGGTCGTGGCGCCACGACGTTTCACGCGCTCGAACAACGGGTGCTTGGCCGGTTTAGGCTGAACGAACACCGACACTAAGGCAATGCCATCGGAGAACACATAACGGCGAATGTCCAGCTGATCGGAGGCACGACGCTCATAGACACCGATGGGCTCGAATCCCTTTATCGTGTCCGATTTGAATACAAGGGGCGCAGCACCATTCACCGGCTGCATGGTCGCATCGAATTCGGACCAGGACTTCGCGTCGGGGCTCGGGGATACCGATAAGGCGAAGGCCGGACGTGTCCAGGCCAACTCCGTAAATGAGGCCTGCTCGACCGCATTGCCAGCGGCGTCCAGCTTCTGACATTTCACCACTAAAGACGTGCGTTTATCCACCCAGACCCGCACGCTCCACCGGGATTCGTGCCTGGGTTTGAACAGCAGCTCCTGGGCATCGACATTGGCCACGCGCATGCTGTTGCCCGGCACCACATCATAGTTGCGCAGTACCGTGGCCGCTGATCCCACGAACATCGCCGGAAACTCCGCGCGGGGTTGTGCGACCTTCTCCACCTTGATCATTTGCCGATCCGGCAGATAGATCCGGGTCTCGTCGGCCGTTCTCACGACTTCGAGTCGATGACCCTCCAAAGCCTGAACACGGGTGATGGTCTGTTTTCCATCGCGCAGCTGTGCGATACGTGAGGTGTGCAGACTGGAATCCTGCTGATGGACAAAGGTTCCCGAAAACGTGAGTGTGCGTGCGGCCGCCTGAATGCGCTCCACGGTCTCCAATGGTGGTGC
>JBMSML010000040.1:0-12781 GCA_049421125.1 Burkholderiaceae bacterium
GCAGAAACAAGGACTTAGAGGAAACGACGGGCTGGGGCTGGGGCTGGGGCCAGGCCCCGGGCCACCCTAGGCCACCGGGGTCAACAGGGGCAGTCCCTTGGCGTGGGCCAACAGGTTATCGGCCGCCCGCTGCATCATGGCCCCGCGGGTGGCCTTGGACGAGCTGGCGATGTGCGGGGTGATCACCACATTGTCGAATTCCAGAAACCGGGCATCGAAGGCGGGTTCATTCTCAAACACATCGAGACCCGCGGCCGCTATCCGCTTCTCCTGGAGTGCAGCAATCAGCGCCTGATCGTCCACCACGCCACCCCGCGCAATATTGATCAGCGTCGCAGTGGATTTCATCAATGCCAATTCCCTCGCGCCGATCAGATGATGGGTCACCGCGCTGTAGGGCACGACCAGCATCACCACATCGGATTCCTTCAACAGGGTATCGCGCTCCACCCAGGTGGCGCCCAGGTCGCGATCACTGCGATTGCGGTTGTGATACAGAACACGCATGTCAAAGCCCTGGGCACGTTTGGCGATCGCGCCGCCAATGCGGCCCATGCCAATAATGCCCAGGGTGGCGTGGTGCAGGTCCCGGCCCGTAAACTGATCGAAGGCCCATCCCGTCCACTGGCCCGCGCGGGCATAACGCTCGGCCTCTGAAATGCGTCGTGCCGTGGCCATCATGAGGGCGAAACCGAAATCCGCCGTGGTCTCCGTCAATACATCGGGCGTGTTGGTCACACGAATACCGCGCGCCTGGCACGCCGCAATGTCAATATTGTTGTAGCCCACTGCGCCGGTGGCGATCACCTTTACGCGGGCCGCCGCAGCGATGACACTGGCATCCATCTTGTCGGCCACCGAACACAGCACGTAATCGGCATTTGCGACTCGAGCGCGCATCTGCTCAAGCGTCCACGGGGAATCGGTCGCCTGGTTTTCGGCCACGACATCAAAGGTTTGTTGCAGCGGCGCCAGAACATGGTCATAGATGCGCCGGGTCACCACCAAAGTTGGCTTGGCCATCAGATGCCTTCCACCAGCACAAGGTGCACGCGATACGGGCCATGGGCACCCAGCACAATCGTTTGCTCAATGTCCCCCGTGCGCGAGGGCCCCGAAATGAAGTTCAGTGCACGCGGCGGCGCGCCGCGTTCGTGGCGCAACAACGCAAACACGTCTTCCATGTGACGCACGATGCGGGAGCGGGCCACCACGGCCACATGGGTCTCCGGCAATAAGGCCATTGACGCGGGCGTATCGGGGCCTGACAGGAGAGCCAGCGTGCCGGTTTCCGCAATGGCGGCAAAGCATCCCGTGATGCCCACCAGATCCGGTGCGGGCTCGTCGCGCACGGGAGCACGGGCCTCCACAGTCAAACCCGCTGCCGCCCAGGCGAGCCGAAGATAGGATTTCCATGCAATCGCCCGAGTTCCCAAGCCGCGTTCACGCAGGTAGCGCGCCACCGCAGTTGGCACATCTTTAAGGAACCGCACCTGGTCCACGGTGCTCTGCAGGCGTTCGGACTGCGCCACAAAATGCGCCACCAGATCCTCGCCCACGGACGGCTGCGGGCCCACGACCTTCTGGGCCATGTAGTTGTAATTCAGTTCTTCCTCGCGCGCCCTGGCCTGCGCGGGGCGGCCCTGGGCCGCGCGAATTCTGGACAGAATCCGGGCCCGGGCTTGCGCAGTATCCAGACCTTCCAAAGGCGGTTTATCGGACATGGGAATCAGATCCTATTGATCAATAGCAAGGGTAATCCCGCGGTTAAGTTCGCTAGAATGGTCAAGTGTACTGCGCCATGCGGTGCGCTAAAACAGAACTTACCCCAACGAGCCCCGAATTCCTATGACCCATGTCGTCACCGAATCCTGCATCAAATGCCGCTACACGGACTGTGTGGATGTCTGCCCCGTGGATTGTTTCCGCAAGGGCCCCAACTTCCTGGTGATCGACCCCGACGAGTGCATCGACTGTGCGGTCTGCATCCCGGAGTGCCCGGTGAACGCGATCTACGCCGAGGAAGACGTCCCCGACGATCAAAAAGACTTCATCGCCATCAACGCGGATCTCTCCCGCGAGTGGCCCACCATCAGTCGAATGGAAGCCCACTTCGAGGACGCCGACCAATGGGCCGACGTCAAAGATAAACGCGGACTGCTCGAGCGGTGACCGGCACAGCGGAAGAACGATTCACACGCGAGTCGATCACCTGGATCCATCCGTGGACGCCACATCTTTTTTCGTTTCGCATCACCCGCCCCAAATCCTATCGTTTCACCGCCGGACAATTTGCCCGGCTTGGCGTCGAAAAGCCCGACGGCAGCATCGCCTGGCGCGCTTATTCCATGGTCTCTGGGCCGTACGATGACGCCCTCGAGTTTTACTCCATCGTCGTGCCCGATGGGGAATTCACCACGCAACTGGCCCGTTTAACGGTTGGCGACACGCTGCTAATCGAAAAACAGAACCACGGGTTTCTGACCCTGTCACGCTTTACGCAGGGGCGCGACCTCTGGCTGTTATCCACGGGCACTGGCATTGCACCCTTTCTGTCCATACTGGCCGACCCCGCCGCATGGGAAGACTACGCCACCATCGTCTTGGTGCACAGTGTGCGCGAATCCGTCGAACTCGCCTATCGGGATCACATCCAGGCACTGGCCACCCACGACCTGTTTGCCGAGCACGCACATAAACTGATCTACATACCCGTGGTCACGCGGGACATGATCCCCGGCATGTTGTCGTCACGCATCACGCAGTTGATTGAGCAGGGTGAGCTGGAGGATCGCGCGGGACTGAGACTTGACCTGGACAACTCCCGCATCATGTTATGCGGAAATCCTGACATGGTTGATGACACCCGTCGCCTCCTGAAGGCGCGCGGATTTCGCACGAGTCGACAGTCCGCGCCCGGCCAAATCGCCGTCGAGAACTACTGGTAAGATCAGCCCGCATAACGGGAGCCCAGACTTGCTCTACCAACTTCACGAGATTCAACGTTCGATCTTGCACCCCATCAGTCGGTTAGCGGGCGCAGGTTCGGAGATCTACACCAACCCTTACAGCCCCCTGGCCTACATGCCGTTCTCCAAGCGGCTCGCGGCCACGTTTGATCTGGTGCATCGAATTGGTAAGGAATACCAAAAGCCCGTGTTTGATATTGGGCATACGGTGATCAATGGCCAGGAGGTGGCCATCACCGAGCAAACGGTTCTGGAAAAGCCCTTTTGCAAACTACTGCATTTCGCGCGTCAGTTTCCCGATGGGCACCCACGTCCAGCAGATCCAAAAATTCTGTTGGTCGCTCCCCTATCGGGCCATCACGCCACGCTGTTGCGCGACACGGTTCGAACGCTGGTGTCCGATCACGAGGTCTACATCACCGATTGGATCGATGCCCGTATGGTGCCGTTAAGCGACGGGGCGTTTCACCTCGATGACTACGTCGACTACATCAAGGAATTCATCGCCGTACTGAGCCCGGACTTAAACGTGATGTCGGTGTGTCAACCCACGGTCCCCGTGCTCGCTGCCGTCTCCCTCATGGCCAGCGAGGGTCACCCGGCCGTGCCACGCACGATCATCATGATGGGGGGGCCGATCGATACTCGAAAGAGCCCCACCTCGGTCAATGATCTGGCCACTAAAAAGCCATATCAGTGGTTTGAAAACCATGTGATTTACACGGTGCCGTCGAAATACCCAGGCTACCTGCGCAAGGTCTACCCCGGTTTTCTCCAACACGCCGGATTTGTGGCGATGAATCCCGATCGTCACCTGACCTCTCATTACGACTATTACCTTCAACTGATCAAAGGCGACGGCGAAAGTGCGGACAGTCATCGCGCGTTTTACGATGAATACAACGCCGTACTGGATCTCGCGGCGGAGTTTTATCTGGACACGATCCGTGTCGTATTCCAGGAGCATGCGCTGCCGCGCGGCACCTGGACGGTGCGTGGCCGACCGGTGCGTCCGCAAGACATCACCCGAACCGCACTGCTGACCGTCGAGGGGGAGTTGGATGATATTTCCGGCGCCGGCCAGACCCAGGCGGCGCATGACCTCTGCACGGGCATCCCCGCCCATCGCCAGGAGGATGTGGTGGTACCGAAGGCGGGCCACTACGGCATTTTCAGTGGACGACGTTGGCGTGAACAGGTCGCACCCAAAATCGCCGAATTTATCCGACGCCATTAACGACGTCCTGCCCCAGACGCAGTGCACGCGCTGTGGTTATCCGGCCTGCCGCCTCTACGCGCAGGCCATCGCGCAGGGGCAGGCCAACATCAACCAATGCCCACCGGGCGGTGACGCCGGGATTCGACGACTCGCCGAACTCACAGGGGTGCCTTACGTGCCGCTCAATCCTGCCCATGGACAGGAAAAACCCCGTGAGCGCGTGATCATCGATGAGTCGCGATGCATCGGATGCACCCTGTGCATCCGGGCCTGCCCCGTCGATGCCATTGTCGGCGGATTCAAGGCCATGCACACCGTACTGATCGATACCTGCACGGGATGTGAACTCTGCATCGCACCCTGTCCAGTCGATTGCATCGCCCTGGCACCGTGCATCGGCAGTGCCGAGTGGCCAGCCCATGCCGCACAGGCGGCGCGGCTCCGATACGAGGCACGACAAGAGCGCCTGCATCGGGAGTCCGTGGCCGCAACCCGCACTGCACCGGACACCGATCGATTGGCCAGTGTGCTGGCGAAGGCCCGTGCACGTGCCGCACAGCGCCGTCCATGAACGCCGAGATTCGGGCAGAGATATTTCGCCGGCTCGCCGCCCTCAACCCCCACCCCACCACCGAGCTGGACTACAGCACGCCGTTTGAACTGCTCGCCGCCGTACTGCTCTCGGCTCAGGCCACCGATGTATCGGTCAACGCGGCCACACGACAACTCTTTCCCGTGGCCAATACGCCCGCCGCCATCCTTGCCCTGGGCACGGTCGGTCTCGAACCCTTTATTCGCACCATTGGCCTATACCGCACCAAGGCCCGTCATCTGATCCAGGCCTGCGAAATTCTGTGTCGCGACCATGGGGGTCAGGTCCCGGAAGACCGTGAGGCACTGGAATCCCTTCCTGGCGTAGGGCGCAAAACTGCCAATGTGGTGCTTAACACCGCTTTCGGTTGGGACACGATCGCGGTGGACACGCACATTTTCCGCGTGGCCAACCGAACCCGGATCGCCGTGGGGAAAACGGTGCTGGAGGTGGAACATCGCCTGTTGCGCGCTGTGCCGGCGGAATTCAAACGGCATGCCCACCACTGGCTCATTCTTCACGGCCGCTACATCTGCAAGGCGCGCACGCCTCAATGCTGGCGATGCCCGATTAATGACTGCTGTGAGTACCGTCAAAAGTCTTTGCCGCCTGGGTGAAAAATCCCAACAGATCCAAGGCCGCGGGCGACAGGCGTTTCGTGTCGCCATGGCAGATGGAGAGGGCCCGTGACGTGTCCACATCCGTGATCGGCAAGGTCTTAAACCCGAGCAATCGACTGAATCGCTGCGCGACTCGATCGGGCAGCACCGTGATGCCCAGACCCGCCGCGACCAGCTGCGAGATGGCATCGAACCCTTTCACCTGCACCCGTACCCGTGGGGCCACTCCAACCGTGCGCGCCAGGTTCACCAGCCACTCCTGAATCGATCCACCCTCTTGCAGCAGAATTAAATCCTCTTCCAGGAGTGCCGGCATGGTGATCGCCTCAATGGCCGTCCAACGCGCATCGTTGGGCACCATCACCACAAGCGTGTCCTGGTGATACGGCAGCACATGCAACTGATCACGCAACACCTCCCCCGCAAACACACCAATGTCGGCATCCCCATCGGATACCCGTTGCTGAATGTCACGGCTCGTGTGTTCCGACAAATCGATGCGTACCCTGGGATGCAGCCTTAAAAACGCTGTCAGGTCGGTGGGCAACACGGTCGCAATCGAACTCGCGTTCGCGACGATGCGCACATGGCCCGCGATACCCGCCGCAAAGTCACTCACCTCGAATTCCATCTGGGCCAGTTCACGCTCGATGGAACGCGCATGATGCAAGACCGCATTGCCAGCCTCGGTGAATCGCACTCCGCGGGCATGCCGCACAAGGAGCGGCACGCCCATCCGTTCTTCCAGATCCCGAATCCGCGTGCTCGCCGCACCCAAGGCCAGATGCAGCCCCTCGGCCGCCTTGGTGATGGAGCCACTCTGGGCCACCGCCAACAACAACTTCAGGGTCAGAAAGTCCACCCGCTGCGGGTTGATGGCCTTATCGTTGCGCACGACGATTCACCGCCTCCACGTAGGCCACGCCGTCGATGGCCGTGCCCGTGCGCTGGCTTTTCCAGAGTTCCTCTCCCAGGCACTCCATCACCACGTGCATGGCCTCATGACGACTGTCCAGGCGCTGGGCCAGTCGCGTGAACGCTGCCCGAATGCCAAACGGTTGATCAATGGACACCTGCTCCTCAATCGAGAGGTGCATGGCCAGATGCAGAAACGGATTGGTGACCCCGGCCTCCACGGAATAATCCTTGGCCAAGGCCTGCGCCAGGTCCGACAGATCATCGTGGTATTCGGGATGCTGACCCATCCAGTCGGCGGCCAGGGCCTCCAGGTCGGTGAGGGGCGCGCGGGCCTGGTGCTTGGCCCAGGCCTCACAGAAGAACCGGCGCACATCGTCTTTGCTGGGATTGAACATGGCGACAATCTAGCGAAACCCGCGAGCCTTCGCAAATGACGAAGGCTCGCCCCGAAATGACGGATTCTCAGGGCCGCGGGGCGGGAGTATCGTGCCGACAAGCGTTGTCACTATAAGTGGTACCCCATCACCGAGCATCCGAATTTCCGGTGGGCACTCAATCAGGGAGAGAAGTCATGTCGCAGCCGCACGCATCGGCCGGCCGTCGCTTTCGCGACTCGTTGGCAGAAGAGCACCCTTTACAAATCATCGGCGCGATCAACGCCAACCACGCCTTGCTCGCCAAGCGCGCGGGCTTTCGGGCCATTTACCTCTCCGGGGGGGGCGTGGCCGCCGGGTCACTGGGCCTGCCCGACCTGGGCATCTCCAACCTGGACGACGTGCTCACGGACGTGCGCCGCATCACCGACGTCTGCGACACACCCCTGCTGGTGGACGTGGACACCGGTTTTGGATCGTCGGCCTTTAACATCGCCCGCACCACCAAATCGATGATCAAGTTTGGGGCCGCGGCCATGCACATCGAGGATCAGGTCGGCGCAAAACGTTGCGGCCATCGGCCGGGCAAGGCGATCGTGACCCAGGACGAAATGGTCGATCGGGTCAAAGCCGCAGTCGACGCCAAAACGGATACTGATTTTGTAATCGTCGCACGCACCGATGCCCTGGCCGTCGAAGGTCTGCAATCGGCGATCGATCGGGCCTGCGCCTGCGTTGAGGCCGGGGCGGACGCCATCTTTCCGGAGGCAATGACCGAACTCTCGATGTACAAAGACTTCGCGAAAGCGGTCAAGGTGCCGGTGCTGGCCAACATCACCGAGTTCGGCAGCACGCCGCTGTACACCGTCGATGAGCTGCGCGGTGCAGATGTGGCCATGGTGCTCTACCCGCTGTCGGCGTTTCGCGCCATGAACAAGGCGGCCCAGAACGTCTATGAAGCCGTCCGGCGAGACGGCACACAGAAAAATGTCGTGGCGCTCATGCAGACCCGCCAGGAACTCTACGACGCCATTGGATACTGGGATTTCGAGAACAAACTCGATGCCTTATTCCAGAAAAAATAACTCCGCACCCTTACGAGGTCTCTCCATGACAAAAGAAGCATCCCTGGCCACACCAAAACCCAAAAAATCCGTTGCGCTCTCCGGCATCACCGCCGGTAACACCGCCTTGTGCACCGTGGGCCGCACCGGCAATGATCTGGCCTATCGCGGTTATGACATTCTGGACCTGGCCGATGTCTGCGAGTTTGAAGAGATCGCCTATCTTCTGGTGCACGGCAAGCTGCCCAATCGCGCAGAGCTCACCGGTTATAAAACCAAACTGCGTGCACTTCGGGGCCTACCGGCCAATGTCATGACCGCCCTGGAAGCCCTGCCGGCCTCCAGTCATCCAATGGACGTGATGCGCACCGGAGTGTCCGCCCTGGGCTGCATTCTTCCGGAAAAAGACGATCACAACGCGCCGGGTGCGCGGGATATCGCCGATCGGCTGATGGCCTCCCTGGGGTCAATATTGCTCTACTGGTATCACTACAGCCACAACGGCAGAATGATCGATGTCGACACCGACGATGATTCGATTGGCGGGCACTTCCTTCACCTGCTCCATGGCAAGCCCCCCGCACCAGAATGGGTGCAGGCCATGCACACCTCGCTGATTCTGTATGCCGAACACGAGTTCAACGCCTCGACGTTTGCCGCTCGGGTGATCGCCGGTACGGGATCTGATTTTTATTCCTGCATCACCGGTGCCATCGGCGCCCTGCGTGGCCCTAAGCATGGCGGCGCCAATGAGGTGGCCTTCGAGATTCAGAAGCGCTACAACACCGCTGACGAGGCCGAGGCCGACATTCGACGCCGCGTCGAGAACAAAGAGGTGGTCATCGGATTTGGTCATCCGGTCTACACCATTGCCGACCCGCGTAACAAGTGCATCAAGGAAGTGGCCCGCAAACTCTCGCGCATCTCCAATGACATGAAAATGTTCAATATCGCGGAGCGTTTAGAAACCGTGATGTGGGATGCCAAGAACATGTTTCCCAATCTCGACTGGTTCTCCGCGGTGAGCTACCACATGATGGGAGTGCCCACCGCCATGTTCACCCCACTGTTTGTCATCGCGCGCACATCAGGCTGGAGTGCCCATGTGATCGAGCAGCGCATTGACGGAAAAATTATTCGCCCCAGTGCCAATTACACCGGTCCGGAAGACCAGAAATTCGTGCCCATCGACAAACGTAAATAAGCCTTACCTGTAGACGATGGCGTGCACAGCGCGCGCACGCCGATAGAAGGAGATCCGCTGTGAACACCGCCTACCGTAAATCCCTGCCCGGCACCACACTCGAGTATTTCGATGCCAAAGCAGCCGTCGATGCCATCGCCCCGGGCGCCTACGACCGCCTTCCTTACACCTCCAAGGTATTGGCAGAAAATCTGGTCCGCCGCTGCGAGCCTGCGGCGCTGACCGGCTCTCTGAAGCAACTCATCGAACGCAAACGCGACCTCGATTTCCCCTGGTTTCCGGCCCGTGTGGTCTGCCACGATATTCTGGGTCAGACCGCGCTGGTGGATCTCGCCGGCCTGCGGGATGCCATCGCCGACAAGGGCGGCGATCCCGCCAAGGTCAACCCCGTGGTGCCCACTCAGTTAGTGGTCGATCATTCATTGGCCGTGGAGTGCGGCGGCTTTGATCCGCAGGCATTTGAGAAGAACCGTGCCATTGAAGAGCGACGCAACGAAGACCGCTTTCACTTTATTGAGTGGACACGCAAGGCATTTCGCAACGTCGATGTCATTCCGCCGGGCAACGGCATCCTTCATCAGATCAATCTGGAACGCATGTCGCCCGTGATCCAGGTCGATCGCGGGGTGGCCTATCCCGACACGCTGGTGGGCACCGACAGTCACACGCCCATGGTCGATGCACTCGGTGTGATCGCCATTGGTGTGGGCGGCTTAGAGGCGGAAAGCGTCATGCTTGGCCGTGCCTCCTACATGCGGCTGCCCGACATTGTCGGCGTGAAACTCTCCGGAAAACCAAAGCCCGGAATCACCGCCACCGATATCGTGCTCGCCCTGACGGAGTTCCTGCGCAAGGAACGCGTCGTCTCGGCCTATCTGGAATTTTTCGGCGAGGGGGCCGCCAACCTGACCCTGGGGGATCGGGCCACCATCGCCAACATGGCGCCCGAGTTCGGTGCCACGGCCGCCATGTTTTACATTGATGAGCAGACCATCCGTTACCTACGACTGACCGGTCGTGACGAGACGCTCGTCACCTTAGTCGAGACCTATGCCCAGCACACGGGCCTGTGGGCCGACGGTATGCGCCAGGCCGACTACGAGCGGGTGCTGTCATTTGATCTGTCCACAGTGGTGCGCAATCTGGCGGGGCCCTCTAATCCGCACAAACGGTTACCGACCTCGGATCTGGCGACACGTGGTGTCGCCGCACCCTACAGTGAAACCGCGGGTCAAATGCCCGATGGCGCCGTGATCATCGCCGCCATCACAAGTTGCACCAACACCAACAATCCACGCAATATGATCGCGGCGGGACTACTGGCCCGGAATGCCAATCGTGCCGGTCTGCACCGTAAACCCTGGGTGAAAAGCTCCACCGCGCCGGGTTCCAAAGCGGTGGCCCTCTACCTGCAGGAGGCCGGCCTGTTGAAGGAACTGGAACAACTGGGCTTTGGCATTGTCGCCTTTGCGTGCACCACCTGCAACGGCATGAGCGGCGCACTGGATCCCAAGATCCAACAAGAGATCATCGATCGTGATCTCTATGCCACCGCCGTGTTATCCGGCAACCGCAACTTCGATGGCCGTATCCATCCCTATGCGAAACAGGCCTTTCTCGCCTCGCCGCCTTTAGTGGTGGCCTACGCGATCGCCGGCTCCATTCGATTCGACATTGAAAAGGACGTGCTCGGCCGTGACGCCTCGGGCCGAGAGATTCGCCTGGCCGACCTCTGGCCCAGTGATGACGAGATCGATGCCGTGGTTGCCGCCAGCGTGAAGCCCGAACAATTCCGCAAGGTCTACGATCCGATGTTCACAGCGCGGGCCGACTCCGGCGAAACGGTCAGTCCACTGTATGAGTGGCGACCGGAGAGCACCTATATTCGTCGTCCCCCTTACTGGGAAGGCGCCCTGGCCGGCAAGCGCACCTTAACCGCGATGCGCCCCTTGGCCGTGCTACCCGATAACATCACCACCGATCATTTATCGCCCTCTAATGCGATCCTGCTGGACAGTGCGGCCGGCGAGTACCTGGCCAAGATGGGACTTCCAGAAGAAGACTTCAACTCTTACGCCACCCATCGTGGCGATCACTTGACCGCGCAACGGGCCACCTTCGCCAACCCAAAACTGATCAACGAAATGGTCGTGGTGAATGGACAGGTTCAGCAAGGCTCCCTGGCGCGGGTCGAACCGGACGGAAAAGTCATGCGGATGTGGGAGGCCATTGAGACCTACATGAACCGCAAGCAGCCCTTGATCATCATCGCGGGCGCAGACTATGGCCAGGGATCCTCACGCGACTGGGCGGCCAAAGGCGTGCGGTTGGCCGGCGTCGAGGCCATCGTGGCCGAGGGGTTCGAGCGGATTCACCGCACGAATCTGGTGGGCATGGGCGTGTTACCGCTGGAGTTTTTACCGGGCACCACGCGCAAGACGCTGGGCATTGACGGCACGGAGACCTTTGATGTGATCGGTGATCGCACCCCGCGGGCCACCCTGACCCTGGTGATTCATCGTAAAAACGGTGCAACGGAGTCGGTGCCCGTGCTGTGCCGACTCGATACGGCCGAGGAAGTCTCGATCTACGATGCCGGTGGCGTATTGCAACGCTTTGCCCAAGACTTCCTGGAGGCGGCCGCCTAACTCACCATGACGCACTTACCGCAAATTCGTATTCCCGCCACCTACATGCGTGGTGGCACCTCCAAGGGCGTATTCTTTCGCCTGCAGGATCTGCCCGCCGCCGCTCAACAGGCCGGGCCCGTGCGGGATGCCATCCTCACGCGCGTGATTGGCAGCCCTGATCCTTATGGCAAACAAATTGATGGCATGGGCAACGGCAGCTCGAGCACCAGCAAAACGGTCATTTTGTCCAAGAGCACACGACCCGATCACGATGTCGACTATCTGTTTGGTCAGGTTGCGATCGATAAAGCCTTTGTCGACTGGAGCGGTAACTGCGGCAATCTCTCCGCCGCCGTGGGACCCTTTGCCGTGCGTCACGGTTTTCTGGATCCGGCTCGTGTGCCGACCAATGGGATGGCCACCGTGCGCATTTGGCAGGTCAACATCGGCAAGACCATCATTGCCCATGTGCCGATCGCCGATGGCGAGGTACAGGAAACCGGTGACTTTGAACTCGATGGTGTGACCTTTCCCGCCGCTGAAATTCAGGTGGAATTTCTGGATCCGGCCGCCGATGAGGACGGCGACGGTGCCGGCGGTGCCATGTTCCCCACCGGCCACCTGATCGACACGCTCGAGGTGCCCGGCGTGGGAACACTCCAGGCCACCATGATCAATGCCGGCATTCCCACTATTTTTGTCAACGCCGATGCCATCGGATACACCGGCACCGAGTTGCAGGACCATATTAATAATGATGCGACAGCGCTGGCCATGTTTGAAACCATTCGGGCTCATGGCGCATTGCGCATGGGCCTGATTCAAGATCTGGCCGAGGCCACCACGCGTCAACACACGCCGAAAATCGCGTTCGTTGCACCACCGAAGGACTATGTCGCCTCCAGTGGCAAATCCATCCGCGCAACGGAGTTTGATGTGCTGGTGCGCGCACTGTCCATGGGCAAACTGCACCACGCCATGATGGGCACCGCCTCGGTGGCCATTGGCACCGCCGCCGCCATTCCCGGGACACTGGTGAACCTCGCCGCCGGCGGTGGAGAGCGTGAGGCCGTGCGCTTTGGCCATCCCTCCGGCACCCTTCGGGTGGGTGCACAAGCCACCTGCACGAACGGTCAATGGGCCGTCACCAAAGCGATCATGAGCCGCAGCGCACGCATCCTCATGGACGGG
>JBMSML010000041.1:0-12570 GCA_049421125.1 Burkholderiaceae bacterium
GCTGGAACTCGCCGCACCTGCCTTGCGCGTACTGACGGGCGCAGGGTCAGGGCTTTCCGCGCTGGGGGGCGTGACGGTGACGGTTTCCGAAGGTGGGGCGGGTTATGCGCCGCTGATTGTTTTCGTCCTGCTATTGCTGCTGGGTGGCGGCGTTGTGTGGTTCGCGCGCCGGCAAGCGCCGGGGATTATGCGCGGCCCCGCCTGGGATTGCGGCTTCATCGCGCCGCCGCACCATCTGCCCTTTGGCGATCCCACGACGCTATTTTCCGCCGCCGGCATGGCGCAACCTTTGCGCCGTATGTTGGGCAAGACCTTGCTGGCGGCGCGAGAGGCCGGTGATGCGACGGGAGCGGAGATGGGCCCCCTGGTCACACAGGCCCACCTCGATAAGGTTCGCGGATATGTGGATAGCGGTGTGGCCGAAGGCGCCCAGTTGGTGGTGGACGGCCGGGGCTTAAAGATCAGTGGCCACGACAAAGGTTTTTATATTGGCCCGTGTCTGTTTGATCGTGTCACGCCATCGATGAAGATCTATCAGGAAGAGATTTTCGGTCCAGTGCTCAGTGTGGTGCGTGTGGCAAATTTCGAGCAGGCGTTGGATTTGATTCACCAGCATGCCTTTGCTAACGGTGTTGCGCTCTTTACTCGTGACGGAGACAGCGCGCGTGAGTTTGCATCGCGCATTCAGGTGGGCATGGTCGGGATTAATGTTCCGATTCCTGTGCCGATGGCGTTTCACTCGTTTGGTGGCTGGAAGGATTCCCTATTCGGGGACCATCACATTCATGGCCCTGAAGGGGTTCGCTTCTACACACGTTACAAGGCGATTACACAACGTTGGCCGAAAGGACTGCGGGAGGGCGCGCAGTTTGTGATGCCGACGATGAAGTGATTTAGGTGGTGAGGGGGTTCCTTTTTGTAAAGGTGTGACCTTGGAATTAAAAACGCAGGGCTTCATTGATGGCCAGTGGGTTGCAGCGGTGTCGGGTGGGCAATTCGCCGTTACCAATCCTGCCACCGGCGATGTATTGGCGCAGGTGGTCAACATGGGACGCGAGGACGCGATGGCGGCGGTCGCGGCAGCCCATGCGGCACTGCCCGCTTGGAGGGCGACCACGTCCAAAGAGCGCAGCATTCGTTTAAAG
The DNA here is from genome assembly GCA_049421125.1 of Burkholderiaceae bacterium. Classification (GTDB taxonomy): domain Bacteria; phylum Pseudomonadota; class Gammaproteobacteria; order Burkholderiales; family Burkholderiaceae_A; genus Lacustribacter. The sequence goes on from JBMSML010000041.1 coordinate 1,146, forward strand.
CGGTGGAATGAGCTGATTCTTGCGCATGCCGATGGGCTGGCGCAATTGATGACGGCCGAGCAAGGCAAGCCCCTGGCCGAGGCGAAGGGTGAAGTGATCTACGGTGCCTCGTTTGTGGAGTGGTTTGCCGAGGAGGCCAAGCGTGTTTATGGTGATGTGATTCCCGCGCCGATGGCGGGCCGAAAGCTCTTTGTGTTCAAGGAGCCGATTGGCGTGGCCGCCGCCATTACGCCATGGAATTTTCCCTTGGCGATGATTACTAGAAAGTGTGCGCCCGCTATCGCCGCAGGATGCACGGTTATTGTTAAGCCGGCAGAAGCCACGCCATTGACTGCGCTGGCGTTAGCGGATCTCGCGGCCCAGGCGGGATTTCCTCCGGGTGTTTTTAACGTGATCGTTGGAGATGCCGCGGCTGCGCCGGAAATCGGAAAGGTGCTGTGCGAGGACACTCGAGTGCGGAAGGTCTCCTTCACGGGATCGACCGAAGTGGGACGGATTTTGCTGCGACAGTCTGCTGACACCGTTAAAAAACTCTCCTTAGAGCTTGGCGGCAATGCGCCGTTTATTGTGTTCGACGATGCCGATTTGGATGCGGCCGTTGAAGGTGCCATGGCCTCTAAATACCGCAATGCTGGCCAGACCTGCGTATGTGCCAATCGGCTGTATGTGCAAGAGGGCATTTACGAGGCGTTCGCTGCAAGGCTCGCGGAGAAGGTTGCGGGGCTAAGGGTGGGCCCCGGCACGCAGTCTGGCGTGCAGATCGGTCCGCTCATCGAACCGGCGGCCCTTGAAAAGGTGAAGTCACACGTCGCCGACGCGTTATCGGGCGGTGCGAAGCTGCTGGTCGGCGGAAAGCCCCACGCGCTTGGGGGCTTGTTTTTCGAACCCACCGTCATGACCGAGGTGACTCCGGAAATGTTGGTGGCCCGTGAGGAGACCTTTGGGCCCGTTGCGCCTTTGTTCCGTTTCAAAACGGAGGAGGACGTGATCGCCATGGCTAATAACACCGAGTTTGGTCTAGCGGCGTATTTCTACTCCCGGGATATCGGCCGCGTGTTCCGGGTGGCCGAGGCGCTCGAGGCGGGTATGGTGGCTGTGAATACCGGCAACTTTTCGAACGAGGTCGCCCCCTTCGGTGGCGTCAAGCAGTCGGGCTTGGGCCGGGAGGGGTCCAAGTACGGTATCGATGAGTACCTAGAGATTAAATACGTCACCTTGGCCGGGCTGTAATGTTTCACGTGAAACAATGATCTATCCCAAGGTATTTGACGTGATTGTGGTGGGTGGCGGCCATGCGGGCACCGAGGCGGCGCTTGCTGCCGCGCGCATGGGCGCGACCACCCTATTGTTGACCCACAGCCTCGAGACCCTTGGCCAGATGTCGTGCAATCCCTCGATTGGGGGAATTGGCAAGGGTCATTTGGTCAAGGAGATTGATGCTCTGGGCGGCGCCATGGCCTTGGCGACCGATGCGGCTGGGATTCAGTTCCGAATATTGAATAGTTCCAAGGGCCCTGCGGTGCGTGCAACACGGGCTCAGGCCGATCGGGTGTTGTATCGGGGTGCGATCCGGTCCCGCCTAGAAAATCAGCCGAATTTGTGGATGTTCCAACAGGCGGTCGATGACCTGCTGGTTCAGGCCGACCGCGTGTCCGGGGTGAGAACCAATGCTGGCCTGACCTTTGAGGGTAAAACCGTGGTGCTTACGGCGGGCACCTTTTTGGATGGGAAAATCCATATCGGACTGGAGCACCATAGTGCCGGGCGTGCGGGGGATCCCCCAGCGATACGACTGTCAGCCCGCCTGAAGGAACTAAAACTCCCACAGGGTCGTTTGAAGACGGGGACTCCCCCTCGAATCGACGGCCGCACGATCGATTACACGGTGCTGGCCGAGCAGCCTGGAGATCTGGATCCGATGCCGGTGTTTTCATTCATGGGCACTTCATCGATGCATCCCCGCCAGGTCCCGTGCTGGGTCACGCACACGAACGAGAAAACCCATTCGATTATTCGGGCTGGATTGGATCGCTCCCCCATGTTCACGGGGGTGATTGAGGGGGTCGGCCCCCGTTATTGCCCGTCGATCGAAGACAAGGTTCACCGATTTGCCGACAAGGATTCCCATCAGATTTATCTCGAACCAGAGGGGCTGACCACGCACGAGGTCTACCCAAACGGGATCTCCACAAGCCTTCCGTTTGATGTTCAGCTTGATTTAGTGCGTTCCATGCGGGGTCTGGAAAACGCCCATATTCTTCGGCCGGGTTACGCCATCGAATATGACTATTTCGATCCACGGGCGCTCAAGCCCTGGCTGGAAACCAAGGCGATTGCCGGTCTATTTTTCGCAGGCCAGATCAACGGCACCACAGGATATGAAGAGGCGGCGGCACAGGGGCTGCTGGCCGGCGCCAATGCGGCGTTGCAGGTGCGTGAACAGGCGGCCTGGGTGCCGGGTCGGGAAGAGGCCTATCTCGGGGTGCTAGTCGATGATCTGGTCACCCGGGGGGTCACCGAGCCTTACCGTATGTTTACCAGTCGCGCCGAGTATCGACTCAGTCTGCGGGAAGACAACGCAGATCTTCGCCTGACCGAAATGGGGCGGGAATTAGGGCTTGTGGATGACGCCCGTTGGCGAGGGTTCTGTGAGAAACGCGAAGCAATCGAGAAAGAAAGGGCACGATTGGCCGATTGCCTGGTGGGCCCCAAACGGTTTCCGTCGCAGGAGCTCGACGCCTTAACCGTGGGGCAGTTCGATCGGGACGTGCCGGCCCTGGAGCTTTTAAAGCGCCCCGAGGTGCGCTACCAGGATCTTATGCAATTGAAGGATCATGATGGTGTGCGCTCACTATGCACTTTGTCCCCTATCTCAAAGGCGGTATCAGAACAAGTTGAAATACAAGCGAAGTACGCAGGCTACATCTCTCGTCAGCATGACGAGGTGGCCCGGCATCAGGCCCAGGAACGTGCAGAGATCCCGCCCGACATGGATTACGACCAGGTCCGGGGATTGTCGATCGAGGTGCGTCAAAAACTGAAGGCCATCTCGCCGCAAACCCTTGGCCAGGCCTCGCGGATATCCGGCATTACTCCGGCGGCCATCTCGCTATTGTGGATTCACCTGAAACGACTGCGCGCAGGCCGATCCTTCGGTTCCGAGGAGCACGCCGCTTAGGGCGTTTACCCGGTGGGTTTGAAACACTCGGAACACGGTGGCAAGCCGGCCCAGGATTACGCGGATTTAATTGCGCGATCCTGGAGCCCGGAGGACGTGCGATTCCAGCTGACTGATCACCAGATCACGATGCTTGGTCAATTTCTCGCCCTTCTGAACCAATGGAATCGCGTGCATAGCCTCACGGCGATTGAAGAGCCGCAATCCCAAGTGGTTCGCCACATTCTGGATGCGTTGGTAGTCTGGCCGCGGATTGCCGCTCGAATGTCGACGTCGTTCTCGCGGGTGGCCGATATTGGCAGCGGCATGGGTGTGCCCGGTATTGTGCTGGCCATCGTATTGCCGCAATGTCGTTTTGATTTAATCGAACGTCAGCAGAAAAAGGCGAGCTTTTTACGTCATGTCGTCTTCCGCTTGGGCCTGACCGATCGCGTTCGAGTTCTGGATCAGGATGTCGTGAAGGTCACGGTCGATGAAGGGTATGATCTGATCGTTTGCAGGGCTTTCTCAGCGCTAGCTGACTTTTTGAACGTTACTTACAGACTTTCGAAGCCTTCAACCCTTTGGGCAGCCATGATCGGAAAAAATCAAATTAGTGAGCAAGCACTTGTAAATATGAACAGTAATGTCGGAAATCTGATTGTGGAATCTGTCGAGCCCGTCGTGGTGCCAGGGTTAAATGCGAAGCGCCACCTCACATGGGTCAAGAGGGTGTCATGACCGCATTTGTGTTTGCGGTTGCGAATCAGAAAGGAGGTGTTGGGAAAACCACCACCTCCGTTAATGCGGCGGCAGCGCTGTCGCGCTTGGGGCATCGAGTGCTGTTGGCCGATCTTGATCCGCAGGGCAATGCCACCATGGGAAGCGGGATTAATAAGCAGGACCTAACGCACTCGGTCTACCAAATTCTGCTTGGCGAACTGTCAATTCCGCAGGGTTTGGTGCGGTCCGAAATTGGTGGCTACGACGTACTCGCGGCGAACCGAGATCTTGCAGGAGCGGAGATAGAGCTTGTCGATTTAGACGATCGAGAGCGTCGTTTGCTGAATGCCCTTAAGCAGGTAGTGAACGATTATGACTTTGTCATTATCGATTGCCCCCCATCCCTTTCACTGCTGACGCTGAACGGGCTATGTGCTGCCCACGGAGTCATTATTCCTATGCAGTGTGAATATTTCGCTCTTGAGGGGCTTTCGGATCTTGTAAATTCGATCAAACGTGTGCACGCAAACCTAAACCCCCGATTGAATCTTGTGGGTCTGCTAAGAGTGATGTTCGATCCTCGGATGACGCTCTCTCAACAGGTTTCCGATCAACTCGTGACTCACTTCAAAGATAAAGTGTTCAAGTCGATCATTCCGAGGAACGTTCGGTTAGCCGAAGCACCGAGCTTCGGTCAGCCCGGGATTGTTTACGATCCGGGTTCGCGAGGTTCCAAGGCCTATCTTGAGTTTGGTGAAGAATTGATTCAGCGGTTAATTGGCGTGGTTCCGGAGGCTCTATGAGTCAGTTAAAGAAAAAAGGGCTCGGTCGCGGTCTTGACGTTTTACTCGGCACTGAGCGGCCAACCTCAGTTGTTTCGGATGTTCCACGCACACTCCCAGTGGCCGCGTTAACAGGGGGTAAGTACCAGCCGCGCCAGTCCATGAATGAAGAAAGCTTAAAAGAGCTTTCGGACTCGATACGTACTCAGGGTGTAATGCAGCCACTTCTAGTGCGGTCCGTTGGTCATTCGAAATACGAAATAATTGCCGGCGAAAGAAGATTTCGTGCGGCGCAAATCGCTGGGTTAGCAGAAGTCCCCGTCATCGTTCGAGATGTGGACGATCAGGCGGCGCTGGCGATGGCCTTGATTGAAAATCTTCAGCGAGAGGATTTGACTGCCCTCGAAGAGGCACAGGGCATTGATCGACTCATTCGAGAGTTCGGTTTGACCCACGAGCAGGCTGCACAGGCAGTGGGCCGGTCGCGAAGCGCCACTACGAATCTAATACGATTGTTGCAGTTGCCCATAGCGGTGCAGGATATGTTGCGCAATCAAGGTCTAGAGGCTGGCCATGCTCGCGCACTTCTCCCGTTGCCGCCGGCTCAGGCTCGCGCCTTGGCCGAGAAAATTGTCCAGGAGAGGCTGTCCGTTAGAGAAACGGAACGGTTAGTCGCCAAAATCAGTGCAGGTGCACCCGTGCCGAGCACGTCCGGCACGAGGAAAGCCGCCAGGTCCTCCGGTAAATCGTCAGGGCAGCGTGATTGGATTCGGGTCCAGGATCAGTTGTCCGATGTACTCGGTCTGCCCGTGGTGCTCAAGCAGGGACGGGGCAGCCGCGGGGAACTCGTCATTCGGTTCGCGTCCGTGGATGAGCTTGACGGTGTCATCGATCTTTTAGCCCCGGAGGGACTGCCGGAGCATTGACACATGCCTGTGATGAACGATATTCTTTCATGGCTTTCGCTCGGTGCGGGATCGGCTCAGGCTGATACCCACGGAAACTAACAACGTGCTGGTCGCTGTCGCGGTTCAGGCGGTGATCACGCTTCTGGCGGGAGTAATCGCGTGGCTAATGATGGGCCCGCTTCATGCGGTGTCATTAGTGGCGGGGGGAGGATCCATTGTTCTGCCAAATGGCTTGTTGGCGCTGCGTCTGCGCGCAAGCCCGCCCCAGTTTGCGCCCGTGGTGCTGTTGGTGGGGGAGTTGGTGAAGATTGCACTGTCGGTGGCCTTGCTGTGGTTGGCCTATCGATGGATAGAGGGACTGTCATGGGGGGCGCTGATCATTGGCGTCATCCTGGCATTGAAGGCCTTGCTGTTAACGCCCTGGATTCAGCGATGGGTGGATCAGCGGCAGGCCGCACGGGCAGGATGTGTGAGTGAGTAGAGACTGATTTTTAAAAAACTTAAAATAGCGACACGACAGAATATCGTCGCGAGTGTGACACCGCGATAACAAGACCGATAACAGAACAGAGCTCATCACCATGGCTTCCAACGCTGCCCCGACCTCATCGGAATACATCATTCATCACCTGGGGCACCTAACGACGACCGGTAAGCCACAGGAAAACATCATTGATTTTTCGATCATCAATCTGGATACCTTGTTCTGGTCGGTGTCCATGGGGTTGTTGGTGATCCTGGTATTACGTGCGGTTGCGCGCAAGGCCACCTCCGGTGTGCCTGGGCGGCTGCAGGCGGCCGTGGAAATCGCCGTCGAGATGGTGGAAGAACAGTCGAAATCGATTGTTCACGGCAACCGTCAATTTATTGCCCCATTGGCACTCACCGTGTTCCTGTGGGTGATCATGATGAATGCATTGGACTTTTTGCCTGTGGACCTCCCCCACTTTATTTTTGCGGTGACGGGTTTGGACAGCATCATTCACTATCACCGGGTTGTTCCGACCGCCGACCTGAACGGCACCATGGGCATGGCCCTGGGCGTATTGGCACTAATGCTGTTCTATAACGTCAAGATCAAAGGCCTGGGCGGGTTCGTGCACGAACTGTTCTGCGCTCCGTTTGGATCGCATCCCGCGCTCTGGCTGCCGAATCTCGGTCTGAACATCATCGAGTTTGTAGCGAAGACGGTATCGCTCGGCATGCGACTGTTTGGAAATATGTATGCCGGTGAACTGGTGTTTTTGTTGATTGCGCTGCTGGGCGGCACGGCAACGGCCTTTGGCTTTATTGGGCACGTGCTGGCCGGTTCGGTCTGGGCAATCTTTCACATCCTGATCGTGTTACTGCAGGGCTTCATCTTCATGATGCTGACCTTGGTGTACATCGGCCAGGCTCATGAGGGGCACTGAGTAGTCGATTCAGAGCCTGGTTTTTTGGTGTTTGTTTTTTTTATTTATCCCTTTGAGGAGTTGTTATGACGAACGTTGCTTTTGTTGCTCTTGCCTGCGGTCTGATCATCGGTCTGGGTGCTATTGGCGCCTGTATCGGCATTGGAATCATGGGTGGCAAATTCATTGAGGCCTCTGCTCGCCAGCCCGAGCTGATGAACGCCCTGCAGACCAAGATGTTTCTGCTGGCCGGCCTGATCGATGCGGCCTTCCTGATCGGTGTTGGTATTGCGATGATGTTTGCGTTTGCAAACCCGTTCGCAGGCTAGGGCGAGATCCCCTGATCGAACGACAATTTTTGTTCCGGCGTTGCGCGGCCCACGGGTCGATGAACGCCGGTCGTTTGACCAACACATGAAAAGGGTTCCAACGTGAATCTGAACGCAACACTCATCGCCCAGTTGGTGGTGTTCTTTATCCTGGCATGGTTCACCATGAAGTTTGTGTGGCCTCCGGTGATGAAGGCACTGGATGACCGGGCCAAAAAAGTCGCCGATGGACTGGCCGCGGCCGACAAAGCGAAGGCCGATCTGGTGGCCGTCGAGCGCCGTGTGCAAGACGAGCTCGCCAAAGCCAAAGATGTGGCCTCCGATGTTCGTGGTTCTGCTGAAAAACAGGCGTCCGCCCTGATCGATGAAGCCCGCGCCGAGGCCGCAAAAGTGGTGGCTCAGGCCCGCGCGGCCGCCGAGGCCGAAGCCGGTGCTGCCATGCAGCGTGCGCGGGACTCACTGCGCGAAGAAGTGGCGGCACTGGCTGTGAAAGGCGCGCAGCAGATTCTTTCGCGGGAAGTCAATCCTCAGGTCCATGCGGATTTGTTGGCCAATCTGAAGAAAGAGCTGTGATTTATGGCTGAACTTCGCACGATTGCCCGACCTTACGCTGAAGCCGCTTTTGGAATGGCCAAGGACGCCAATGCATTGGGTGCCTGGTCGGAGGCGCTTGCCGCCATGGCGGTGGTCGCCGCGGCCCCCGAGATGAAGGATCTGATCGGAAATCCAGCGCTGCCGGCCGCCAAGCTGGCCGAGCTCATTGCGTCGGCGGTTCCGTCTCTTTCCAAAAGCCAAAAAGACATGCTCGGCGTTCTCGCGGAAAACGAGCGCCTTTCGGCGTTGTCGGAAATCAGTGCGATGTATGAATCGTTGCGCAATGAAGCAGAGAAGGTGGTGTCTGCGCAGGTGACATCGGCCTATCCGATGTCCGAGGCGCAAATCAATGATGTGACGGCCGTACTTGAAAAGAAACATGGCAAAAAGGTCAAAGTATCGGTGGTGGTCGATCCCGCTTTGATCGGTGGGGTGTCCATTGCCATCGGTGACGAAGTTACGGATGCATCGGTGCGCGGAAAGCTTTCGCGCATGGCATCTGCCCTGACGAACTAGGAGTTAATTGAATGCAGCTCAACCCTTCTGAAATCAGCGAACTGCTGAAAACAAAAATCCAGGGACTCAACCTGTCGACCGATTCCCGCAATCAGGGAACCGTGGTCACCGTGACCGACGGCATCTGCCGTGTTCATGGACTCTCCAATGTGATGCAGGGTGAGATGCTCGAGTTCCCCAACAACACCGTCGGCCTGGCGCTGAACCTGGAGCGCGATTCGGTTGGCGCGGTGATTCTGGGAGAGTACGAGGAAGTATCGGAAGGCGACGTGGTGAAGACCACCGGCCGCATTCTGGATGTGCCCGTTGGCAAGGAGCTGATCGGTCGTGTGGTCAATGCCCTGGGGCAGCCCATCGACGGCAAGGGGCCGATCAATGCCAAAGAGACGGACATTATTGAAAAAGTAGCGCCGGGCGTGATCTGGCGTAAGTCGGTATCCCAGCCTGTGCAAACGGGCTTGAAGGCGATCGACTCCATGGTGCCGGTGGGCCGTGGTCAGCGCGAACTGATCATTGGTGACCGCCAGACCGGCAAAACGGCGGTGGCGGTGGATGCGATCATTAACCAAAAAGGCCAGAACATGTACTGCGTGTACGTGGCCATTGGTCAAAAGGCGTCCACGATTGCCAACGTGGTGCGCAAGTTGGAAGAAACCGGTGCGATGGCCTACACCATCGTGGTGGCGGCATCGGCGTCAGAGTCCGCGGCCATGCAGTATCTGGCGGCCTACTCGGGTTGCACCATGGGCGAGTATTTCCGTGATCGTGGTGAAGACGCCCTGATCATTTATGACGATCTTTCGAAGCAGGCCGTGGCCTATCGTCAGGTGTCACTGTTGCTGCGTCGTCCGCCGGGACGTGAAGCCTTCCCTGGCGACGTGTTCTATCTCCACTCGCGTCTCCTTGAGCGCTCGGCCCGGGTCAGTGAAGAGTGGGTCGAGAAATTTACCAAGGGTGCGGTGAAGGGCAAGACCGGATCACTGACCGCCCTGCCCATTATTGAAACCCAGGCCGGCGACGTATCGGCATTCGTTCCGACCAACGTGATTTCGATTACCGACGGCCAGATCTTCCTGGAAACCGATCTGTTCAACGCCGGTATTCGTCCCGCGATTAACGCCGGTATTTCGGTGTCGCGAGTCGGCGGTGCCGCACAGACGAAGATCATGAAGCGAAAAGATACCGGCGCCGGTGTGCGTTTGGCCCTGGCCCAGTATCGTGAACTGGCTGCATTTGCTCAGTTCGCATCGGATCTTGATGAGGCCACCCGCAAGCAGTTGGAGCACGGCCGTATCGTGACTGAAGTCATGAAGCAGCCGCAATACCATCCGATGGCGGTCTGGGAAATGGCCCTCACACTCTTCGCGGTGAACAATGGTTTTATGGAAGGCGTGGAGATGAAGCAGATGGCGAGCTTCGAGAAATCCCTGCGCGACTATATTCGTTCTAAGCATGCCGCATTGGTCGGGCGCTTGGAGAAGGCCAACGATATGTCCAAGGAAGACGAAGCCGAGTTGCGCACTGCGATTGAGCAATTTAAGAAAACGGGTTCTTACTGAACCGGTCACGTGAACGCGTCCCAGTAACGGCATAAACGACAGACTCAGGAAAGCGACATGCCCGGCTCAAAGGAAATTCGCAACAAGATCAAGAGCGTGCAAAACACGCGTAAGATCACGAAGGCCATGGAGATGGTGGCCGCATCGAAAATGCGCAAGGCGCAGGAGCGGATGCGGGCCGGACGCCCCTATGGCGAGAAAATTCGCGCCATTTGCGCCAATCTCAGTCACGCCAATCCGGAGTACCGCCATCCTTTTCTGACACCGCATGGTGATTTAAAGCGGGTGGGTCTCGTGGTGGTGACCACGGATAAGGGTCTGTGCGGCGGCTTAAACACCAATCTCTTGCGCATGATTCTTTTGAAAATGCGGGAGTGGTCGGATCAGAAAATCGAGTCTCAGGTGGTTGCCATCGGCAACAAGGGATTGGGATTTTTCTCGCGGGCGGGCGCGAAAGTGGTGTCCCACGTGACCCATTTGGGAGATGCACCTCATTTAGAGCAGCTGATTGGTCCGCTTAAAGTCCAGCTTGATGCCTTCACGAATGGCGAAGTGGATGCGGTCTATCTCTGCTACAACAAATTCATCAACACCATGAAGCAAGAGCCGCAGATGTTGCAGCTTTTGCCGCTCACCGATGAGCGCCTGGATCGCACGGACCCGGCCCACGATTGGGACTATGTCTACGAACCGGATGCAGCGACCGTGTTGGATGACCTGCTGTTGCGTTATGTCGAATCTGTGATCTATCAGGCCGTAGCCGAGAACATGTCCTGCGAGCAGAGCGCGCGGATGGTGGCCATGAAGGCGGCCTCGGATAACGCGAAGAAAGTGATTGATGATCTCCAACTGACCTACAACAAGGCACGTCAGGCGGCGATTACCAAAGAGTTGTCGGAAATTGTCGGCGGTGCGGCCGCTGTTTAATGGAACCAAGGAAAAAACTATGAGTACTGCACAAGGCAAAATCGTTCAGACCATCGGCGCGGTGGTGGATATTCAGTTCCCCGCCAATGCCATGCCCAAGGTGTACGACGCACTGATGCTCGATGTGAGCTCGGAGCACCCCTTGGTAGAAAAGGGTCTGACGTTCGAGGTTCAGCAGCAGATCGGCGATGGCGTGGTGCGCACCATTGCCATGGGATCGTCCGATGGTCTGCGCCGTGGCATGCTGGTTAACAATACCGGCAGGGGCATTTCGGTGCCGGTGGGCGAGGGTACCCTTGGGCGCATCATGGACGTGCTCGGCCGTCCGATCGATGAGGCGGGCCCTGTGAAAACCGATGAGCTGCGCGAGATTCACCAGCCCGCTCCGAAGTTTGCCGATCTCTCCCCTTCTGTGGAATTGCTGGAAACCGGCATCAAGGTGATTGACCTGATCTGTCCGTTCGCCAAGGGCGGCAAGATTGGACTGTTCGGCGGTGCCGGCGTGGGCAAGACCGTGAACATGATGGAACTGATCAACA
>JBMSML010000042.1:0-12561 GCA_049421125.1 Burkholderiaceae bacterium
GGCGTGAACTGCAGGCCCATCTGGGCCATGCGCATTACGGCCTGCGCAGCGGATTCATTGGCGTGCTGACGAACCGATGGTGGCAGCGGATGACGAAAGGGGGTTCGGTAACGAACGGGAATGACAGAGGCGATCCACAGCATGATCAGGCGTGCGTGGTGTGGCCACGATGGCATCGTGATCCTGAATGGGGCGCAGGCCTGCCCCCGGAATTGGAATAGCAATGTCGATGGGAGCGGACATCACCGGCCCACGACGCTTGATGATCTGCACCGCGAGTTCCGGATAACGACGCGGCAATAACAGCATGCGCAGTGGCGCAGGAGAAGGATGGTGTTGGGCCGCAAACGGACGGAATGCGAACACCAGTCCTTGGGTGCGCTGGGCGGCACACTGCAGGCGACGAATACGATCGGGCCGTGTTAGCCCTGCGGGGGCGTGATGCCGTGGATGGTCATGGGGCAGCTCATCCAGCCAGGTGATGAGCGCGCCAAATGCATTACTTTTCATGGCCTGTTCTACTGCCCACAAACGGTCCACCGGTTGTTGGGCGTGCACCACCAGAATCTTGCTGGAATCCACACCCAGTGCATCGAAGGCGTGTGCATAGGGCAGATGCGGCGGTGTCAGTAACACCACGTGCTGGCCGGATTGGGTGAGTGCGCGCAGTGTGGGTGCTAAAAATCGAAACTCTCCGATGCCCATGGAATTGACCAGCAGTTCGATCAGGGTGCCGCGTGGCCATCCTTGACCGGGAAGTTCGCGGTCCAGCAAACGAAAGGTACTGCTGATGCCCGGCGTTGGGGCGTGATGCAGGGCCTCGCCTTTCCAAACGGCAGGATGGGGAGTGGTCACGACAGCACCTTGGGGTTGCGAATGACCCCCACGCCCAGTCCTTCGATGGCGAAATCGTGTTGATCGGGGGTGACCACAATGGGGGCGAATTCCGGATTTTCCGGCAGCAGTTCAATGGTGTTGCCCTGGCGTTTAAACCGTTTCACCGTGACATCGTTTTCAATGCGGGCCACCACGATCTGGCCATTGCGCACGGCACTGGCACCACCGGGAATTTTTTTCACGGCCAGCAGATCGTCTTCCAGAATGCCCGCATCCCGCATGCTCATGCCGCGCACTTTCAAAAAGTAATCGGGCATCGGCGTAAAGAGTGCGGGATCAATGGCGTAGCGGGCTTCAATGTGTTCCTGCGCCAGGATGGGTTGACCGGCGGCCACGCGACCCACCAAGGGAATGCCGATCATGTCGGCGGCCTCGTGCACGGCCTGGATCAGGGTTTTGGCACTGTTGCGGGCGGCGGGTTTGACCAAACGAATCCCCCGGGAGGTGCCGGAGGCGAGTTCAATCACGCCCTTGCGCGCCAAGGCACGCAGGTGGTCTTCGGCCGCGTTGGGAGACTTAAATCCCAGGGCATTGCAGATGTCCATCCGGGTGGGGGGAAAACCGGTCTGATCGATATGACGGCGGATCAGATCCAGGATTTCCTGTTGGCGGGCGGTCAGTTCTTTCATGGCGGGCACCTTTTAAGGGGCGGTACGGTTACTGGACAGATGTACAGTATCGCGTCCGCAGATAAACTGCAAGTCCTTACAGCACTTTTCCGGATGGCTATGTTTTTTTCGAACCTGCCGATTTCGTCGTTTGCCATGGTGATGGGCTTATCGGGCCTGGCCTTGGTCTGGGGCCGGGTGGCCAATCTGGGCTGGCTGCCGGGCGTGGCCTGGGCGGTGGCGGTGGGCCTATCGGTGCTGGGCGCGGTGGTGTTCACCGGACTGCTGGTGCTGTACATCAGAAAATGGATTCGGCATCGTCAGCACGTGGTCGAGGAGTGGCAGCACCCGGTGAAGTCCTCGTTCTTTGCGGCCGTTTCCGTGTCCTTTGCCTTGGTGGCGACCGTGGCCTTAGGGGCGTTTGCACCGTTGGCGCTGCCTTTGTGGGTGATCGGTGCGGTCTTGCAGATCGTGGCCATGGTGACGGTGCTCAATGCCTGGGTGCATCGTGAAAATCTTCAGCCCGCGCATGCCACGCCGGTGTGGTTCATTCCGGCCGTGGCCAACGTGGTGTTGCCCTTGGCCGGTGTGCGACTGGGATTTTTAGAACTGTCGTGGTGGTTTTTTGCTGTGGGCATTGTGTTTTGGCTGGTCTTGCTGACCTTGGTGCTGCATCGCCTGTTATTTGTTCAACCTCCGTTGCCCCAGCGGCTGATTCCCACGCTGTGCATTTTGTTGGCTCCTCCTGCGGTGGGGTTTTTATCGTGGATTCAGTTGACGGGACAGCACGCGAATACCGGCACCGGGGCGATCGGACTGGATGCGGTGGGCCACATGCTGTTCGGGTTGGCGGTGTTTTTTGCATTGTTTCTGGCCACACAGGTGCACCGGTTTGCGCGTTTACCGTTTTATTTGTCGTGGTGGGCCTTTTCATTTCCCACCGCGGCCTTCACGACCGCCTCCCTGGTCTATGCGCAGTTTGAACCGGGCCCGCTGACCCAGAGCTTGGCCGTGGTGATGGTGGTGGTGTCCACCATCTTGATCGCGTGGTTACTGGTGCGCACGGTGGTGGCCGTGGCCCGCCGTGAACCGGAGCTCACGGATTAACGCAGCACTCCAGGTTACGTGGTGCGGTCGCTCCACAGCACACCGCCGGTGGCCCAGTCGGATTTTTTAATATCGAAAAACAAAATGTCCACGGCATCGGGACTGCCGCCCAAGGTCTGCACGGTGGCCTCGGTGAGTGCTTTGGCGTAAGCACGCTTTTGTTCTTCTGTGCGGCCTTCAAATAATTCAACGCGAATGGTGGGCATGATGCTCTCCTGTAATGTGGTGTAAAGAAAATCAGTGGGTGTAATCGGGGTCGGTCCGCTGCAGCGTGCGCAGTAATGCCGGCCATTCGTCGGCCCCTTCGGGAGTGGCCTGCGGTCCGATCCACTGGGCATAGGTGCGACGGGCCACCTCATCGGAGGCGCAGACCAGAGGACTGCCCGATGATCTGGCCGTGAGTTGAATACGGGCCGCACGTTCAAACAGATGCATCAGCACAAAGGCCTCGGCCACGGTGCGGCCCACCAGCAAAATGCCGTGGTTCTCCAGGATCACACCATCACGATCGCCCAGTGCCGAGACCAGTCGTGCCTGTTCGTCTGCGTGAAATGCCAGCCCCTCATAGGCGTGTCGGCCAAGCCGTTGATAAAAACGCATCGCCGGTTGCGAACAGGGCAGCAGGTCTTCATGGATGGCCGCAAACGCCTGCGCCCAGAACGTGTGGAGATGCAGCACGCACACCGCATCGGCGCGCGCGGCATGCACGCATCCGTGAATTGCAAAACCACTGGGATTGATGGGTGCATTGGAGCCATCGATCACCTGACCGGCCACATTCACCTTCACTAAATTAGAGGCTGTGATCTCGTGAAACTGCAGACCAAAACGATTGAGCAGATACGCGTTCGGTTCGCCGGGCACGGCCGCCGAAATGTGGGTCCAGACCAGGTCATCCCAGCCGCGATGGGCGGCCAGACGATAGGCGGCGGCGAGATGCTGGCGTTGGGCCTGCTCGGAGTCGCTCGGCGCTGTCCGCACTGGAGTGTTCTCGTGCAGTGCGGGCATTACATGCCGGAGTAGTTGGGCCCGCCACCGCCTTCGGGGGTCACCCAGACAATGTTTTGCGTGGGATCCTTGATGTCGCAGGTCTTGCAGTGCACGCAGTTGCCCGCGTTGATCTGCAGGCGTGCGCCATCGGCGGGCGAGTCCACGTTGTTGCCATGGGCATCCAGATATTCGTACACCCCGGCCGGGCAATAGCGGCTCTCGGGCCCCGCGAACCGTTGCAGATTCACGGCCACGGGCACCGAGGCCTCTTTTAAGGTCAGATGCACCGGTTGGTTTTCCTCGTGCACGGCACCGGACAGAAACACCGATGACAATCGGTCAAAGGTGATCTTGCCATCGGGCTTCGGATAATCAATGCGGGCACACTGTGCCGCCGGTTGAAGACGGCTGTGGTCCGAGTGGGTGGTGTGCATGGTCCAGGGCGCTTTGCCACCAAAGACCTTCTGATCAATGCCCACCAACAGGGTGCCCAGCCATAGGCCTTTGCTCATCGCGGGTTTGAAGTTGCGTGAACGATAGAGTTCGTCGTACATCCACGAGGACTCAAACCGTTTTGTGTACCCCGTGAGCTCGGTGGCGGGCGTGTCCTTGGCCAGTTCCTCGGCGATGGCCTCGGCGGCCAACATGCCGCTTTTGATGGCCGTGTGGCTGCCCTTGATGCGCGAGGCATTTAAGAAACCGGCATCGCAGCCTAAAAGGGCGCCACCGGGGAAGGTGAATGTCGGCAGGCAATTGAGGCCACCGGCCGTGATGGCGCGGGCGCCATAGCCAATGCGTTTGCCACCTTCTAAAAAGGGGCGGATCTTCGGGTGGGTTTTGTAGCGTTGAAACTCTTCGAATGGAGACAGCCACGGATTGGAATAATTCAAGCCGACCACGTAGCCAATGGCGATCTGGTGGTGGTCCATGTGATACATAAACGAGCCGCCATAGGTGTGCGCATCCAAGGGCCATCCCGCCGTGTGCACCACGAGTCCGGCCTTATGCCGTTTCGGATCGATTTCCCAGACTTCTTTTAGACCGATGCCATAGGCCTGTGGGTCACGCCCGGCATCGAGTTTGTAGCGTGCAATGACCTGTTTGCCCAGATGACCGCGTGCGCCTTCGGCCAACAGGGTGTAGCGGCCCAACAATTCCATGCCGCGCTGAAAATTGGCGGTGGGCTGGCCATCGCGGCCCACGCCCATATCGCCGGTGGCCACACCTTTCACACTGCCATCATCGGCATAGAGCACTTCAGCAGCCGCAAAGCCGGGAAAAATTTCTACGCCCAGCGCTTCGGCCTGCTGGGCAAGCCAGCGTGTGAAGTTCGACAGGCTCACCACATAGTTGCCGTGGTTGTGAAAGCAGGCCGGCAGCATCCATTGGGGAAATGTGGTGGCCCCGGTTTCCGACAGCAGCATGAACCGGTCTTCGCAGACCGGTGTGGTCAGTGGTGCGCCATCGGCCTTCCAATTGGGCAACAGTTCATTGATCGCAATCGGATCCATCACAGCACCCGACAAGATGTGGGCGCCGGGTTCGGATCCTTTCTCCAACACGCAGACCGAGATGTCCCGGCCGGACTGTTGCGCGAGTTGTTTAAGACGGATGGCCGCGGACAATCCCGCAGGGCCAGCGCCCACCACCACCACGTCGTATTCCATTGATTCACGGGTCTCGTGCACGGTGCCACTCCTCCAGAGAAAACAGGCTGATGCCGTTACACTAGCAGGGTTTTATCCCTCATCTGTGGAGTGTTCATGAATAAGGTGTTTCCAGACGCCGTCGCCGCGTTAAAAGACGTGTTGCGCGATGGTCAGACCTTGGCGGTCGGTGGGTTCGGTCTGTGCGGTATTCCGGAGGCGTTGATTCTTGCGGTTCGGGAATTGGGCCCGAAGCATTTAACCTGCATTAGCAATAACGCTGGTGTCGATGGCAAAGGATTGGGCGTCCTGCTGGAATCCCGTCAGGTAAAAAAAATGATTGCGTCCTATGTGGGCGAGAACAAGGAATTTGAGCGGCAATTCCTGTCGGGCGAACTGGAACTGGAATTTACACCGCAGGGCACGCTGGCCGAGAAACTGCGGGCCGGAGGTGCCGGGATCCCGGCGTTTTATACCCGCACCGGCGTGGGCACGGTGGTGGCCGACGGCAAAGAGATTCGTCAATTTCACGGCAAGTCTTATGTGATGGAAGAGTCACTGTTTGCCGATGTCGCATTGGTCAAAGCACAGAAGGCGGATCGCGCCGGCAACCTGGTCTACAACCTGACGGCGCGCAACTTTAATCCCAATGTGGCCATGGCCAGTCGCATGACCGTCGTCGAAGTGGAAGAGCTCGTGGAAAACGGCGCGCTTAAGCCCGATGAAATTCACACCCCCGGTATTTTTGTGAAACGCATCGTGGTCAACCCCCATCCCGCCAAGTACATTGAAAACAGGACGACACGATAATGGCCTGGACACGTGAAGAAATGGCAGCCCGCGCGGCCAAAGAATTGCGCGATGGTTTTTATGTCAATCTGGGCATCGGACTGCCGACCCTGGTGGCCAACTATGTGCCCGAGGGCGTGACGGTCTGGTTACAAAGTGAAAACGGTTTGTTGGGCATCGGGCCGTTTCCAACGGAGTCCGAGGTCAATGCCGATCTGATCAATGCCGGCAAGCAGACGGTGACCACCCTGCCGGGGTCGGCGATTTTTTCGAGCGCGGATTCTTTTGCCATGATTCGTGGCGGTCACATCAACCTGGCCATTCTGGGGGCCATGCAGGTCTCCGAAAAGGGTGACCTCGCCAACTGGATGATCCCCGGCAAGATGGTCAAAGGGATGGGCGGGGCCATGGACCTGGTGGCCGGCGTCGACCGGGTGGTGGTGCTCATGGAGCACACCGCCAAGAAAAAAGACGGCACGGAAGACTTGAAAATCCTGCCCGCCTGCACGCTACCGCTCACCGGTGTGGGGGTGGTCAACGAGATCGTGACCGACCTCTGCGTGTTCTCCGTCACCATCAAGGGCCTGGAGGTCCGCGAGCTGGCCCCCGGGGTCACCATTGAGGAGGTCCGCGCCAAGACGGGCTGCCCGGTGATCGCGTGATGTCTTTGTACAATCGGGGGTTTGGACGCGAGATGACATGACCAAATACGTATTCGTGACCGGTGGCGTTGTTTCATCCCTTGGAAAGGGGATCGCCGCCGCGTCTCTGGGTGCGTTGTTGGAGTCCCGTGGTCTGAAGGTGACCATGGTGAAAATGGATCCCTACCTCAACGTGGATCCGGGCACGATGAGCCCCTTTCAGCACGGTGAGGTGTTCGTGACCCAAGACGGCGCCGAGACCGATCTTGACCTGGGCCATTACGAGCGCTTCATCAGCGCCCGCATGCACAAGCACAACAATTTCACCACCGGTCAGATCTACGATGCCGTGTTGCGTAAAGAGCGCCGTGGCGAGTACCTGGGCAAGACCGTGCAGGTCATCCCGCACATCACCAACGAGATCCAGGAATTTATTGCCCGCGGGGCCCGCATCGGACAGCCCGACGAGGCCCAGGTCGCCATTGTGGAAGTCGGTGGCACCGTCGGCGACATCGAATCGCTGCCATTTCTAGAGGCCATTCGCCAGCTCAGCCTGCGGCTGGGTCGGGGCAACACCTGTTTTGTGCATCTGACCCTGGTGCCGTTTATCTCGACGGCCGGTGAACTGAAAACAAAACCCACGCAGCACTCGGTGCAAAAGCTGCGCGAGATTGGTATACAGCCCACGGCGTTGTTATGCCGTGCAGACCGTCCAATTCCGGAAGAAGAGAAAGACAAGATCTCGTTGTTCTCTAACGTCCCCCGCGAGGCGGTGATCTCGGTCTGGGATGTCCCATCGATTTACCGCATTCCGCGCATGCTCTCGGAGCAGGGTCTGGATGCGCTGATTTGTGATGCCTTGAACCTGACCACACCGCCCACGGATCTGCGGGTCTGGGATGACCTGGTCGATCGTCTGGAGCATCCCCAGATGACCGTGCGCATTGCGATGGTGGGCAAGTATGTGGATCTCACCGAGTCGTATAAGTCGCTCACCGAAGCCCTGATTCACGCGGGCATGCACACCCGATCCAAGGTCGCCATTGAGTACATCGACTCGGAAAGCCTTGAAAAGAGTGGCACCGGGGCACTGCAAGGCTTTGATGCAATTTTGGTGCCCGGCGGATTCGGGCGCCGTGGCGTAGAGGGCAAGATCGCCGCGATCCGTTACGCACGGGAGAACAAGATCCCTTACCTGGGCATCTGTCTGGGCATGCAACTGGCGGTGATTGAGTTTGCACGCCATCGGGCGGGCCTGGGGCAGGCCAACTCCACGGAGTTCGATCCCCAGTGTCCGCAGCCCATGATCGCCTTGATCACGGAATGGAAAACGGCCGATGGCCGCATTGAAACCCGGGATGCCACTTCGGATCTCGGTGGCACCATGCGACTCGGTGCACAGCAGTGCCCGATTCGTGTCGGCACGCTGGCCCAGAAGATTTATGGCGATGCGGTCAATGAGCGGCACCGCCATCGTTATGAAGTCAATAACGTGCTGCGTCCCAAGGTGGAGGCGGCCGGCCTGGTGGTGTCGGCCCAGACCCCTCATGAACAGCTGGCCGAGATCGTGGAACTGCCGCAGTCCGAACATCCGTGGTTCTTGGGTGTGCAGTTTCACCCGGAATTCACGTCCACACCGCGCTATGGTCATCCGCTCTTTACCGGTTACATTCAGGCGGCCATTGATCAGCATGCCCGCACGCACTGCGGTGTCCCATCGACCTAACCAGGAGGGGCCATGAAACTCTGCGGATTTGATGTAGGGCTTGACCACCCGTTTTTTCTCATCTCTGGCCCTTGTGTGGTGGAGTCCGAGCAGCTGCAGATGGATACGGCCGGCACGCTCCAAGAGATCTGTGCGGGCCTGGGCATTCCGTTCATCTTTAAGTCGAGCTATGACAAGGCGAATCGTTCATCGGGCACGTCGTTTCGTGGCCTGGGAATGGACCGTGGTCTGGAGATTCTGGCGACGGTGCGCGCCCAACTCAAGGTGCCGGTGCTGACCGATGTGCACAGCGATCACGAGATCGCGGCCGTGGCCGCCTGCGTGGACGTGCTGCAAACCCCCGCGTTTTTATGCCGCCAGACGGATTTCATTCGTGCCGTGGCGCAAAGCGGAAAACCGGTGAACATCAAGAAGGGCCAGTTCCTCGCGCCTGGCGATATGCGCAACGTGATCCAGAAAGCCCGTGACGCCGCCCGTGAGGCCGGACTCTCCGAGGATCGTTTTATGGCCTGCGAGCGCGGTGTGAGCTTTGGCTACAACAATCTGGTGAGCGATATGCGCGCGCTGGCCATCATGCGGGAGACCCAGTGCCCCGTCGTGTTTGATGCCACCCACTCGGTGCAACTGCCCGGCGGGCAGGGCACCTCCTCGGGCGGCCAGCGGGAGTTTGTGCCGGTGTTGGCGCGTGCTGCGGTGGGCGTAGGGGTATCGGGCCTTTTTATGGAAACCCATCCGAACCCGGCCAAGGCGCTCTCCGATGGGCCCAATGCAGTCCCGCTCTCGCGCATGAAGGATTTATTGGAGCAGCTCGTGGCCATCGATCGGGTGGTGAAGAGCAAACCCTTTTTAGAAGAGAATTTTGACTAAGGAATCGACATGACTGCAATCGTTGACCTCATTGGCCGTGAAATTATCGACAGCCGCGGCAACCCCACCGTGGAATGCGATGTGCTGTTGGAAAGTGGTGTGATGGGCCGTGCGGCTGTACCCAGCGGGGCATCGACCGGCTCGCGCGAGGCCATCGAGTTGCGTGATGGCGATCGGGGCCGTTATCTGGGCAAGGGCGTGCTGAATGCGGTGGAGCACATCAACACCGAGATCTCGGAAGCCCTGATGGGGCTTGATGCCAGCGAACAGGCCTTCATTGACAAAATGCTGATCGAACTCGATGGCACGGAAAACAAATCCCGTCTCGGTGCCAATGCGATGTTGGCGGTTTCAATGGCCGTGGCCAAGGCCGCCTCCGAGCAGTCCGGACTGCCGCTCTACCGCTACCTTGGCGGCTCGGCACCGATGAGCCTGCCGGTGCCGATGATGAATGTGATCAATGGCGGGGCTCACGCCAACAACAATCTCGATCTTCAGGAGTTCATGATCATTCCGGTGGGTGCGCCCAGCTTTCGCGAGGCGCTGCGCTACGGGGCAGAGATCTTTCACAGCCTGAAAAAAATCATTCACGATCAGGGCATGTCGGTGGCCGTGGGCGATGAGGGCGGGTTCGCGCCCAATGTCCAGAACCATGAGGCCGCCATCCAGATGATTCTGAAGGCCGTCGAACAGGCGGGCTACGAGCCGGGTCGTCAGGTGGCCTTGGGCCTGGACTGTGCGAGTTCGGAGTTTTTCAAAAATGGCAAATACGAACTCGAGGGCGAAGGCCTGAGCCTGCCCTCCAAAGACTTCACGCATCTGCTGGCGAGCTGGGTCGACAAGTACCCGATCATCTCCATCGAGGATGGCTGTGCGGAAAACGACTGGGAGGGGTGGGCCTATCAGACCCAGGTGCTGGGCAAAAAAGTCCAGCTGGTGGGCGACGATCTGTTTGTCACCAACACCCGCATCCTGCGTGAAGGCATTCAAAAAGGGGTGGCCAATTCGATTCTGATCAAGATCAATCAGATCGGCACGTTGTCGGAGACCTTCGCGGCCATTGAGATGGCCAAGCGGGCGAACTATACGGCGGTGGTCTCGCATCGTTCCGGAGAAACCGAGGACACCACCATTGCGGATATTGCCGTGGGCACCAATGCCTTGCAGATCAAAACGGGATCGATGTCCCGCACCGATCGCACTGCCAAGTACAACCAGCTGTTGCGCATTGAAGAGGATCTGGGCGATGCGGCCCACTATCCTGGAGTCGATGCGTTTTACAACATCCGCCGGTAAGTGCTAGCCAAATTCCCCAAACCTAGTCTGACCAATGTGCTCTTGGGCGCACTGGTCTTGCTGCAGTTTCCCTTATGGTTTGGCGATGGCGGATGGATTCGGGTGTGGCGGTTTGAGCGCCAGATTGAAGCGCGGCAGATGGACAATGATGCCAAGCGGCTGCGCATCGCCGAATTGGAAGGCGAGGTCCGTGATTTTAAGAAAAGCCCGCGGGCGGCCGAAGAGCGTGCCCGCTATGAACTCGGCTTGATACTGCCGGGCGAGCGCTTCGTGCAGTGGGGTGCCCCGGTCGACCCGACGGCATCGGCCGCGACAAAAGGGGCTAATGCAGCGTCGTCGACCCCGCCGAAGAAGGCGGGCACTCGCGAGTAAACAGTTCCACGCAGTCCACGGCATCAAACGCATAGGCCGTGTTGCAAAAGTCGCAGTTGACTTCGACCTGTCCTTGTTCTTTCAAGATGTCGTGAACCTCGTCTTCACCGAGTGTGATCAACATCTTCCCAACCCGTGTGCGTGAACAGGAGCAGGTGAACTGCACGGGTTTATCCTCTAATAGACGTGGTGATTCCTCCCAGAAGAGCTGGTGAAGCAGCGTGGTCGCATCGGTCTGCAGCAACTCCTGCGGGGTAATCGTGGAGGCTAAGGCCACTAGCCGCGACCAATCGTCTTCTGCGCTCTGATCGGGGACAATTTTTTTGCCGCCTTCGTCGGGCATTTTCTGCAGCAGTAATCCCGCGGCCCGATCTCCGTCGCAGGCCAGCCACAAGCGGGTGGGCAGCTGCTCGGATTTCAACATGTAGTCTTCCAATGCCTGGGCTACCCCTTCATCGTGCAGGGGCACGATGCCCTGGTAAGGGGTCTGGGAGGGCACCTTGGGGTCAAGCACCACGCTGAAGCGGCCCATGTTCTGTTGATTCACCAGGTCGCGCCAGTTGGCACCGTGTGGTACTCGAAGGGTATCGGAGAGTTTTACGGTGCTGCGAAATCCAAGCTGGGCGGTGCATTCCGCCACGGCCAGTCGCACCGGCCCGTCGCCGTGGATCTGAAGAATCACGGATCCGTCAAACTTCAGACTGGCGGATAGCAGAATGGAGGCGCAGCTCATTTCGCCCACCAGGCGCATGACCTCGGGCGGCGCATCGTGGCGATGGGCGACTTCGAGCCATGACCGATCCAGGCGCACGAGATGGGCGCGCGCTGATACCTGGCCAAACATCAGTCGCAGCAATCGATCGTTTGATGAATCAGCCAATTTTCTTTAGGTCCTTGCGAAAGGTGGCCGCGCGCGTGACGTAACTGTGGATGCCACGATGCATATTGGCAATTTCCTCATCGGTGAGTTCGCGCACCACTTTGGCCGGTGAGCCCAGCACCATGGAGCGATCGGGAATCCTGCTGCCGGTGGTGACCAGCGCACAGGCACCGATCAAGCAGTTTTTTCCAATCACGGCATCGTTGAGCACCACGGCCTGAATACCGATCAGACTGCCATCGCCCACGGTACAGCCATGCAACATGGCCTGATGGCCCACGGTCACGTGATCGCCGACGGTCAGTGGGGATCCCGGATCCGTGTGCAACACCGCACCTTCTTGCACATTGGAGCCCACCCCAATCGCGATGGGTTCGTTATCGCCGCGCAGGGTCGCCCCGTACCAGATGCTGGAGTTCTCTTTGAGCACGACTTTTCCAATGACGGTGGCGGTTTCCGTGACCAGTGCTGTGGGATGAATGTCGGGGCGGGAATCGCCAAGGGCGTAGATCGACATGCGCGGGAACTCCGAGGAGTGAAAAGCAGGGTTTTACCATGGCCCCCTCGGATTTACGCGAAAATGAGGCATGGCCAGTCTCTATCCTCACGATCTCAACGTGGATCTGCACATGCACTCGACCGCCTCCGATGGCGCGCTCGATCCGGCTGACCTGGTGGCCCGCGCGGTGGCCAATGGCGTGCAGATCATGGCCCTGACCGATCACGACACGGTGGCCGGTCA
>JBMSML010000043.1:0-12173 GCA_049421125.1 Burkholderiaceae bacterium
GCGGTGATGGCCTCCCTGGTGGGTGCGTTTTACTACCTGCGCCTGGTCAAGGTGATGTATTTCGATGACCCCAAATGTGATGCGCCGTTGGATTGCGGCAAGAGCGCCCGGTCCCTGCTCACCGTCAACGGTGCGGCCGTGTTGCTGCTGGGCATCGCCCCGGGCCCTCTGATGGCGGTCTGCCTCTACACCGTGCGCATGTCGCTGTCGGCATGAATACCGCGGCCGCAGCGCTGCTGCTCTTGTTGATCGCGGTAGTGCTGGCCAATGTACCGTTTGTCACCTCGCGTGTGTTTGGGGTCCTCTCCAAACCGGTGAAGACCGTCTGGTGGCGCTTGGGCGAGCTCCTGGTGTTTTACGCAATTTTTATCGCGATTGGTCGTGGACTCGAGGCCTACATTGGTCGGCTCCATGATCAGGCCTGGCAGTTCTATGCCATCACGTTTTTAGTGTTTCTGGTGTTGGCCTATCCCGGGTTCGTCTGGCGGTATCTGCGCCGCTCACGTCCTAGCATGTCACAGGAAACATAACCGCAAGGCGCACGCATGGCGGACATCACGGACATGAGCCTTCCCGATCCGCGGCCACAGGGATTGAGCGACGAGCCTCATCCCGAATTGAAGGAAGAGCGTCTGTCCGGTGAGTCGGTTTATCGCGGTACGCTGTTGCACGTGCATCGGGATTGGGTGCGCGCCCCCGATGGCCACGAACAGAGTTTTGAGTACACCCTGCATCCGGGCGCAGCGGCCGTTGTGCCGATGCTGGACGATGGCCGTCTGGTGATGGAGCGGCAATGGCGTTACGCGATGAATCGCAGTTTTCTAGAGTTCCCGGCCGGTAAATTAATGGCCAATGAGGATCCATGGCGGGCCATTCAGCGCGAACTGGCCGAGGAGACCGGCTATACCGCCCGTCAGTGGGCCCGCTTGGGGGTGATGCACCCGGTGATCGCTTATTCCACGGAAGCCATTCATCTGTTTATGGCGAGGTCGCTGGTGCCGGGTCCTGCCGCCCGCGAACTTGGCGAGTGCATGGAACTCGTCACGGTATCGGTTCAGGAGTTTTTTGACGCGGTCTACCGCGGAGAAGTCACCGATAGCAAAACACTGGCCTGTGGACTATGGTTGGATCGTGTGCGTCGTGGGGAGTGGGTGGTGTCATGGACTTCGGATTAAACGGCAAATTCGCTTTAGTGATGGGTGCCGGTAGCGGTTTGGGGGCGGCCTGCGCCAAGGCCTTGGCCAAAGAGGGTGCCCATGTGGTGATGGTGGGTCGGCGGATTGAAGCCCTCGAGGCCCGGGCGGCAGAGATCCGCGCCATCGCACCGCAGGCCCAGTGCACGCCCTTTGTGTGGGACATTTCGGATCCGACACGGGCCGCCGAACAGGTGGCCGAGATCCGTCGCCGTGCAGGCCCGATCCAGGTGCTGGTGAACAACACCGGCGGCCCGCCACCGACACCGGCCGCCGGTCAGCCGGTGGAGTTGTGGACCACGCAGTTTCAGTCCATGGTGGCCAGTCTGATTGCGATCACCGATGCGGTATTGCCCGATATGCAACAGGCCCAGTGGGGCCGCATCATCACGATTGCCTCCTCGGGTGTGGTCTCGCCCATTCCGAATCTGGCGCTCTCGAATGCGCTGCGATCGGCGCTGGTGGGCTGGTCCAAGACCCTGTCGCGCGAGCTCGCGGCCAAGGGCATCACTGTGAACATGGCCTTACCCGGCCGCATTGCCACGGATCGTTTGCGTTTTCTGGATGAGTCGAAGGCAAAACGGGAGTCCAAACCGATCGAACAGGTGATCGCAGACAGTCAGGGGGCTATTCCCATGGGCCGTTATGGGCATCCCGATGAGTTCGGAGCGGCCGTGGCCTTCTTGGCCAGTCAGGCCGCCGCCTACATCACCGGAAGTATGATTCGCGTTGATGGCGGCATGATCGCCAGCATCTAGTGACAGGAGTCTTGCCATGTTAAAGCCAGCGCCGAAATTTTCCTGGGACGATCCGTTTCTGTTGTCGTCGCAGTTATCGCAAGACGAGAACATGATCATGGATGCAGCCCGTAGCTTCTGTCAGGAAAAGCTCCAGCCGCGGGTGCTCGATGCCTTTCGTCATGAGACCACGGATCCGGGTATTTTCCGTGAGATGGGCGAGATGGGATTCCTGGGCTGCTACATCCCCACCGAGTATGGGGGTGCGGGTGTGAACTATGTGTCCTATGGCGTCATTGCCCGCGAGGTGGAGCGCGTGGACAGCGGCTATCGCTCCATGATGAGCGTGCAGAGTTCCCTGGTCATGCTGCCGATTTACGAATTCGGCTCTGAAGCGCAGCGCCAGAAGTACCTTCCGAAATTAGCCAGTGGGGAGTGGATCGGCTGCTTTGGTCTGACCGAGCCCGATCATGGGTCCGACCCCGGTGGCATGGCCACGCGCGCCAAGAAGGTCGCCGGAGGCTATGCGCTCACCGGATCCAAGACCTGGATCTCCAATAGTCCGATTGCCGATGTGTTTGTGGTCTGGGCCAAGGATGACGAGGGCCAGATCCGCGGTTTTGTGCTGGATAAAGGCATGACGGGCTTAACCGCTCCGGCGATTCACGGCAAGATCGGTCTGCGTGCGTCGATTACCGGCATGATCATGATGGACAACGTGTTTGTGCCAGAGGAGAACGCGTTTCCCGATATCCGCGGATTAAAGGGACCGTTTACCTGCCTGAATTCCGCCCGTTACGGCATCGCCTGGGGCGTGCTGGGTGCGGCCGAGTCCTGTTGGCACACCGCCCGTGAGTACACCTTGGAGCGCAAGCAGTTTGGTCAGCCCTTGGCAGCCAATCAGCTGATCCAAAAGAAGTTAGCGGACATGCAGACCGAGATCGCGCTCGGACTGCAGGGGGTCTTGCGTCTGGGCCGCATGAAGGATGATCACACTGCGGCGGTGGAGATCACGTCCATCATGAAACGCAACAATTGTGGCAAGGCTTTAGAGATTGCCCGCATGGCCCGCGACATGCTGGGCGGCAATGGCATCAGCGACGAATACGGCGTGATGCGGCATATGGTGAACCTTGAGGTGGTGAACACCTATGAGGGCACGCACGACATCCATGCATTGATCCTGGGTCGCGCTCAGACGGGGTTACAGGCCTTCTTCTAGTCCGGATGGATCACATTGATGTGTTAATCGTCGGCGCTGGCGTCGTCGGGCTGGCGATTGCCCGCGAGTTCGCAATGGCCGGTCACGAGGTGATCGTGATTGAGCGGGAGCCGCACTACGGAACGGGCACCAGTGCCCGTAATTCCGGCGTCATTCACGCCGGCATCTATTACCCAACCGGATCCCTGAAGGCCCAATGGTGTGTGCGCGGACGGCAGTTGTTATACGACTATGCCGCCGCGCGTGGCGTTGGGCATCGGCGCATCGGCAAGTTGATTGTGGCCAGACACCGTGAATCGACGCGTTTGCATCAGCTCTACGAAACGGGTCGTGCCAATGGCGTGGACGATCTGGTGTTGATTTCCGGGGCGCAGGCCCGTGAGTTAGAGCCGGCCATTGACTGTGATCTCGCCATTCATTCGCCATCGACCGGCATCGTGGATGCCCATGAGTTGATGCATGCATTGTTGGGCGACGCGGAGCGTCACGGTGCGGCGCTGGCCGTTGATAGTCGGTTTCAGCGTGCCCACTCCGTGGGCGGGGTCTGGCAGGTCGATGTCAACCCCGGACCCACGGCAATCGGTTGCAATGTGTTGATCAATGCCGCGGGCTTGGATGCGATTGCCGTGGCCCGGTCGATTGAAGGATTGTCTCCGGAATACATTCCGAGCATGCACTTTGCCAAAGGCAACTACGCCCGGTTAAACGGACGTTGTCCTTTCCAACGCTTGATCTATCCGGTGCCCGTGCCGGGCGGATTGGGCACCCATCTCACCATTGATATGGGCGGGCAGGCGCAGTTTGGCCCGGATGTGGAGTGGCTGCCGTCCCTTACCGCCGAACAGTCGGCGGCGGGCGTTCATCATGCCTACTCCTATCAGGTGGATGAATCCCGATTGGCCCGTTTCGAGTCGGATGTCCGCACCTGGTGGCCGAGCCTGCCGGAAAAGGCGTTATCGCCGGGCTATGCCGGCATACGGCCCAAAGTGGTGGGACCGGGAGACCCTGCGGCCGACTATGTCGTGCAGGGCCCCAAGGATCACGGATGCGCTGGTCTGGTGAATCTGATGGGCATGGAGTCCCCCGCGCTCACGAGCTGCCTGGCGATTGCCCAGGCCGTGCGCGCGATGATCTGATCCACTGCGTCGCAATGACGGCGGCAAAGCAGATAAAGCCGATAATGTCGCCCATCGTAGAAGGGTAGGTCAGCGCGAGTCCCGCCGCGATCAATACCCATCGCTCGATCAGGTTGGTCTTTAGTAGGAACCAGTTTTGCAGCCCGCCGGCCAGCGCCACGATCCCCACCGAGGCCGTGAAGGTGATCCAGGCAATCTCGGCCCAGTTGGCCGTGGCCAATTTCTTGGTGGTGCCCATCAGCAGCAGGGCCACGCCAGCGGGGTCGAGCACGAAGATAAAGGGCACCAGGATGGCGGGCGCCACGTATTTCCAGCTCTGAAACGTTGTCTTGTACGGATTGCCTTTGCAGATCGCGGCTGCCGCAAACGGCGAGAGTGCGGTCGGTGGCGAGACTTCAGACAGAACGGCGTAATAGAAAATGAACATGTGGGCGGCAAAGTCCGGCACTCCGAGTTTTATCAGAGCCGGTTCCGCCACGACCGCACAGATGATGTAGGAGGCGGTGACCGGAACCGCAAGCCCCACAATCCAGACCACCATCGCGGTAAACAGCGCGGTGAGAAAGAGGGATCCGCCGGCGTAGTCAATCACGATCGAGCTGAACTTCAAACCTAGACCGGTCAGTACCACCACGCCCACAATGAGCCCGGCACCGGCACAGGTGGCGGCAATCGATAACACCTGCGTGAAGCCCTCGGAGAGGGCCTCGGTTAAGCGGGAGTTGTACATGCCTTTCCAAAATGGCGCTTTCCCCGTGAGCGCCTCATAGGAGACCATGGCGGAGTCGCGGCGCAGGAAACTCGTGCCAAAGGAGAGCACTGTGGCCCAGAATACCGACATCACCGGCGAAAACCCGAGCAGCATGAAAATAACAATCGAGATGAGCGAGAAAAAATGAAACCAGTACTTCTTTGCTAATGACGAAGCACTCTCGACCGTTCCGAGCACCTGTCCCTTCATGCCGTATTTGCGCGCATCGATCTCCACCATCACAAACAATCCCAGATAAAACAGGAAAGTGGGGATGGTGGCCATCAGCAAGACATCGAGATAGGAAATCTTCAGGAACTCGGCGATCAGAAAGGCCGCGGCACCAAGCACAGGCGGCGAGATGATGGCCCCAAGGCCACCGGCCGCCAACAATCCACCGGCCGCGGTCCGTTCATAACCGGCCTTGGCCAGCATGTTGTGGGCCACCGATCCCACGGTCACCGTGGTGGCCACCCCGGACCCCGAAGGACCACCGAGCAGAAACGAGGACAGCACCACGGTGCGTCCGACGCCCGAGGTTTTCCCGCCCATCGCGGAAAATGAGAAATCAATAAAAAACTTTCCTGCACCGGAGAACTGTAGGAAGGCCCCAAAAATAGTGAACAGAATAATCAGGGTCGAGGACACATCGACCGCCACGCCAAAGATGCCCTCCAGTGTCATGTACATGAACCCGACCAGGCGCGATAAGTCATAGCCCTTATGGGTCCAGGGCGCCGGCATCAGGTCACCGAACAGGGCATAGAGCAGAAACGCGATCGTGACCGAGAGCAGCACCCACCCGTTGGTGCGTCGGACACCTTCCAAAATCAGCAGAATCAGAATGGTGCCAAACACCACATCGGTGTTCAGCGGGAAGGTGTTGCGGTCGGTAAAGTCATCTCCGCCGATCATGGCGTAGACCAGCGCCGCAATGGCAAGTCCAGCGAATAGTACATCCCACCACATCAACCGATCCTTGTAGCGATGGGCAATTGGAAATGTAAGAAAAATAAATACCAACACCATCGCGACATGGGTCATGCGCATGACCTGGGTCGGCACGATGGCGTAGGCGGCATAAAGATGAAAAAGCGACATGCCCACGGCCACCAAGGTGAGGGCAACGGCAAACCAGCCTTTGTAACTGCTGGCATCGCCTTCTTCCTCTTTGATCAGGTTCTCGACGCGCTGACGGGTTTCTTCGTCCAGATCGCCATCGGGCAGGCCCATCTTTTGCAGGGTGTCACTCATCGCTATTCCTTGTCCGTGTATTGCCGGATGCCGTCGCAAGAAAACGAAAGCCCGCGTGGTGCGGGCCTTCGTTTACGTGGATCGATCCATTCGGATCACTCGATCTTGCCGCCTTTTTCGCGGATGAACTTCACCGCACCCGGATGGAAGGTAATGGGAGTCGAGACCTGTTTCTGGTTAGCAATGGTGACGCTCGCATATTCCTTATGCACGGCCACCAACTCCTTTTGATGATCAAACACTGCCTTCACAATCTTATAGGCCTGATCATCAGGCATATTGGCGTTTACCAAGAGCACGTTGGCCACCGAGGCGATCTTATTGTCGGTATCCATGCCGGAGTAGACTGACTTGGCAATGGTGTCGGCGTAATAGAGGTTGCCGTATTTTTTGTTCATGGCGGCGATGGCATCGGCATGGTCGATCATCTTGATCTTGGTGCCGGGGGTGCTCGCCAGATCCGTTACGGCGGCGGTGGGAAGTCCACCCACCCAGAAGAAGGCCTCAATCTTTTTGTCCTTCAGCGCGTTGACGGACTCGGCCGCACCCAAGCGTTCGCGGGTCATGTCTTTGCTGGGATCCAGACCCGATGCTTCAATCAGACGCAGGGCCATTACTTCGGTCGCGCTTCCGGGGCTGCCGGTGGAGACACGCTTGCCCTTCAGATCTTTCATGGACTTGATGCCGGTGGATTCGGTCGAGACCACGTGCATGCGATTTGGGTAGAGCACTAGGAGTGTGCGCAGATCCACCTTGCGACCACTGAACTTGCCTTCGCCTTTGGAGGCATCAAGTGCTGCATCCACCATGGAAAATCCCACATAGGGTTTGCCACTGGCGATCAGGTTCAGGTTATCTACGGATCCGCCGGTCACTTCAGCGGTGGCCTGCATTCCTGGAACGTGCTTGGAGAGCACCGCGGCCAGACCGCCACCCATGGGGTAGTACACGCCGCCGGTTCCGCCGGTGGCGATGGACACATTTTGTGCAAATGCCGTGCTGGTGGCGGCGAAGGTGATCGCCGCTAGAAACTTGGTAAAGCGCATAAACGTCTCCTTGAAAACCACTGTGATGAAGCCCTCTAGGGTCTCAGGTGAGGGTGTTTTTTTCAAGGCAAAAACTGGGGGTCCGACCTAGGAATACTACTAGGGCCGGGCCGAGATCGCGCCGCCGCGGTCCTTGTCCCATCGGGTTTTGGGGTGGATATGATCGGGGGGTGAGGGGAGCAGAAATGACAATTGAAAAGCTAGTGGTTGTGGGCGGTGGCACTATGGGCGTGGATATCGCGGCGTCGTTTGCTGCCCATGGATGGAAGACGGTGATCGTGAACCCCAATGATGCGCGGGCGGCCACCATACCGGAGCGGTTTTCCGCCGCATTGGCACGATTGCGGTCACATGGATCAGCGGGCCTGGAACTGGTGGAGAACCCAGCGAATGTGGTCTGGTCGGATGTTGATCTGGTGATTGAGGCCGTGCCCGAGGCACTTGCCCTCAAGCAGGCGTTGTTTGCGCAGTTGGAGCAGCTGGCCCCCCCGACGACACCGCTGTGCAGTAATTCATCGGCCTTGCCCATCAGCTGTATCGGAGAAGGCTTGGCTAGTCAACATCGGATGCTGGGCACGCATTACTTTATGCCGGCCCATCTGGTGCCCGGTGTGGAGGTCATCTCGTCGGATCACACCGATCCTGCCGTGGCCGATCGTGTGGCGGGCTATATGCAGTCGGTGGGCAAGGTGCCCATACGGGTCACAAAAGATCTGCCTGGTTTTCTGGTGAATCGACTACAACACGCCGTATCACGTGAAGCGATGAAGCTGATTGATCAGGGCATCACCACGCCCCAGGACGTGGATGCCGCGGTGCGTTTCGGGTTTGGGTTTCGTTACCTGGCCGCCGGCCCATGCCTGCAGCGCGATCATGCTGGGCTCGATGTGCATCATGCGGCCGCGCAGTCCATCTATCCCGATCTATGCAATGACGCAGTGCCCAGTCGGGTGTTGTCCGACCACGTCGCCCAAGGCGCCATTGGCATGAAAGCGGGGCGCGGGTTTTACTCCTGGACGCCCGAGCAGATCCGGGTCGAGCGGCAGCGTTACGATGATCTGCTGGTCGCGGCCAATGCCTTACTGGAGAAAGAAATCAAAGGCCAGTGATCTCAAACCCGATGGACTGCATCGCGGCCACCAGGTCTTGAGTCTTTTCGGCATTCAGGCCCACCAGCGGCGGGCGAACCCGCGCCCATAACGGATCGTTAGAAAAATGTG
The DNA here is from genome assembly GCA_049421125.1 of Burkholderiaceae bacterium. Classification (GTDB taxonomy): domain Bacteria; phylum Pseudomonadota; class Gammaproteobacteria; order Burkholderiales; family Burkholderiaceae_A; genus Lacustribacter. The sequence goes on from JBMSML010000043.1 coordinate 8,560, forward strand.
CGATGGCCGCTTTCATGGCGGGGATCATGGGCCGGCTCTGAAACACCTGACGCACCTGATCGAGAGCCGCCTGTTGTGCATCGGCGTTGGCCGACTGCCAGTGCGCTGCCAATGCCGCGATCGGGCCAGGATTGACATTGGTGGTCGCCGAGATGCACCCCGCGCCACCGGCGCGCAGCGTGCGCAGTAGAAACGTCTCGCTACCGGCATACATCCGAAAGCCTGCTGGCGCAAAGGCCTGGATGACGGATTCGGTGTAGGCCCAATCGCCCGAGCTGTCTTTCATGCCCACGATGGTGATGGGATAGGCCTTTAACAATCGCTCAATCAGGGCCAGCGAGAATCCCACCTTGGTCACGGGTGGGATGTTGTAGAGATAGATCTGAAGGCGAGCGTCCCCCACGCCTTCAATGATGTTGGAAAAATAGGCAAACAGCCCATCATCGGGAACGTCTTTGTAATAAAAGGGCGGCAGTGTCAGTGTTCCGGCGCATCCGAGGGCGACGGCGGCCTTGCTCATCGCCACGGCATCCGGCACCGAACAGGCGCCCGCACCCGGCATCATCTGCGATCCGGGCAGGCCGCCTTGTTGAACCAGGTACTCCAAGGCCCTTATGCGTTCACTGACCGATAAGGAATTGGCTTCGGAATTGGTTCCAAATACGGCAAGCCCCACCTGATGGCGTTGCAGCCACTGACACTGTTTGGCGAGCTTGGCGGCATCCACATCGCCGGTGGCGGTAAACGGTGTGACCACCGGAGACAAAACGGCAGGTAATGGCGAGGCAATCAGCGGCATATTAGGTGTCAATGGCAACAACAGGTGTGAGAAGGGACTGATTCGTAAAGAAGGATTCTAGATTGTCGATGGCCAGTCGCGTCATGGCCACCCGAGTCTCTTCGGTGGCGCTGCCCACGTGCGGTGTTAACACCACATTGGGCAGTGCGCGCAAACGTGGTGGCACGTGGGGTTCATCAGTCACCACGTCGAGCGCAGCGCCGGCAATGATCTGGCGCTCTAGGGCATCGATCAGATCGGATTCATGAACGACCGATCCGCGCGACATATTGATCAGGAGGCCCGTGGGCCCCAAGGCCGTTAAGACTTCCGCGTTCACCAGATGATCGGTCTCTGGGCCGCCCGGGCAGGTGAGCACAAGCACATCGCTGTCGTGGGCCAGATCGAGCAGTTGCGGGCAGTATCGATAGGGCAGTTGGGGTTTTTCTCGCGGGCCGGTGTAGGCGATACTGACCTTAAATGGCAGCAGGCGTTGGGCCAGATCCACTCCGATACGGCCCATCCCCACGATGCCCACGCGTTTGCCGGCCAGCGAACGCGTGAGCGGAAAGGCGCCGTGGGCCCAGTTGCCCTCGCGCACAAACCGATCCGCCGCAGGCAGGCGGCGCAGCAGGCTTAACAGCAGGCCGACAGCGAGTTCGCAGACGGCATCGTTTAATACGCCTGGCGTGTTGCTGACCGCGATGGCCCGCGCACGGCACAGGTCAAGCGGAATATTGTCATAGCCGACACCGCAGGTGGCAATGACACGAAGCGCAGGCAGCGCATCAATGAGCGCAGGCTCAATGCGGGTGTTGCTGCGTGTGAGAATGCCTTGAATCGCGGCATGGGGCTCACGATGCGTGGTCAGTCGGGCGTCGATTGCGGCCTGCATGGCGCCGGGGAACTGTCCGACCTGCAGTATCGCGGGAAGGGTGGCGGTTGTCATGCCCAATCGATTCAGGTCTTGCGAGCAGAGGGTATGGTGTGCGGCATGGTCTCGGCCTGCAGAAAATTAAAGTCTGCGCCCGCATCGGCCTGCAACACTGTGTCGAGGAATAATTTCTGATAACCACGCGGTGCTGTGGGCGGCCGTGGCGTGAACGCCGCTGCGCGTGCGGCGAGTTCCGTGTCGCTCACCAATAGAGCGATCAGGCGATTGACCACCGATAGGCGGATCCGATCACCGTTGCGCACCAGTGCAAGTGGACCGCCCACTGCGGACTCCGGGGTCACGTGCAGCACGATGGTGCCGCCGGCCGTTCCGCTCATCCGGCCATCGGAGATGCGCACCATGTCCTTGACACCTTGGCGAGCGATTTTTTTTGGAATCGGAATGTAGCCGGCCTCGGGCATTCCGGGAGCCCCTTTGGGGCCGATGTTTTTTAAAACGAGCACATCCTGCGCCGTGACATCCAGATCATCGCGATCGATGCGATTGGCCATGTCCTCCAGATTCTCGAAAACCACCGCACGGCCTTCGTGTTCCATCAGATCAGGATGTGCTGCCGATTGCTTGATGATGGCGCCCTGTGGTGCAAGGTTGCCAAACAGTACGGCGAGCCCTCCCTCGGGGTAGATCGGATCGGTGCGCGATCGAATTACTGATTGTGTGAAGGGTGGTGGGGCGGCGTGGAGTTGTTCCTCCAGTGTGATGCCGGAGACAGTGAGGGTATCCATATGAAGCAAAGGACGCAGTTCGCGCAGCAGGGCATGCATGCCTCCGGCGTGATGGAAATCCTCCATGTAGTGGGCACCGGAGGGCTTCAGGTTCACCAAGACCGGTGTCGCGCTTGCAAACTGATCCAGTCGCTCCAGGTCAATGCGTATGCCCCGGCGGCCCGCAATCGCAGCCAGATGCACCAGCCCATTGGTGGACCCACCAATGGCCAGCAAAACCCGCAGTGCATTCTCAAATGCCTTTGGGGTCAGGATTTTTTCGGGTGTAAGGTCTTGGGCGATCATGGTCACGGCGGTACTGCCGGTAAGTTCTGCAATCCGCATCCGATCGGCCGTAACGGCCGGTGGTGATGCACCACCGGAAACGGTCATGCCCAAGGCCTCGGCGATGCAGGCCATGGTGCTCGCCGTGCCCATCACAGAGCAGGTGCCCACGCTGGCCACTAACTCGTTATTGACGGCATTGATCTCATTGGCATCGATCTCTTCGGCACGAAACTGGCCCCAGTAACGGCGGCAGTCGGTGCAGGCCCCAACGCGTGTGCCCTGATGGGATCCCGTCAGCATGGAACCGGTGATCAATTCGATGGCGGGAATATTGACCGAGGCGGCCGCCATCAGCTGTGCGGGAACGGTCTTATCGCATCCGCCAATCAGCACCACCGCATCCATGGGCTGCGCACGGATCATCTCTTCGGTATCCATGGACATCAGATTGCGCAAAAACATGCTGGTGGGCCGCGCGAAACTCTCATGCAGGGAGATGGTGGGAAATTCCATGGGTAATCCACCGGCGAGCATGACACCACGTTTAACGGCCTCGATCAGTTGTGGGGCGTTACCGTGGCAAGGATTAAATCCGCTGCCGGTATTGGCGATGCCCACGATGGGCCGATCCAGGGCGTCGTCGGTGAATCCGGCACCCTTAATGAACGCACGGCGAAGAAACAGCGAGAACTCGGTGTCGCCGTAGTTCACCAGGCCTTTTCGTAATCCTCGTTTGGGTGCGCTCATCGTGTCGCTCGCATGTCTGGCCGAGGGCAGACGATAGCAAGTTTTTCAGCGTCGGGATGCGCCGGACGATGGGGCAAGCCCTGATAAAATCAGGGCTTACGGAAGCGTGGCAGAGCGGTTGAATGCACCGGTCTTGAAAACC
>JBMSML010000044.1:0-12128 GCA_049421125.1 Burkholderiaceae bacterium
CGCGGGCGGCGACCACCATGCAACTCCACTAAGAACGATCAGTACTGCCGCCGCGGTCAGGACACGGGTGAGGAGCATTGTTGCTGCTGTGCGACCTGGGCCGAGGTGCGACCGAACCGGCGCTCACGCTGCTGGTAGGAGGCAATCGCCAAGTCCAATTGGATGTGATCGAAATTCGGCCAGAAACAATCGGTGAAATAGAACTCCGAGTAGGCCATCTGCCAGAGCAGGAAATTGCTGATGCGCTGCTCTCCCCCGGTGCGCACGAATAAATCGGGCTCGGGTGCGTAATGCATGGAGAGATACGGTGCAATCTGCTCCTCGGAGATCGGGGTAGTGGACGTGGCAAGCTCCGGGTGGGCATCAAGCATACGACGGGTCGCCTGCAGAATGTCCCAACGGCCGCCATAGTTCGCCGCGACCGTGAGATGAAAGGCATCATTATCGGCCGTAGTGCGTTCGGCCCGATCAATCATGTCGCACAACTTTTTGCTAAAGGCGCTCTTATCGCCAATCACGCGCAGACGCACGCCATTGGATTTGAGATCCCGCACCTCGCGCTCTAAGGCCTTGATGAATAGGCCCATCAGAAAGGAGACTTCTTCTTCCGGGCGCCGCCAGTTCTCCGAACTGAAGGCAAAGACCGTCAGGAATCGAACGCCCCGATGCATGCAGGCCTCGACCACCTGACGCAGGGCGGCCACACCGCGCTCATGCCCCACCACACGGGGCAGGTGACGGGCATTGGCCCACCGGCCATTGCCGTCCATGATCACGGCAATATGACGGGGCACGTCGTGCACCGTGGGGACCACCAGGGTCGAGCTGTGGTGCGCCGAGTCGATCATACCGTCATGATCTCCGCTTCTTTTTGTGTCAAGAGCTTATCAATCTCGGCAATAAACTTGTCGGTTAATTTCTGGGTGTCGTCCTGACCACGTCGTTCGTCATCTTCCGAGATGGCCTTATCCTTAACCATCTTCTTCAGATTCTCATTCGCATCACGTCGAATGTTGCGCACGGCAATCTTGGTCTCCTCGCCTTCGTGGCGGACCACCTTGGTCAGTTCCCGGCGTCGCTCCTCGGTCAAGGCCGGCATCGGTACTCGAATTAAATCGCCGGAGGTGGCGGGATTGAGTCCCAGGTCGGATTCGCGAATGGCTTTTTCCACTACGGCGACCATTTTCTTTTCCCATGGCTGAACGCCAATCGTGCGGCTATCGACCAGGGTCACGTTGGCCACCTGGTTCAATGGCGTGGGGTTACCGTAGTAGTCGACCTGGATGTGATCCATCAGTCCGGTATGGGCGCGACCAGTACGCACTTTCGACAGATTGGTCTTCAGATTCTCAATGCTGCGGGCCATCTTGCTTTCTGCAGTGGCGCGGACTTCCTGAACCGTTGTCATCTTACGTTCTCCACAAGGCCAATAATCGGCTTACACGTGCACCAGAGTGCCCTCGGGTTCACCGGAAACGATGCGGGCCAACGCGCCGGGTTTAAAAATACTGAAGACCCGGATCGGCAGCTTCTGATCCCGGCACAAGGCAAACGCGGTCGCGTCCATTACCTTCAGATTCTGGGAAATCGCCTCATCAAAGGTGACCTGGTCGTACCGTTTGGCGGTCGGGTCTTTGACCGGATCCCGGTTATAGACTCCGTCGACCTTGGTCGCCTTGAGCACGATCTCGGCACCGATTTCGGCGCCGCGCAAGGCCGCCGCCGTGTCGGTGGTGAAAAACGGATTGCCAGTGCCAGCGGCAAACACCACCACCTTGCCCTCTTCCAGATACCGAATCGCCTTGGGGCGGATGTAGGGTTCGACCACCTGATCAATACGCAGCGCTGACTGCACGCGCGCAGTCAGCCCGGCACGTCGCATGGCATCCTGCAACGCGAGCGCGTTCATGACGGTGGCGATCATTCCCATGTAATCGGCGGTGGCGCGGTCCATGCCCGAGGCCCCCAAGGCTACCCCGCGAAAGATGTTGCCCCCTCCGATGACCACCGCCACCTCCACGCCCACCTGCGTGACCTGGGCGATTTCCTTAACGATGCCATCAATGGTTTCGCGATTGATCCCATAGGGATCCTGCCCCATCAGGGCTTCTCCTGAGAGTTTGAGCAAGATGCGCTTGGTCACAACCGCCATGATGCGTCCTTGATTTATGCCGCGCGCGCAGCCGCCTGTTGTGCGGCCACCTCGGCAGCGAAATCGGTGACTTTCTTCTCGATGCCCTCCCCCACGATGAACAGGGTAAAAGCGGCGATCGAAGCGCCTTTGACTTTCAAGAGTTGCTCAATGGTTTGCTTGCCGTCTTCGGCCTTCACAAACACCTGACCGAGCAGCGTGACTTCCTTCAGGAACTTTTGCACGGTGCCCTCTACCATCTTGGCCACAATGTCGGCCGGCTTGCCGGATTCGGCCGCCTTCTCGGTTGCAATGCGTCGCTCGGTCTCAATCAATGCCGTATCCACGCCCGAGACATCGAGTGACTTGGGCTTGGACGCCGCAATGTGCATGGCCAGATCGCGACCGAGGGCCTCATCGCCGCCCACGAGATCCAACAGCACACCGATTTTGCTACCACCGTGGATGTAGGAATAAAACTTTCCCTTTGCCTGTGCGGTGGCGAATCGACGCACCGAGATGTTTTCTCCGATCTTTCCCACCAGGGCCGTGCGGACCGACTCCACGGTGCCCGCGCCAAGGGATTGACCCGACAATGCCTCGACATTGGCCACCTGACCGGTGCTCACGAGTCTGGCCACATCGGATGCAAACGCCAGGAAGTCGGGGTTTTTTGCCACGAAATCCGTTTCACTGTTCACTTCCACAATGGCGGCCTGTGCACCATTCACGTATATGGACACGACGCCTTCGGCGGCCACACGCGCGGCGGCCTTGCTGGCCTTGCTCCCCAGCTTTACACGCAGAATCTCTTCTGCCTTGGCCATATCGCCACCCGCTTCGGCCAGGGCTTTCTTGCACTCCATCATGGGTGCGTCGGTCTTCTCACGAAGCTCTTTCACCATACCTGCGGTAATTTCCGCCATCACCATCTCTCCTGTATCTCTAGACCATTCGGTAACAAAAAGGCCGATACAACAACTGCGGCCTGACTGCTTCATGATCCGGGCCCATCGGCCACGGATCCTTCTTCAAGCCGCTTACGAGGCGCTTTCCACCTCGACAAACTCATCACTCTCACCACGAACCGCCGCCACGACATCGGCGACGGCATTGGCGCGACCATCGAGAATGGCATCGGCCACAGCACGCGCGTACAAGGTCACGGCGCGACTGGCGTCGTCATTGCCCGGAATCACGTAGTCCACTCCCTCGGGCGAATGGTTCGTGTCCACAACCGCCACCACGGGAATGCCAAGTTTGTTGGCTTCCTGCACGGCGATCTTGTGATAACCCACGTCCACCACAAAAAGGGCATCGGGCAATCCGGCCATGTCTTTGATGCCGCCTAAGGTCTTGTTGAGCTTTTCCAGTTCACGACCAAAGGAGAGCGCCTCTTTCTTGCTCATACGCTCTGAGCCGCCTTCGGCCGACGTGGTTTCCATGTCTTTCAAGCGCTTGATCGAGGTTTTCACGGTTTTGAAATTGGTGAGCATGCCGCCCAGCCAGCGTTGATCCACATACGGCATGCCGGCACGGGCAGACTCTTCCGCGATGATCTCGCGCGACTGGCGCTTGGTACCCACAAAGAGCACCGTGCCGCGACGCTGGGCGAGCTGTTTGATGAACTTCAGCGCATCGTTTAGGTGATGCACCGTATGCTCAAGGTTGATGATATGAATCTTGTTGCGATGGCCGAAAATGTAAGGCGCCATCTTGGGGTTCCAGAAGCGGGTTTGGTGGCCAAAGTGCACGCCGGCCTCGAGCATTTCGCGCATGGATACAGACATGATTATTTCTCCTGCAAGGGTTAGACTCGGCACCCAACAGTGATCGGCGCAGGGTTTTTCCTGCTCCAACACCCTTGCGTTGAGTGCTTCGGGTTAAAATGGAAAAAACCTATTGAAAATCAATGATTTCCAATAACCTGCGATTGTAACGTCTTATGCCGATCATTACCAAATCCGCTTCCGAGATTTCCGCCATGCGGGTGGCCGGTCGGCTGGCCTCCGAGGTGCTGGATTACATCACCCCCTACGTCCAGCCCGGGATCACCACGGGCGAACTCGATCGGCTATGCCATGAGTTCATGGTCCAGGTCCAGGGGACCATTCCTGCCCCATTGAACTACTGCCCGCCCGGCTACAAGCCCTACCCCAAGTCCATCTGCACGTCCATCAACCACCAGGTCTGCCACGGCGTGCCCGGCGACCGGGTCCTAAAACCCGGGGACATCGTGAACCTCGACATCACGGTGATCAAGGACGGATTTCATGGCGACACTAGCCGGATGTTTTCGGTGGGCGAACCCTCGATTGCCGCCAAACGACTGTGCGAGACCACCCGCGAGGCCATGTGGGCGGGTATCCAACAGGTGGCACCGGGCAAACGGCTCGGTGATATTGGCGCGGCCATCCAAAAACTCGCCGAGTCATCGGGCTATTCCGTGGTGCGGGAGTTCTGCGGGCATGGCATCGGACGCGGCTTTCACGAAGAGCCCCAGGTCCTGCATTACGGCCGTCCCGGAACCGGCGTGGAATTAAAGCCCGGCATGACCTTCACCATTGAACCCATGATTAACGCCGGCCGCCCGGAGATTAAGGAACTGGCCGACGGCTGGACCATTGTCACCAAGGACCACAGCCTCTCGGCCCAGTGGGAGCACACCGTGCTGGTCACCGACACCGGGGTGGACGTGTTGACCGTCTCGCAGGGAAGTCCCGACCGTGATCGATGCCCACAGCCCCATTGACCGGCTTAAGCACGCACTCAAAGACGCTCGAACCCGTAACGCCGAGGGCTGGACCGCCGGCGTAAATCCCGCCTTACCGCTGGCCGATATGGCCCGCCAGGTCGACCGTATCCTGGCCGACCTGTGGGACTGGGCAGGATTTGGCGGGGCCGCATTGGTGGCCGTGGGCGGCTACGGCCGAGGGCAGTTGTTCCCGCATTCCGATGTGGACCTCTTGATCCTGATGCCCGATGACTATCGCGAAGCCAATATTCGGCCCGCGGCCGAACAGTTGGTGTCAGCCCTGTGGGATATCGGACTGGATGCGGGGCACAGCATTCGCAGCGTGTCCGAGTGCATGAGCCATGCCGAATCGGATCTCACCGTGGCCACCGCGCTGCTGGAGTCCCGATGGGTGGCCGGCCCAAAGTCCTTGGTCAAGTCCTTGCACTCCGCCTGGATGACCACGATGGAGGTCACGGACTTTGCGCAAAACAAACTCCTGGAGATGCAACAGCGTCACGCCCGACAACAGGATACCCCCTACAGCCTTGAACCCAACTGCAAAGAAAGCCCGGGGGGATTGCGCGATCTGCAGGTGCTGCACTGGATCACCACCGCCTTTGGTCTTGGTCGACGCTGGTCGGATCTGGCGCGCGACGGACTGATCACCGAGCGCGAAGCACGGGAGCTCGCCAAGAGCGAACGTTTGTTGAGCCGGATTCGCGGCCACCTGCATCTCGCCGCGGGTCGTCGCGAAGACCGGCTCGTGTTTGACCTGCAAAACGCGGTCGCCGATCGGCTTGGCATCGGACCGGAACGCGGCAAACGCGCCAGCGAGATGTTGATGCAGCGCTACTACCGGGCCGCCAAAGCCATTTTACAAATCAGTTCTCTGCTGCTGGCCAATCTGGAGCCCCGTCTGTTTCCCTCGACCGCCTCGCACCCGAGCGCGACGCCTCGACCGATCAACGAGGACTTTCAGGAAGTCTATGGCCTGCTCGACATGCGTGACGACAACCTGTTTGCGCGTCACCCACCGGCCATCCTGGAGTCCTTCCTGGTGCTCCAGCAGCATCCGGAACTGCGCGGCATGACCGCACGCACCATGCGCGCACTGTGGAACAACCGGGATCACATCGATAGCGAGTTTCGTCAAAACCCGGAGCATCGCGCACTCTTTCTATCGATCCTGCAGCAACCACGCGGCATTGTTCACGGACTGCGATTGATGAACAACCTGGGCATTTTGGGCCGCGTGCTTCCCGTGTTTCGGCGCATCGTGGGCCAGATGCAACATGACTTGTTCCACGTTTACACCGTGGACCAGCACATCTTGCAGGTGATCCGGAATCTGCGGCGGTTCACGATGGACGAACACGCCCACGAATTTCCGCTCTGCAGTCAACTGATGGCGGAGTTCCAATGGCCGTGGGTGCTCTATGTCGCTGCGCTGTTCCATGACATCGCCAAAGGACGTGGCGGAGACCATTCCGTGCTGGGCAAGGCCGAGGTTCGTCGATTTGCCCGACTCCATGGCATTGATGCCGAGACCACGCAACTGCTGGTCTTTCTGGTGGAGCATCATTTAACGATGTCTCAGATCGCGCAGAAGCAGGATCTCGCGGATCCGGACACGATCGCCACATTCGCCAAACTCATCCGCACCCCATATCGGCTCAATGCGTTGTATCTGCTCACAGTGGCCGACATTCGTGGCACCAGTCCAAAGGTCTGGAATAACTGGAAGGCGCGTCTTCTGGAGGAGCTCTATCAACGCACCATGGGGGTCCTGACCACCCCGCGCACCCGTGCGGGCCACGCGCAATTCCGTCCGCACGATGGGGTCCAGACCAAGACCACCGAGGCCGAACGCCTGTTACGACTTCACGGCAAAGAGGTCGAGGCCGCTCAGCGTTTCTGGAAGGGCCTAGAGCGGCAATATTTTCTGCGTCACGAGGCCGATGAAATCGAATGGCATGCCCGGTTGATCGCCTGGCGATCGGATCGCCCCGAGCCCATCGTCATCGCACGTCGCGCGCCGAACGATGTCCACTTACAGGTCGTGGTGTATCAGCCCGACGCTGCAGATCTGTTTGCACGCATCTGCGCCTATTTTGACGGCCAGAACATGAGCATCCTGGATGCGAAGGTCCACACCACGGCCAATCGTTACGCCATGGACACCTTCCTGGTCGACCCACGCGAGTTTTACGGCCAAGAACGGGAGATGCTCACGATCATCGAATCGGGTCTTGGCCAGGCCTTGGCCAGTCAGTCGCCGTTGCCGGCGCCACGGCATGGCCGCATCTCACGACAGTCACGCTATTTTCCGATTCTTCCCTCGGTGGATCTGCGCCCCGATGCCAAAGGGCAATACCACGTGCTCAATGTCACGGCTGCCGACCGCACGGGCTTACTTTATTCGATTGCCAAAACGCTGACCGAACACGGGGTACGCCTGCAGACCGCGCGGGTCATGACCCTGGGCGAGCGCGCCGAAGACGTGTTTCTAATTCAGGGCGAATCCCTGGCCCAAGGCAGGGATCAGATCGCGCTGGAAGCCGATCTGCTCAAGGCGATTGCCGCTTAATCAGCGCGCCGGTAAGCCAGTCTGAAAACGGCGATCCAATGTCAGCATGTCGTTGGGCAAGCGTGACTGAGGCCTGCATGTACCCCAGCTTCGACCCACAATCGAATCGTTGGCCCTCGAACCGATAGGCCAGCACTTTGTCCTCCAACAGCAGACGCGCGATGGCGTCGGTGAGTTGAATCTCGCCGCCTGCACCCCGGCCCTGGGTCCGAATCAGATCAAAGATGCGCGACGTCAACAGATAGCGGCCCACGACGGCCAGGTTCGACGGCGCCGATTCCGGAGACGGCTTCTCAATGATCGCGGTGATCTGTTCAGTGCGCGGCGCAAATGGCACGCTGCTGACAATGCCATAGCGGGACGTGTCCTGACGTGGTACCTCTTCCACGGCAATCACACTGGAGTGATGCTGGGCATAGACGTTCACCATCTGACGCATCACGGCCGCACCATGCTCACCGGCATCCATTAGATCATCGGCCAGCAAGACCGCGAACGGCTCATCACCGACCACCGGTTCAGCGCACAGTACCGCATGGCCCAAACCCAAGGCCTCGGGCTGTCGGATGTAGATGCAGTTGATGCTCGCCGGCGCCACACTGCGCACCACCTCTAATAGCGCAGTCTTATTCTTGGCTTCCAACTCCGCTTCCAGTTCATAGGCCTTATCGAAATGATCCTCGATCGCACGCTTGCTGCGACCGGTGATGAAGATCATGTCGGTGATGCCCGCGGCGGCGGCCTCTTCTACGGCATACTGAATCAGCGGCTTGTCCACCACCGGCAGCATCTCCTTTGGGCTCGCCTTGGTCGCAGGCAAAAATCGTGTGCCCAATCCCGCCACCGGAAAAACCGCTTTACGAACCTGACCGGAAAATCTGCTCATCGCCTTCTGTCCTCTTGGTCTACGCCTGTCTTATAAGGCTCGATTATCGCCATGAACGCCGCCTCATCGATCACGGCCACGCCCAACTCCTGGGCCTTGGTGAGCTTGCTGCCGGCGGCCTCACCGGCGACCACCATGGCGGTCTTGGCGGATACTGAACCGCTCAGCTTTCCGCCTAGCGCGAGAACCCAATCACCGGCCTGATCACGGGTCATGGAAGACAAGGTACCCGTAAGGACGACCGTCTTGCCCACGAACGGCAATGCCGCGCTGGCCACATCCGTCGCGCGGGTGGCACGGGCCATAGGCGCGACGGCGGGCCGGTCATCCAAGCGCGGTGTCCGAATTTCCGCCGAGAGGGCCGAGACGACCTGCGCCTGGTCGGGATGATCGAAAAAGCTGCGGATGGAGGCCGCCACCACCGGGCCGACATCCGGAGCCTGCATCAGGTCGTCCTCTCGGGCGACACGCAGGGCATCGATGGACTGAAAATGCAAGGCGAGATCACGTGCCGTGCGCTCCCCCACATGCCGAATGCCCAAGGCAAACAGAAATCGTGCAAGGCTGGTCTCACGCGAACGGTCAATCTGATCCACCAGATTCTGCGCCGATTTCTGCGCCATGCGTTCGAGCAAAGATAGCGTGTCCACATCCAACCGGTACAGGTCGGCCAATGTGCTCACATGGCCGCCATCGACCAACTGATCCACAATCTTTTCGCCAAGCCCTTCAATGTCCATGGCCTTGCGTTGTGCGAAATGCAAAAAGGCCTGTTTGCGCTGCGCCTTGCAACTCAACCCGGCCGGGCAACGCACGGCGGCTTCGCCCGGTTCGCGCACCGCCAGACTCCCGCACACCGGACAGTGCGTGGGCATACGAAAAACACGGGCGTGCGCAGGACGTAAGGCCGGGATCGGGCCCAACACCTCCGGGATCACATCACCGGCACGCCGCACCCACACGGTATCGCCGATACGCACATCCTTGCGTTCGATCTCGTCTTGATTGTGGAGTGTCGCGTTGGTGACTGTTACACCGCCCACGAACACCGGTTCAAGTCGGGCCACCGGCGTTAAGGTGCCGGTGCGCCCCACCTGGACATCGATGTCCACCAATCGCGTGCTGGCTTCTTCGGCGGGAAACTTATGGGCAATCGCAAAGCGTGGGGCACGCGAGACAAAGCCCGCCTGGGCCTGCTGTGCGAGCGACTCCAATTTGTAGACCACGCCATCAATCTCGAAAGGCAGTGTGGCCCGTTTGCCCAGCACCTGCTGGTAAAACGCCAACAAGCCCTGAGGCGTGACGTCGCGACGACGCTCGGACGACATCGGACATCCCCACCGCGCGAGCTGATCGAGCCAGTCGCTGTGACCGGTCAACCCACGCGTGACGCCCTCGGGATCCACCACCTCCCCCACGCCGTAGGCGAAAAAACTTAAGGGCCGTTTTGCCGTCACGGTGCTATCAAGCTGACGCAGACTGCCGGCCGCCGCATTCCGCGGGTTTACGAAGACTTTGTCCCCGGCCGCCTGCTGCTGCGCGTTCAATGCCGCAAAATCTTTTTTCTGCATCAGAACCTCACCGCGCACCTCCAAGACCTCGGGCACCTTCCCCGTCAGACGATGTGGAATGGACGCAATCACCCGGGCATTGACCGTGATGTCCTCGCCCACCGATCCATCGCCGCGGGTAGCCGCCTGAACCAAACGCCCCGCCTCATAGCGCACGCTGATGGCAATGCCATCAAACTTTAATTCAGCACTGAACCGCAGGTCCCGCGCAGGATCGCTCACCTGAAGCAGTTGTCCGAGCCGGTTCACAAATTGCGTGATATCCGAATCCTCAAAGGCGTTATTCAGGCTCAGCATGGGCACACGATGACGCACCTCGGCAAACTCGCGTTTCGCGGCAAACCCCACCTGATCGACCGGTGACAAACCAGGAGCGAGCTCCGGAAACTCGGACTCCAAGGCTTCGAGTTCGCGCACGAGCGCGTCGTATTGAGCATCCGAAATCAGTGGTGCATCATCTTGGTGATAGGCCCGTTGATGACGGGCCACCTCGCTGCGCAATTGCAGGATGCGTTCGCGCGTCTCGAGCGCCCGCGCATCCGAGAGCGACGCGTAACGCCTGCCGGAAGAGGTACCAGGCGCCTTTCCCATCATGGCTACAAAAAGAGCCGCTGGGCGATGGACTCACCCGCTGTGATACCGAGCTGCGCTAAGGCCTGCGCGCGCTGTAGCACCTGTTGACGAATCTGCTCGATATCGGGCGGCGACAGCAGACGGCCAGATTCGTCCGTCACATCGGCCGTGAGCAGCGCGGCCATGCGCTGCGCGCACTCCACCATCTCATCAAAGGCCTGCTCCGGTGACGGTGTGCGCGGTGCATCGAGCAACAACACGATCGTGTTGCCGTTTTGCCCCGGAAACACAGAAAAGCGCTGATGATGTAAAGGACCCATGGCAAATCGCGCATCACCCCTTACCTCCAGTCCCGCCGCGTGGGCCGCCGAGGCGATCGACGAGGCCGAAAGCACATGTGACGCAGTAATGACGAGCGCAAGCTGGGCATCCACCGCCGCACACTGTTGATCCAACTGTCGTGCCCTCGACAGCACATCGTTCATCGTCGGGAGATCGAGCTGAGCACCGAGCGATCGGGCGATTCGACCAAGGGCCTCCTGCCACTCGGAATACTCCATGGCATGGATCGGACCACTGCGCGTGGCCAACAACACGCCCACCTGAAGCCCCACTACGCTGTCCTCCCCGGACTCGGCCAAGAACATCGCGTCGGGATTTCGTTGCCATCCAAAGTAGATTGGCTTTGATCCCACGTGTCGCCATCCGCGCAATTCCTGTTGAATGCGCGTCACGGTCATGGGCGCCTGCCAACGCAGGGTGGCAATGGCTTCCGAAATCGGTGACGGCGCCACCTGCTCGACCAGGCGTTCCGTGGGAACCGCAAACATTGGCTCGTCCACCACGACCTCGGTGTCGGACAGGCGCTGCCGCAGCGCCCGCCATTCCCGAATGGTGACGACGATAATCCACAGCACCACGATCGCGGCACCGGCCGTGATCGCAATCTGCAGATCGGTCATGCAGCTTCTTGAGCGATGGCGTTGGCCGCATCCAGATCCACGGCCACGACGCGAGAGACGCCCTGCTCCTGCATGGTCACTCCCATCAAATGCTGGGCCATCTCCATGGCGATCTTGTTGTGGGTAATGAATACAAACTGGGTGGACGATGACATGTGACGCACCAGGTTGCAAAAGCGTTCCGTGTTGGGGTCGTCCAGCGGCGCATCCACCTCATCCAGCAGACAGAACGGCGCGGGATTTAACTGGAACAGCGCAAACACCAAGGCGGTAGCCGTCAACGCCTTCTCGCCGCCGGATAACAAATGAATCGACGTGTTACGTTTGCCGGGCGGTTGGGCCATGACTTGCACGCCGCAGTCGAGAATCTCTTCCCCAGTCATGACCAGCTTGGCCTCGCCACCACCAAACAGGCGTGGGAAGAGCTGACCGAAGTTCGCATTGACGGTGTCAAAGGTCTCCTGCAACAGCGAGCGGGTTTCACGATCGATCTTACGGATGGCATCCTCAAGGGTCTCGACAGCCGCCATCAGGTCGGCCGCCTGCGCATCCAGGAACTGTTTCCGTTCGCGGGATTGTTCCAGCTCGGCGAGCGCGGCGAGATTCACGGCCCCCAATCCATCGATCTCTTTCGATAGGCGTTGCACCTCGCTGAGCAAGGCCGAAGGCGAGGGCCACTAG
>JBMSML010000045.1:0-11715 GCA_049421125.1 Burkholderiaceae bacterium
GCCGTATCCGACTTTGAATATGAATTTCAGATGGCCGGGATGAACCGCTATCTTCTGCCCGACGTGGAAACCATCTTTTTGACGCCTTCGGATCAATACCAGTTCATCTCGGGCACCATTGTTCGTGAGATTGCTCAGCTTGGTGGTGATGTCAGTAAGTTCGTATTTCCGTCGGTGGAAAAATGGCTACAGGAGCGGCTGAAGTAACGTGGCCTTGCTCATCACTGATCAGTGCATCAATTGCGATGTCTGTGAGCCGGCCTGCCCGAACGACGCCATTTATTTCGGCGAAGAGATCTACGAGATCGACCCCAAGCGTTGCACCGAATGCGTGGGGCATTTCGATGAACCGCAGTGCCAAGTGGTCTGCCCGGTGGCCTGCATTGAACCCAATCCGCAATGGATCGAAACCAATGACCAACTCCGTGCCAAGGTGATCGCGCTGGGCACGTTAAAATAAGCCCATGGCACTTCAATGCGGCATCGTCGGCCTGCCTAATGTCGGCAAATCCACCCTGTTTAATGCGCTCACCAAGGCCGGTATTGCGGCCGAGAACTATCCGTTTTGCACGATCGAGCCCAATGTCGGCATCGTCGAGGTGCCGGATCCGCGACTGCAAAAACTGGCCGAGATCGTTAAACCCGAGCGCATCCTGCCGGCCACGGTGGAGTTCGTCGATATCGCCGGCCTAGTGGCCGGAGCGAGCAAGGGAGAGGGCCTTGGCAATCAGTTTCTCGCTAACATCCGTGAGACCGATGCCATCGTGAACGTCGTGCGGTGTTTCGAGGACGACAACGTGGTCCATGTCAATGGCAAAGTGGATCCATTGGCCGACATCGAAACCATCGAGACCGAACTCGCACTGGCCGATCTGGCCAATGTTGACAAGCAGATCGCTAAGACCGCCAAGCTCGCCAAATCGGGCAATGACAAAGAGGCGCAGCGTTTATTAGTGGTGTTAGAGAAATGCCAGGCCCAGCTCAATCAGGCCAAGCCCGTGCGCGCACTCGATCTGTACGATGAAGAAAAAGAACTCATTCGGCCTTTTTGTTTGATCACGGCCAAACCGGCCATGTTCGTGGCCAATGTGAATGAAAGCGGTTTTACCAATAACCCGCACTTAGAGAAATTACAGGCCTATGCCAAGGCACAACAGGCCCCGGTCGTGGCCATTTGTGCGGCGATCGAATCCGAGATCGCGGACATGCCCGATGAAGACAAAGCCGTGTTTTTAAGCGATATGGGCATGAACGAGCCGGGATTGAATCGATTGATTCGTGCCGGATTTTCATTGCTCGGTCTGCAGACCTACTTCACCGCAGGTGTGAAAGAGGTGCGGGCCTGGACGGTGCGCATTGGTGCGACCGCTCCCCAGGCCGCGGGCGTCATCCATACGGATTTTGAGCGTGGATTTATTCGTGCAGAGGTCACGGCCTATGATGACTTCATCACCTACAAAGGTGAGCATGGCGCAAAGGACGCCGGAAAAATGCGCCTAGAGGGCAAGGACTACATCGTGAAAGATGGCGATGTGATGCACTTCCGGTTCAACGTCTGAACGGGCTGCACCGTTCGGATGCGGTGTAGAGCCGTTCTAAAGCGCGTGCAGTCGACGCTGTGCCGCAGCGGTATCCCCGCTGACGATAGCGGGCAGTTCACGCACTACCTCACCGACTGCCCGATCAATCGCAATTTTTTCTTCTAGCCGCGGAGCGTGCAGTACAAAATCGGCGACGTCCTGATTCAGATTCAGCGCGCGCGGATGGCCAATGCCAATGCGCAGTCGCCAGAAATTAGGCGACCCTAAATGGGACTCAATGTCCCGCACACCGTTGTGCCCGCCGTGTCCGCCCCCTTGTTTGACACGGACACTGCCCGGGGCAATATCCAGTTCATCGTGAATCACCACGATGTCCTCGGGCACCAGTCGATGAAAACGCGCAAACGCGCCCACGGCCTCTCCCGAGGCATTCATGAACGTGGCGGGTTTCATCAGCCAGCAGTCTTCACCCGCCACGCGGGTTTTGACCAGATCGGCTTTGAATTTGGATTCACGGGACCAGCCGAAGGGCTGGAGTTGCTCGACCACCCAGAACCCCACGTTGTGCCGATGGCCGGCGTACTCGGGTCCTGGATTGCCAAGGCCGACGATAAGTTTCAATCGTGCGGCCCTGGTGAGTGGTGAGCGTTAAAAACGAGTTACGACTTGTCCGACTTCTCGGCGGGCTTGGCTTCTGCGGCCGGTGCAGCGGCGCCTTCTGCCGGTGTGGCTTCTTCAGCGGCTCCGCCCGGCACAGAGGCCGTGACCACGGTGGGGTTCTCACCGGCATGGAGCACCAGGGTCACGCCAGCAGGCATGACCAGGTCGCGCACGTGCATGGAGTGGCCCACGGCCAGATTGGCCAGATCCACTTCGATGAACTCGGGCAGGTCCTTGGGCAGACAGGATACGAGCACGTCGTTGAGCACGTGACTCACAATGGCCCCGGACAGCTTCACGGCCGGCGAGATGTCCTGGTTCTTAAAGTGCAGGGGCACCTTGGTCTGCAGTTTCTGATTGGCATCGATGCGCTGAAAGTCCATGTGCAGCACCAATGGTCGATAGGGATGCATCTGGTAATCCCGCAGCAGCACCTGCTCGGACTTGCCATCGATCTCCAGATCCAGAATGGACGAGTGAAATGATTCGACCTTGAGTGCCAACAACACGGGGTTGTGGTCCATTTCGATCGTGGCGGGGGATTTCTTGGCGCCATAGACAATGCCAGGCACTTTACCGTCACGGCGAAGACGGCGGCTCGCACCCGATCCTTGCACCGTGCGGGAATTGGCGACAACTTTCATGAACTACTCCTTCAAATTTGGCGGCCCGTAGGCTGCCGGTCAAAAATCCCTTTCAATTCAGTGACTGCCGCGACCAGCAATTCAAAGAGAAGAAAAGGCACGAAAACTACTCAACAAATAAAGAGCTGACCGAGTCAGATTTCACAATTCTTAAAATGGTTTCGGCCAACAACCCGGCGCAGGATAAGACCCGAATTCTGCCCGTGGCCTGGGACTCTTTTGATAACGGAATTGAATCTGTCACGACGAGCTCATCCAGAGCCGAGTGGGCAATGCGATCAGCTGCACCGCCAGAGAGTACCGCATGCGTGCAGTAGGCGACGACGCGCTCGGCACCATGATCTTTGAGCGCCTGAGCAGCCTTGGTCAGCGTGCCGGCGGTATCGACCATGTCATCCATGATCATGCAGGTTCTGCCAGAGACATCCCCGATGATGTTCATGACCTCTGAGACATTGGCCTTGGGCCGACGCTTATCAATAATCGCAAGATCGCAATCCATTTGCTTGGCAAATGCCCGCGCCCGGACCACACCACCGACATCGGGCGAGACCACCAATAAATTCTGATAGGTCTGCTGCCATACATCGGCCAGGATGATCGGCGCCGCATAAACGTTGTCCACCGGAATATCAAAAAATCCTTGGATCTGATCGGAGTGCAGATCCATAGTGAGCACGCGGCTTACCCCCACGGTTTGAAACATATTGGCCACGACTTTGGCGCTAATTGGTACCCGCGATGAGCGTACACGGCGGTCCTGCCGTGCATAGCCAAAATAGGGAATGGCGACAGTGATCCGCTCGGCTGAGGCCCGACGTAGTGCATCGCACATCAGCATCACTTCCATCAGGTGGTCATTGGCAGGCGCGCATGTGGACTGCAAGACAACGGCATGCTTGCCGCGCACATGCTCAAGAATTTCGACCGTTGATTCGCCATCGCTGAATTGCGCGACCGTTGCACGTCCCAGTCGCGTGCCGAGATGGCGTGCGACATCGGATGCCAGCTTTGGGTTGGCATTGCCGGTGAAGATCATGAGCCCCTCGGGGGCACCGCCTTCTTTATTTAATATGCGGTCGACCATCTTTCAGTATTCGGGGCAAAGAAATTTTGGCTGGGGAGGAAGGATTCGAACCCTCGAATGCCGGAATCAAAATCCGGTGCCTTAACCAACTTGGCGACTCCCCAACGGGTTAAAAAATGCGCTCTGGGTGCGTGATCAGGGTCTGGCAGAGCCGAAGATGCGCGATGGTATCGGGCGCAGATCTTTGGAACGCGTTCATTTGATCAAGGATGCGTTGGCCTGTCGGTTGATCTGGCGCAGTGCAAAAAACCGCACTGCCCGAGCCCGACATACGCACCGCAACCGGAGCAATTCCTTCGCGGTCGGCGGCCTGACAAAGCTGTTGGGCGGCCTGGTCAACGAGCGGAAAGCGTGACCGGGTCACGGGCTCTAGGTCGTTGCGGCCGAATTCCCATACGGGGTTGCGGGCTGCTTGGGCGAAGCCCGCAATTTTCAAGGGTTTGGAATTTCGTGTCAATTCAGGGGCTTGGAAGATCGGACCGGTCGGCACCGCGCAGGCGGGCACCGCCAACACCACCCACCGTGGGGTGGTCGCATAGGCCTCGAGCGCCTCGCCCACCCCCTGGGCAAAGGCGGCCTGGCCGAACAGGAAAAATGGCACATCGGCCCCCAGGCTTAGCCCCAGTCGGGCGAGTTCCTGACGGTCCAGGCCCAGACCCCACAGTCGATTAAGTCCCATCAGGGTCGACGCGGCATCGGAACTCCCCCCGCCCAAACCTGCCCCGGACGGGACGGATTTCTCCACATGGATCTGAGCCCCTGGACGGCCTTGGGCCTGCCAGGCGGGGGTGGTCTGGAGTGCCCGGGCCGCCCGGTAGGCCAGGTCGTCATCGACCGCGCAAAGCAGGTCACCGGTCCGCGTGATCTCGCCGTCAGAATGTCGGGACAGGCTGATGCGATCGGCCCAGTCGATCAGCTCAAAGGCGCTTTGCAGTAAGTGATAACCGTCCTCGCGTCGCCCCACCACATGCAAAAACAGATTGATCTTGGCCGGAGCGGGAATGCAGAGTGTCTCGAGGTCAGGGTGGGGCATGGCGCGCGGGAATCTCGTTAGGGTGCATCAACGGCAATGCGCAGTGACACGATGGTGCGGCCAAAGTCTAGCGTGGTCTGATGCACGCCGCGGGACCCGTCGCGCTCAGCAAGTGCCTCATGAAAAAATGCCATGAGCCGATTCAACGCGGCAGTGATCTGCGGATCGTTCATTGCAGGTGCCGCCTCATCGCCCAAGAGGGCGCGCAGAAATCGCAACTGATCCTGATGGTCGAGTCGACGCCCTTGGTCATCGAATGTGCTGCTCACGCCGCGGACCATTTCAATACTCCCGGCCGATTGCCCAAGGGGCCCGCGCCAGATCACCACTTCTCGCGTGGTCGTTGCCATCGTCGCGGCCGATCGGTATTCGCGCCATTCAAATTGGCCTTGGGCGCCCCGCTCTACAAGCGGCGCGGCGTCTGTTGGGGTGCGGGCTGCAGCTCGAATAACAAAGCGACCGGTCGTGACCATGACCAGTGTTTCATCGGCCCGCTCCAATTGCAGACGTTCACGAGAATCGATCGCGGTCGTGGCGCACCCACTGATCGAAAGCGCCACCAGGAGCGCACCG
Source organism: Burkholderiaceae bacterium (assembly GCA_049421125.1). Classification (GTDB taxonomy): domain Bacteria; phylum Pseudomonadota; class Gammaproteobacteria; order Burkholderiales; family Burkholderiaceae_A; genus Lacustribacter. Next base: position 5,539 of record JBMSML010000045.1, read on the forward strand.
CACCCGCTGATGGCCCGCATGCTAACGAGGATGAACGGCGAAGGCGGGGATGCCCAAACGTTTCAGCGTGCTTTGCAGCACCTCATTGCGCGGGTCCACTGAGAACGCGGCGCGGAAAAATGACTGGGCTTCGCCGGTCTGCCCGCGCACCCAGAGCACTTCGCCAAGGTGTGTGGAAATCTCCGCATCCGGCTGTTGACGATGAGCCAGTCGCAGATATTTCTCGGCCTGCTCCAGATTGCCACGGCGAAAATAGATCCATCCCATGCTGTCGATAATGTGGGCATCATTGGGCGCAAGGGCAAGGGCTCGCTCGATCAGGGCATAGGCCTCCTCTAGCTGTTCATTGCGATCGGCAAAGTGATAACCCAAGGCGTTATGGGCATGCGCATGACCGGGATCCTGCGCAATCAGCTGGCGCAATAAACGCTCCATATCCCGGTATTGCCCGGCCTTTTCATTGAGCATGGCCCGGGTGTATATCACGCTGGGCCGTTGGCGATCGGCCTCGGTCACCCGCTCAAAAATACCCAACCCATCGGCTTTGTTCACACTGCGACCCACCAGACCGGCCACATAGTCGTAGAACGCTTCCAGGCGCAGCTCCTGCGGGCGCAGGCCATTGGTATTGGGGGCGGCAGCGTCAGCGATGCTTTCTTTCGCAATGGCATTGCGACGGTTCACCAAAGAGCGCGTGACCTTTTCCGTTTCCCCGAGCATGATCTGCAACAAATCCAGCGTGCCTTGCGCTTCCTGATCGGCAGGTGCATTTTTTAACCAGATCGCTGCCGCCTCTTCGGCACGCTGGGGCGAGCGGGCTTCGATGGCGAGTTCGGTGGCGCGCTTGGCCGCACCGGCATCCTGCGTCTGTCGGGCCAGGCTCAGATAGGTGGCGGCGGCAATGCCGACTTCGCCTTGTGACATGGCGAGTTCACTGGCCAGAATCTGAAAAATCAAGGACGCCTGTTGCTGACCCCGATCCGGCGCGATGCGCCCGGACGAACTCGGTTGTGCCACTGCCGTTGCGCTAAGCCCCATCAACAGGCTGGCCAGCAGAGCCCGAGGGGAAATCAATTTTGAACGCGTCATGTGCTTACACTACCCGATTCTGAAAATGCCGTGTCATGCCTGAGCTGCCCGAAGTCGAAGTGACTGCGCAAGCCTTGCGCCCCGCCCTCGTCGGGGGGCAGGTGATGGCATGGACATGTTCTGGTAAACGTCTGCGCCACCCTTTGCCCCGCCGGGCGCTCGCGGATCTCCTGGGCCAGCCTCTCGTGGCCGTGGGCCGGCGGGCGAAGTACGTGCTCTTAGAGTTTCCGAAGGGGTGGTTGGCGGTGCATCTGGGCATGTCGGGATCCTTGCAGTGCGTGCCATGCGCGCAACCGCCGCAGATGCATGATCATCTGCGCATGACATTTCGTTGCGTTGACCAAGTGCTTGATATGGTCTTTCATGATCCACGGCGTTTCGGATCGATTCAGTGGGTCGCGCGATCCGCGTTGGGATTGGGGGATATCGCCAGCGTCTTGGGCATGAGTGCCCGGGGGATTGAACCGCTCGATTCTGAATTCACAGGGGCCTATCTGTTTGAACGATCACGACAACGTCAGGCGAGCGTCAAATCCTGGCTGATGAGTGGCGAGACCGTGGTGGGCGTGGGCAACATCTATGCCTGTGAAGCCCTGTTTGCAGCGCAGGTGCATCCGAAGAAAAAAGCAGGGGCGTTGAGCAAAGCGGCATGCGAGGCTTTGGCCCAGCATATCCGTCGTATTTTGCAGGCGGCAATTGCCCATGGGGGCAGCACGATTTCGGATTTCGTATCCCCCGATGGGCAGGCGGGCCGTTACGGTCAGTCCCATCAGGTCTATGGTCACAAGGGAGATCCATGCCCGCGATGTGGCCCGCATCGTGGCACACGCATTCGACGCATTGTTCAACAGCAGCGCAGCACGTTTTATTGCCATGGTTGCCAGCGTTAAACCGTCTGCGGGATCCTTTGCCGATCAGCTGCTGCATTGGCATGCCCAGCACGGTCGCCATGACCTGCCGTGGCAGACCACACCGCCAGATGCCTATCCCGTGTGGGTTTCAGAAATTATGTTGCAGCAGACCCAGGTCCAAACGGTGATCCCGTATTTCATGCGTTTCTTGCAGCGTTTTCCAACGGTGCATCGCTTGGCACGTGCCAGCGAGCAAGAAGTCTTGGCGCTCTGGTCGGGTCTTGGCTATTACCAGCGCGCCCGAAATCTTCACGCCTGTGCCCGGATCATCGTTGCTCAACATCAGGGGGTGTTCCCGAATACGGCCGATGCCTTGGCGGGTCTGCCTGGAATTGGCCCGTCCACGGCGGCGGCCATCGCATCGACGGTGTTTCAGGAACGGGTCGCGATTTTAGATGGCAATGTGAAGCGGGTATTGGCGCGGGTTACCCGCTGCCCCCTGCCATGGGCCAGTCCCGCCATGGAGCGTGCACTCTGGCAAGAAGCACGTCTCCGATTGCCGTATTCCGCATCGCAGATGCCCCGCTACACCCAGGCCATCATGGATCTTGGTGCGACCGTGTGCCGCACCAAGACACCGTCATGCACGGTCTGCCCGGTGGCCTCGCATTGTGCTGCGTTTCAGCATGGCGACGTGCTCGCCTATCCGGTGCCGCGACCAAAGAGAGGCATTCCCCTGCGGTATGCCTATTGGTGCGTGCCCGTGGAGGCGCAGCATGTCTGGCTAGTCCAACATCCCACCACGGGCATCTGGCCGGGTCTATGGGTGCCGTGGGCATTGGACCGTGATGCCTTGCCGGCGAACTGGCCTCACACCGCAGCCCATCTGCGCGAGGTGATCACCATCCGTCACACCTTTAGCCACTACCGATTAGAGATCGAGGCGGGAATTCTGGATTGGCCGAATGCTCAACGCCCTCCACGGGGGGCGCCGAACCATCTCAGGCGATTCACATGGCTGCAGGCCTTGGACTTGCCGCTTCCTGCGCCGGTGAAACAGTTACTGACTAGGCTTTGCCCTTCTGAGAAAGCGAGCGATGCCGTACCGCGCAGGCGTAGTCCCCGCTAAACAGGGCGTGCAATCGTTCGATGCAATACACCGAACGATGCTGTCCGCCAGTGCACCCGATGGCCACCGTCAGATAGCTGCGATTTTCCTCGGCATGGCGGGGCAGCCAGGTGCGCAGGTACTGCGCAATGTCAGCAACCATGTCATGGACTACGGAATGGGATTCCAGATATTGAATCACCGATGCGTCGCGACCATTCAGTGCCTTTAACTCCGGCTGGTAATACGGATTGGGAAGGCATCGGGCATCGAAGACCAGGTCCGCATCCATGGGAATGCCGTCTTTGAAGGCGAATGATTGAAACAACACGGTGAGTCTGGCGGTCTCCAGATCCAGTAGTTCTTTCACCCAACGGCGCAGCACCTGCGGTTGAAGGTCACTGGTGTCCAAGGAAATGCCTAGGGGTTCAATCTCCGCCAGAACCTCACGCTCCTTTCGGATGCAGTCCATCAGGGTCTGCACCGAGTCTTCCTCGAGCACCGCGTGGCTTGCGATTTCCCGGCTCAGCGGATGGCGTCGACGTGTCTCTGAATACCGCTGCACGAGCACATCATCGCGGGCATTCAGAAAAATTACTTTTAATTCGTGGCCACTGAATCGCAAATGCTCTAGGCCCTTGGCCAGGTGATCCAGCGAACCACGGGTGCGGGCATCCACGGCCACGGCCAGACGAGACTGCTCTTGTTGTGCCAGCGTATCCACGGCCGACGCTAAAAACGCCACGGGCAGGTTATCAATGCAGAAGTAACCGGCATCTTCCAGCACGTTCAGTGCCACCGACTTGCCGGAGCCCGACATGCCCGTCACCAGCACAATGTTCATTTCTGAGGCTCAGTGGGCGGCGTGCTGTTCATGGCGGCGTGTTGGCGCTGAACAAATTCCTGCATGGTGTCGATGCCGCGCAGGCTCAGCACCGTATTGCGCACGGCCGCCTCGGTCAGCACGGCCAGGTTGCGACCGGCCGCCACCGGAATCACCACCTTACGGATTGGTAGGCCCATGATGTCTTCCGACATCGCCTCTAAGGGCAGTCGCTCCAGTTCGTCAATCACACTGCGTCGAATCAAATGCACGATAAGCTTTAGCCGCATTTTTCGACGCACCGAGGTCTCGCCAAAAATCGTTCGGATATCCAACAACCCGAGTCCGCGCACTTCCAAGAGATTTTGCAAGAGCGGCGGGCAACGCCCTTCAATGGCATCGGGGGCCACCCGAATGAAATCCACCACATCATCGGCAATCAATCCATGGCCGCGCGTGATCAACTCCAGGGCGAGCTCGCTTTTTCCCAGTCCGGATTCCCCGGTGATCAGCACCCCCATGCCCAGCACATCCATAAACACGCCATGTTTCTGGGTCTGAGGCGCCAAAACCTTGGACAACTGAACCCGCGCGATTTCAATGATCTGGCCGGCCGACACGGGCGTGCGCAGAAGCGCTAAGCCCTCGCGTTCACAGGCCGCAAAGAGTTCGGCCGGAGGAATCTCATCGTCGGCAATGATGATGGCCGGCGGTTGACCGGCCAGCAATTCCGCGGTGAGGTAGCTTTTGCGCTGGGGATCCAAGCGGTTGTAGTAGGCCACCTCGGGTGTGCCCATTACTTGAATCCGGTTGGGGTGAATCAGATTGAGGTGGCCGATCAGATCGGCGCTCTCGGTAGATTGGCCCGTTATTTTTCGGTTTGCACCGATCTGGCCCGTCAAAAAACTAAGTTTTAACGACTCTGCGTTTTCGTCAAAGAGTGACTTAACGTCAAGCACGGGCCGGTTGCCAGGCCTCTAAGGCCTGATGGATGACCTTCGGATCCGCTTCGGTCAGGAGCGCATCGCGCATCGGGCGATCGGACAGCATCTCGGCCAACTCCGAAAGAATTTCCAAATGCTGCTGGGTGGCCTGCTCGGGGACCAGCAAAAACACCAGCAGGCTGACCGACTTTCCATCCGGCGCATCGAAGGCCACGGGTTCGGACAACCGCACCAATGCGGCGACCGCTTCCTTCAAACCTTTGATGCGCCCGTGGGGAATGGCGATGCCTTCCCCCAGCCCGGTCGATCCCAGTCGCTCCCGGGCAAACAGTGAGTCGAACACCTTGACTCGGGCAATGCCCTGGTTGTTTTCAAACAAAAGCCCTGCCTGCTCAAAGACACGCTTTTTGCTGCTGGCTTCAAGACCAATCATGACGTTGGTCAGGGGTAAAAGCTGGCTAATGCGGTTCATAGCTCCGCCTCGTCGAGTCGAGTGGGCGGATTATAGATCGATTGCTGCGGCGCGTTAAGCCGTGCGTTGCGCCGCCGTCTGCCCCCGATGCACACCCGGACGATGCATTTCCTTGTACCGTACGACTTGCCGATCCAGCTTATCGGCCAAGAGATCGATGGCCGCATACAGATCGGTATGGCTGGCCTCGCAGTGAATGTCTTTGCCCGGCAGGTGCACGGTGACTTCGGCGGTCTGGTTCAACTTTTCCACTCCCAGCACCACGTGCACTTCATTAACATGGTCAAAGTGTCGCCACGATCGCCCGAACTTCTGATCCACATAGTGGCGGATCGCGTCGGTGATGTCGATGTGATGCCCTTTGACCGTCAAATGCATGGTGAATCCCCCTTTAGAGTTTCTTTCGTTGACTGACAGGATCAATTCTGAGCGCTTCCCGATACTTTGCAATCGTGCGCCGCGCAACCTGGACCCCTTCGTCGCCAAAACGATCCGCAATCTGTTGATCGGACAGGGGTTTTCGGGGATTTTCCTCGGTAACCCACTGCTTGATCTTGGCCCGTATTGCGGTGGACGACGCTGTGCCGCCGCCCTCGGTGGCCACATGGCTGGTGAAAAAGTACTTTAATTCGAAGGTGCCCTTGGGCGTCAGGATGTATTTGTTTGTGGTCACGCGTGAGACCGTGGACTCATGGAGATCGCAGCGCTGGGCGATCTCGCGCAGCACCAATGGCTTCATGGCCAATTCGCCCTGCTCAAAAAAGGCCTGCTGTTCATGGGCAATCGCCTGCGACACGCGAAGAATCGTGTCAAAGCGCTGTTGAATATTTTTGATCACCCAGCGCGCCTCTTGCAGCTGGCCGGCCATGCTGCTCGCCCGGTCGTGTTTG
>JBMSML010000046.1:0-11538 GCA_049421125.1 Burkholderiaceae bacterium
GCCGCGGGTTTCATGCAAGCCAAGCGATCGGCATTGATCAGGTGACGGGTGCCCGTGGTCAAGGGCACATGCAAACTCACCACATCCGATTGGGACAGCAGTTCCTCTAACCGATCACAGCGCACCGCCTGATGGATTGCAAATGCCACATCCGAGCCCGACAAGGCGGGGTCATAGGCCACAACCCGCATGCCGAGCAGACGGGCCATATCGGCCACCAAGCGACCAATGGCACCAAATCCAACGATCCCCATGACTCGGCCGTGAAGCTCCGCACCGTTAGAGTAAGCAAGACGAGGCCAGTCGCCATTGGCGACGGTGCGGGTCGCTGAAAAACACCCCCGTGTTAGCACAAACGCACTGCCCATCACGTACTCGGCCACCGCGCGTGCGTTCGCCCCAGTTGCGGGAATCACCGTAATCCCGCGGGCAGCGCACGCCGGAAGATCAATATTGTCCAGTCCCACACCGAGTCGCCCCACCACCCGGAGTCGAGGACCGGCCGCCAATAAGGCCGCATTGACCTGGGTGCGATTGCGAACGATCACGGCATCGGCATCGGCGATCCACGCCGCGAGATCCTGCGGCCGATCCACCAGATCGGGGTCGTAGTCCACCGAAAACTGCGCCGAGAGTTGGGCGACCGCGGGGGCATCCATGAACTCCGTAATCACAACCTTCGCCATGCGCGCTCCTCCACTCTTGGAAGGCAGATCCTAGCCTCGGGGCTAGTCTAAGTCAACTATATGAGTTGTATCTCTCAGGGGATTCCGCTATGATCCCACGGCATGAACAGTTTCGACGCGTTTCGTCACAGCGGTCCGTTGTATCAGTCCGTGCAACGCCAGATTTTGGACGCGTTAGCGCGAGGGGAATGGCGCCCCGACGAGGCGCTGCCGTCCGAAAAACGGCTCTGCGAACGTTTTGGCGTGTCCATTGGCACGCTGCGCAAAGCGATTGACGTGCTCGTGGCCGATCACATCCTGGTGCGCCAACAAGGATTGGGCACATTTGTGGCGAGTCACAATCGTCCCCGGCAGTTCTTCCAGTTCTTCAATATCAGTCCGCATGACGGACCCCGCACCTACCCCGACATTCAACTCCTGCAGTTTGGAACCGGCAAGGCCGATCGTATCGCCGCGCAGAAACTGGGAATTGATGCGAATGCCGATGTCCTGAAGATTAAGAACCTATTGGTGATGGATGAGCGGCCCGTGATCGTGGATCAGATCACGTTAGCGGCCATTCGCTTTAAAGGCCTGACCGAGGACACGGTGCGCCACCGTCCCAACACGCTCTATAACCTTTATCTGGATGCCTACGGCGTGAATGTGATTCACATTGATGAGCGTGTGCGGGCGGCGTCGGCCAATGCCGGCACGGCCAGGATGCTGAACCTATCGGTTGGCGATCCGGTGCTGGAAATTCGCCGCGTGGCGTTCACGTTCAATCGTCTACCCGTCGAATGGCGCATTTCCCACGTCAACACCACTCATTACGAATATGTCCACCGCGATGTCGTTGAACGCTAAATCCATCACCGTCCGGGTCTGGCGCGGAACCGAAACGGGGGCGTTCCACACCTACACCGTCCCCCGGTTTGAAAGCCAGACCATTCTGGATGTGGTCACGTATGTCCAACGGGAATTGGATCCCAGCCTGAGTTATCGGTTTGCCTGCCGCGTGGGCATGTGTGGCTCGTGTGCGATGTTAGTCAACGGCCAAGCACGATGGACCTGCCGGACCCATGTCAGCAGAGTCCTCGTGGATACCGATGTCTTGGAAATCGCGCCGCTGTCCAATCTGCCAGTGATCAAAGATCTTGCGACCGACATGACCGTGTTCTTTGACAAGTGGGCGAAAGCCAAGGGCCAGTTTCAAGGAACTCGCACCCGCCACGAGACATTTGCCCAGGTGCGCCCCGACTCCGCGGAACGTCGTGCTGCCGATGCGGGCATTGAATGCATCGGGTGTGGCGTCTGTTACAGCTCCTGTGATGTGGTGTCCTGGCGCCCGGATTATCTCGGTCCGGCGGCACTGAACCGCGCCTGGACCCTGGCCAACGATGTCCGGGATACGAACCAACTCGAACGCCTGCGCGCGATCGCCGGAGATGCCGGTTGTCACGCCTGTCACAGTCACTTTCTGTGCACCGAGCGCTGCCCGAAAACTATTTCTCCCACCGCGGGCATCGCGGGTTTAAAAAAGAAGGTGGGGCGTATGGCCGCGAAGGGGGAACTCTGATCATGCCCTCCTCGGCCGTAACCCAAGCCCGGGCCTGGTACTGGCAACGGATCAGCGCCATGGTGCTGACCGTGTTTGTGGGGATTCACCTGGCCATCATGATCATCGCTATTCACGGCGGATTGAGTGCCTCTGAAATTCTTGGGCGCACGCAGGGCAGTCTGGCGTTCGGTCTGTTTTATACACTGTTTGTTCTGGCCTGCGCCGTGCACGTTCCGATTGGCGTTTCAAAAATCGCTCAGGAATGGGGGCACGTGTCTCCGGGGCTCGCGCGGTGGATCGCGCGCATGCTGACCGTGGCGATCGTGGGCATGGGATTCGCCGCCGTGTGGGGGGTGACCGTCGTATGAATTCCACAGGCCACGTGAACGCTGCCCGTGCATCTCATCCACGTCGTCACTCACGGTCACGTACGCTCGCGTATGGCGCGTTTCTGATCCATCGCGTATCGGGTTTACTGCTGGCCTTATTTCTACCGGTGCACTTTTTTCTGCTGGCGCAGTCCCTTCGCGGAGCGGCCGCATTGGATCAGGCACTGACCCTCACCGATATGCCCATCGTCAAGTTCGCAGAGTGGGGATTAGTGATGCTGCTAACCCTGCACCTCGTAGGCGGTGTTCGGCTCATTCTGATTGAGTTTGGACCCTGGCGAGGTGTGCGCTCGGGCTGGATTACGGCCACCGTGGTGATCTCGGGCGTGACCGGACTTTTATTTCTTTACAGCGTGGTGAGCTAATGCTTGAGATTAATCCCATGACCATCGAGGAAGCGGCCAAAGAACTCTACGTGCGGGCACTCAAGGATCTCCCCCCGGACATTAAGTCCGGATTCGATGCCCTGTCGGCCAAAGAGTCCAATCCGACCGCCCAGGGCATTTTGTCGACGATGATCAAAAACATTTCGGTGGCGGAGAGTACCGACAACCTGCTGTGTCAGGACACGGGCATTCCCATCTACAACGTCTGGATCGGCCGGCAGGTGCAGCTCGATGGCATGGCCCTGAAGGCGGCCATCCGCAAAGGATGTGAACGGGCCACACGGGAATACCCCCTGCGATCCTCGGTGGTCCATCCGATCACCCGACAAAACGAACACACCTCCTGTGGCCTGAATGTGCCCGTCATCCACATTGACTTTATCGATACGCCCGATGTGCTCCGGCTTGAGATGGTGCCCAAAGGCAGCGGCTCAGAGAACAACTCCTACCTGCGCATGGCGATTCCTGCAGAAGGACTCGCGGCCGTGAAAACATTTGTGATTGATTCGGTGCTGGCCAGCGGCGGCAAAACCTGTCCGCCCACCATCGTGGGCGTGGGGGTGGGGGGCACGTCCGATTTGTGCGTGGCCCTCGCGAAAAAGGCGGCCACACGTGCACTCGGAACGCACTGCTCGGATGCCGAAGGTCGCCAACTCGAAATCGAACTGTCGGCGGCCGTCAATCGGCTCGGTATCGGCCCCCAGGGGCTCGGCGGTGATGGCACCGCATTTGCAGTCCATGTCGAAATGGCCGCCACCCACATCACCATGAATCCAGTGGCCGTCAATATGCAATGTCACTCTGCCCGACGCGCCACCGCGGAGATTACGGCTTCGGGCACACGATTCGGTTATTAAATCCACCGCCGATCCACACCACTCGACATCTTTCAATATGGCCCACTACGAACTCTCCATGCCCGTCACCGAGGCACAGGTGCGTGCGCTGCGCATCAATGACACGGTGACCCTGCACGACACACTGTTTGGCATTCGTGACGCCACACAAATCCATATGTTTGATCGTGGCCGTAAGACCCGTTTTGATCTGCAGGGCCACGCGGTGATTCACACAGCACCCAACGTGAAGAAGGTACCCCCGAGTGCAGAACACCCGGCCGGCTACGCGCCCGTCTGCATCGGCACCACCACGTCCGACCGCATGGAGCGATTCACGCAGCCCCTGATGACCGAGTACGGGGTGCGGTTTATCATCGGCAAGGGCGGCATGCGGGAGGGGTCCCAGGCTGCTTTTCAGGAATTGGGCGGAGCGTATCTGGCCATCATCGGCGGCACCGCTGCGCTGGAAACCACTTGGATTGAACGCATTGAAGACGTGGACATGGACGATCTGAATCCGGAGTCCCTATGGCGGTTTCGAATTCGCGGATTTGGACCGCTGTTAGTGGGCATGGACAGCCATGGCGGCAGTCTCTACGATGCGGTTCGTCATCACAGTGCCGCACAGCGGGAAAAGGTACTCGCCACCCTTGGCATCTCTGCCCCCACACGATGATGCGTGCACCGACCGTGATCTCCACTGATATTCTGATTCTGGGCTCAGGCGGCGCTGGTCTGTTTGCCGCGCTCCACGCCCATCAACGGGCACCACAGGCCTCCATCACCATCGCGGTAAAAGGACTATTGGGCAAGTGCGGCTGCACCCGCATGGTCCAGGGCGGTTACAACGTGGCCTTGGCCGACGGGGACTCGGTGGAGCGCCACTTCATGGACACCATCGAGGGCAGCAAATGGTTGGCGGATCAGGATCTGGCCTGGACACTGGTGACCAAGGCCGTGGAACGCATCCACGAACTGGAAAACGAACTGGGATGTTTTTTTGATCGCAATCCCGATGGCACCATTCACCAGAAGGCCTTCGCCGGACAGACCTTTGACCGTACCGTGCACAAAGGGGATCTGACGGGTATCGAGATCATCAACCGATTGGCCGAGCAGGTCTGGGCACGGGGCATTCACCGGCTCGAAGAGCATCGCGCCATCGAACTCATCCGATCGCAAGACGGTCAACAGTTGGCCGGGGTACTGATGATCAATATGCGCACGGGGGAGTTCGTGTTCGTCCGTGCCAAATCGGTATTGCTGGCCACCGGTGGTGGCCCGACGATGTACAAATACCATACCCCTTCCGGTGATAAAAGCTGCGATGGCTTGGCCATGGCGTTACGCGCCGGTCTGACCCTGCGCGATATGGAGATGGTCCAGTTCCACCCCACCGGACTGCTCGCCGGTCAGGGCACACGGATGACCGGCACGGTAATTGAGGAAGGGCTTCGTGGCGCCGGAGGCTACCTATTAAACGGACAACACGAACGCTTCATGGATCGCTATGACCCTCGTGGCGAGCGGGCTACGAGGGATATTGTGTCCCGTTCCATCTACGCGGAAATGCGCGCCCAACGCGGCTCCCCCAACGGCGGGGTATTCATTCAAATGTCCCATCTTGGTCCCGAGAGGGTGCGCAAAGCCTTCAAAGGTATGGTGGAGCGGTGTGCCGATTGCGGATTCGATTTGGCCGGTGGCCTGGTGGAAGTGGTGCCCACCGCCCATTACATGATGGGGGGGTTGGTATTTCATCCCGACTGCACGACCGAACTGCCAGGACTCTTTGCGGCCGGAGAAGATACGGGCGGTGTGCACGGGGCCAATCGCCTTGGTGGGAATGGTGTGGCGAACTCCACCGTGTTCGGTGGCATCGCCGGAGATAGCATGGCCGAGTGGATCTCCACGCAACGGCAGCACGCCCCCGCCGATGAAGACGCGATTGCCCGGAGTATCGCCGAGCATGAGACGCCGTTTTCACACCGCGGCAAAGGTCTGGAATCGATCCGTGAGGCGCTCTACACCACCATGTGGGACAAGGTGGGAATCCTTCGTCAGCAATCCGATCTGACGCGTGCGCAGGAGGAACTTCGGGAGATGGCCGGTGCGCTGGCCACTACCGGACTCGGCACGGAATCCAACAACGCCGATCGCGCCTACAACCTGACATGGCATGACTGGATGAATCTGCGCAATCTAATTCAAGTGAGCCGCGCCGTCACGGTGGCGGCACTGGCCCGCGAGGATTCACGCGGCGCACACTTTCGTGAGGACTTTCCGGAAACCCGCCATCTTGAGCAGTCGGCCTTCACCGCGATTCGGACACAGGGCGATGCGCTATCGTTGAGCTGGACACCGGTGAAATTCACCCGTGTGAAGCCGGGCACAACCATCTTGCAGGACGCCTGAGAGCCGCTAGGCAATCAGCCTAGGAAGGTGCCGGATCAACAGCGATAGTCCGGCCCCTCCGACCAAGACCCACACCAGCCGATTGAGATGGCGCACGTGCAGCCGCTTTCGCAATTGACTGCCGCTGTAGACCGCCAATAAGCAGACCGGTAGACAAACCATCAGATAGGGTCCCAGGCGAGGATCAAAGACCAGTCCGGCCATCACGAACAGCAGCAAGCGTCCCATACCGGCTAAAAAAATTAGGAATGCCACGGTCGCACGCCGAACGGCCTCGGACGTAACACGCCGTGCCACGTAGATGATGTAAATCGGGCCGCCGGTGCCAAACAATGCCGAGAACACCCCCCCGACCATGCCGTAGGCCACGCGCCAGGAACGATCGATGGGCGTGAAGGTGGGCGAAAACGCCAGGTTGCGAACGCTTTGCAGCAGGGCGAACGCCCCCAGCAGGACCAGAAGCGCCGACTCGGGCGCCTGCACTAACAGGGTCACCCCCAGAATCATGCCGATCACCATCCATGGCAGCAGTGGCTTGACCTCCCGGAGATCGACATCACGACGATTTTTTAAGCCAAACAAAAATCCAGCCACCAGATCCATGGCTAGCATCATGGCCACGGCAAGTTTCAAAGGGATGAACTGCGCAATCAGCGGCAAGGCCACAATCGAGGCACCAAACCCGGTGAGCCCATAGACCAGGTAGCCCAGAAAAACAAAGCTCGCCGTGAAAAAAAGGGTCAGCATGCTGACCCTTTTTCAACGCTATAACGCGTGATCACGCCGACTCGTGGATACGGGTGAGCACGAACTCGCGATGGCCCAGTGCCTCGGCAGCCGTCCAACGGCCATTGGCCGTGGCCAGCATGCATTCCAACAGCTTGTCGCCGGTCTGATCCAAGGTCATCTCACGCTGTAGCAAGCCCGAGCAGTCCACATCAATGTGCTCGGTCATCAGACGCACTGTGCGCGGGTTTGCGCAGAGCTTAATCACCGGAAGAATCGGGTTGCCAATCACGTTGCCCTGCCCCGTGGGGAAGAAATGCACCACGTATCCCGACGCGGCACACAGAGTCACCATCTCGGCAGCGGCCGACGAGGAATCCATGAACCACAAGCCAGCATGCGACGGGATCTCCGCCTTATCCAAGACACCATCGACCGTGCACTTCTTGCCGATTTTCTGAATGTTGCCCAATGCTTTTTCTTCGATCGTGGTCAATCCACCGGCGATATTTCCTTTGGTGGGCTGCGACTCGGAGAGATCCGTGGTCTTCCAACGATTGATCATGTCCTGGTACCGGTCGAACATGAACATGAAGCGCTCACGCACCTTGTCGTTCGCGCAGCGTGCCGCCACGATGGATTCACCACCGGTCAGCTCGGAGGTCTCGCCAAACACCAGTGTAGCCCCCAAGGGATGAAGCTTATCAAAGGCATTGCCCACGGTGGGGTTGGCGCCGCAACCGGAAGTGGTGTCGGACTCACCGCACTTGGTGGAGACCCAGAGCTCTTGAATCGGGCACTCGACACGGTGCAGTGACGTGGCGTAGTGCACGAACTCCTTCGCGGCCTTCGACGCACGCATGATGGTGTTGTGGTCGCCATGGCCTTCGATGCCAAACCCCACCACGGGTTTACCGGTTTTCGCAATACCATCCACGACACGTTTCGTCCAACCATCTTCAATGCCGATGACCACGACGGCGGCCACGTTAGGATTACACCCCGTGCCAATCAGGGTTTGAAAATGCAGGTCGAGGTCCGGACCAAACTGCAAACGACCGTAGGGGTGCGGAATGGCCAGGGTGCCCTTGATGGCGGTGGCCACTGCCTCGGCGGCTGCATTGGAGAGGTCATCCAAGGGCAAAATGATGACGTGGTTACGCACGCCCACGCGTTTGTTATCACGGCGATAACCCCAGAAAGTAGTGTTCTTATCAACGACAGACATGTTGGTTCCTTAATGAAATGGTGGCTTACCAGCGCTTGGTTTTGATGTTATGCACATGGGCGTGCTCTCCGGCTTTGATCGGCGCCACAACCTTGCCGATGTCAATGCCATACTTGAACACGGTGTCACCCACCGCCATGTCTTTCAGGGCCACCTTGTGACCGATGGGAATGTCCTGGATGGCCTTGACCGTGACGGTCTTGTCCTCGTCCATAATCCAGGCGTTTAACTCCACCCCCGGCTTGATGCCTTCCACAACGGCCACCGCAACGGTGTCTTTTGCGTCATGCAATACAACGTGAATCATGTGATCTCCTTTGGCAAACAACAGTGGACATCCTATCCGTACAAGGACGGTATGTCAACTAAGTCATATATATGACTTGTCCCAACTCAGTATGGGACAGCACTGGCTGTTGCGGCAGGCCAGCGCCACGGGCGCATCCCGCTAACGGAAACGCCATGTCAGACCACCCCCCCACTGGCGATCGGTCTCCGCCGAATTCAATCCTTTTTTAAAACCGAAGTCGAGGTCCAGATCCTCGCTGAGCGCATAGATCGCCCCCAACACCATAAATCGTGGCTTACTCGACTCGGCCTTCAAGGCAGGACTCGACTGACCAATATCGATTAAGCCCTTGAGCCGCTCGGTTAATCCGTACAGCACGGCGACCGATGACCGATAAATGGTGCCTCGGTAATCGTTGCGATCGGCCTGTAAGGCGAACCGATGGCGGCTCACCCCGTAATTCAAAAGCCAAGTCAATCCCCCCGTCTCGATCTGGGCCATCAGGGTGACCCCATAGCCGTTCTTCCCGTTGCCCAAGCCCTTTTGCTCATCCCCGGTCGCCATCACCCACTCGGGCTTCACGCCCAGGGAAATTCCCTCGCGGTCATAAAAGCGCCACTTCGCACCCAGGCTCATGTCATTTAGCCCCGTGCGTTCACCGGCGGGCGCCTTCCACGTCGTTGGGGTGTTCAGAAAGATATCCAGTGCTCCCGCAATACCACGCGTATAAGTCAAGGCCGCGGTGTTCGTCCTCGCGCCGGCGTCCCGCGCTCCGTCAGCATTCCATTCGATTTGGTTGCCACCTGCACCCTGCGTGCCAGTATCCTCGCTCACTAATGGATGGGCCGGAAATGCGGGCGACCCAATGCACCACATTAATCCGGCCGCACACCAGACCCTGATTCTTAGAGTTCTTTGAATGGTCATCATGAATGGATCCTTAAGGTTTTATCGCCAAGCTCGGAGACGGTAGCCCACTGTCGCACGATCGGCAGAATTCCATGGTGAATTCCCGGGAAATCCGAAACAAAAACCCCGCCAAGGCGGGGCTTTTTTTCCGACTCGATCACATGCTCGGGGGAGCGAGCACACGACCTTACTGCGACGGACAGCCAAACGTTATCCGAGCATCCCACGGATTTGTTTGCGCTAGATCAAGAGTTATTTACCGCCGCGATTAAAGTGGTTCGCAACCATCATGACGGCCGCGATAACCCACACCACTAACACTACTTGCCAAGGTTCCATTTCGATTTCCTTCCTATAAAAGACCAGCCTACTTCGCCAGCGAACGCGTGAACTCCCCTGAGACTTCCTTTTTTACAAGCGGCGCCATGGCCACGATGGTCACCACCAGCAATCCCAATTCAATTATATAAACCGCCACATACCCGCTCGCCGCATCTCCGGCCCCCACGCCGAGCCACGTGGGCGACCCCACCGTATTCACCAGATCGCGGAGGATTCCACCGAGCGCCATGGCCAGACCGGCGGCCGTCGCCTGCACAGCCCCCCAGGCGCCGAGCGCCAGACCCACCTGATCTTTCGGCGCGCTCTGCATTGTCGCCGTCAGCGTGCCATGGCCAAATAGCCCAGCACCAAAACCAATGAAAAATGTGCCCACAACGAATAGTGAACTAGACTGCAAGGGCGCCGCCATGATCACTGCGGTAAATGCCGGAATTCCGAACAATGTTCCCACACTGGCCATGCGGAATGGATCGGCGCCGCGACTTAACAGACGAGACGCCAACGCGAATCCGAACAGGCTACCAAATGCCAGGGTGGCGGTGAGCAGCGTCGTATCCCCGACGGTCAGACCCAAAATCTCTCCGCCGTAGGGCTCCAGCAGCACATCCTCCATCGTGAAGGCCATGGTGCCCAGACCCAACGCAACGAGACGACGCAACGCCCCGGGACCCTTCGAAAAGGACGCCCACGACTCTTGAAATGTCGGATCGGGCGTAGACGAATACTTCCGATGACGATCACGTGTCTCTTGCTTCCATAACGCAATCACATTCAATACGATAGTGCTAAGTGCGGCACCCTGAATTACCTGAATGAGTCGTCCGGGACTGTAGTCGGCCAAAAGCGATCCGAAGATGAGCGCACTTCCGATCATTCCGATCAATAACATCACGTACATCAGACCCACCACATTGGGACGAGACTCTGGGGGTGCCAGATCCGTCGCTAAGGCAAGCCCCACGGTTTGAGTGGTGTGCAACCCTGCCCCGACCAAGAGAAACGCGATACCGGCACCCAACTGACCAATCCAAGCCGGCGCGTCGGCCGCCTGCCCTTGACCCGCGAGTACCAGAAGTGCAAACGGCATCACCGCGAATCCTCCGAACTGAAGCATCGTGCCTTTCCATAAATACGGCACGCGCCGCCAACCGAGTTCACAGCGGTGAATATCTGACTTAAAACCCACAAGCGCACGAAAGGGTGCAAATAAGAGGGGCATCGACACCATCACCGCGACCAGACTCGCGGGAACCTTCAACTCCACAATCATGACGCGGTTGAGCGTGCCCACCAACAGCACCAAGGCCATGCCGACCGACACCTGAAACAGGGAGAGCCGCAGCAATCGCGATAATGGCAATTCAGGCGATGCGGCCTCTGCGAAGGGCAAAAACCGCAGGCTGATGGACTGGATAAAAGTGTGACGAGAGCGATTCACTTGGCCAACATTACATCAATAAAAAAGGCCCCGGAGCCGAACGACCCGGGACCTTTTCCATAATCAGGTCGCGATTACTTCTTGACCGCTTGTGACTGCTGAGCGGCAGGCGCTTTCTGACCACCTTGCAGGAAGTCTTTAACCCAAGTGGTATTGGTCACCAACGCCAAGTGCACGGCGAAGGAGGCCACGGCAACCGCTGCGAGAAACAAGGGAACGCCCACTGAGGGCTTGACCACGCACCATAATTTTCCGTAGATCATGATCGACTCCTTATTTCAGCCAGGGTGAATAGATGTAGGCCAGCAGATGCGCGAGAACAGCGATCATCCCGAAAATCTGCGTGCCTTGAAT
>JBMSML010000047.1:0-11414 GCA_049421125.1 Burkholderiaceae bacterium
CAGAGAATCGTTGATGCTGGGCGATCAGCCAATCCCAGCTCAGGTGGGCACCCAACACCCCCAGCAGTGTTCCGTTGCGATGTCGCACGGGGGCCACGAGGTCAATGAACCGCCAGGGCTGACCGTCGATGCGCACGGGCATGTGCGCGGACAGAAGTTGCGCATCGTGCAGATCGAGAGTGCGCGCTTGTTGCTGCCCTGCTTGAAACCACTCTCGACGTGTTACGTCGTGATCTCGCAATATCTGATTGCCCGAAGCCACGATCTGGCCCTTGGCGTTTGCAAAACCAATCCAAGTATATTCGGGGATTTTCGCTTGAATCGTGGTGAGCCATGTTGCTAACTTTGCCGGTTCTTGGTGTAACGCGAGTATTGGCAGGAGCGTGGCGCGCGATTCCAGATCCATGAGCTGACGTCCGATGGTCATGTCGAGCAGTTCCGCGAAGTAACGTGCGTTGGCCAGGAGTGTGTTGCCCTCCTCGCGTTCTAGGCGCGCGAGGTTAATCTGCGTGATGGTGATGCCGAGTACGCCAAGCAGTACGATCGTGGATCCAACGACCGCTAGTAGCACCCTCTGGCGCAGCGGTCGTGCGGCCTGTTGTCCGCCGATGCGATGACGTCCGAATGAAATAACCATGTCACTTAGAAATTTATCTTAGAGACAAATAGTCTAGGAAGTCAATCGTAAAACCGCTATGATCGGATGCAACGAAGTGGGCTGGGCGATCGCTGCTGTCACGCGACAGGGGAGGAAGGTCCGGACTCCACAGGGAAAGGTGACGGCTAACGGCCGTACGCAGCAAGTGTTTGCGAAAACACCCAAGGCGAGGAATAGGGCCACAGAGACGAGTAAGCACGGGAAACCGTGTGGACGTGAAACGCGGCAACCTCCACCTGGAGCAACACCAAATAGGCGCGCGCCCGGCATGACCGGATCGGGTGTCCCGTCCGATGCGCGCGGGTAGGTGGCTTGAGCCCGTCGGTAACGGGGGGCCTAGAGGGATGATCGCTATAAAACGTCTTTCACCGGACGTTTCGTAACAGAATCCGGCCTACAGGCCCGCTTCGTTTTCTTGCCTGCGGCTTCGTTAGAATGCAGTGCATGAAGGTGTTTAATCTGAAATGCGATCACGGCCACCCCTTTGAGGGCTGGTTTCGCAGCCATGTGGCGTTTGAAGAACAGAAGTCGCAAGGTCTACTGTCCTGCCCGTTTTGCGACAGTCGGGTGATCGAGAAGACGCTGTCGGCGCCCCGGTTGAACCTATCGGGGGCCGAGGTGCCTGCCGCCATCGCTGGGCCCGCTGCCGGATCGGCCCCTGCGCCGGTCGCGGCCACTTCGCCCGATGGCCCGCGGGTCGCGGACGGAGGGAGTACGGAGGCGCTGGCCGCCGCTCTGACGGTGGTTCGTCAGATGCTGGCCTCGAGCGAGGACGTGGGAGACCAGTTCGCCGAACATGCCCGTGCCATGCATGCCAAGGAGGCGCCCGCCCGGGCCATTCACGGTCAGACCTCCGCGCAAACCGCCCAGGAATTGCTGGACGAAGGGATCCCCGTGCTCGCGCTGCCATTCCCGGGGCTATTGAAAACGCCACTCCAGTAAGCGGCGCCTTCGGGAATCTCCGGTTTTTGTTCACAAATCACTTTATGAGTGATTTTTATCCTATTGATTTATATGATTTTTTGATTCAAAAAAGACTTCAAAATCAACGCTAAGTCCTTGTTTTAGAAAGAAAAAATCCACTTATCCACTTGACCGCCCTTTGCCTTTTTCTTAAAGTGGGAAATCGTGCAAAAAAGTGGTTTTTTGTGGGGGATCGGAGTTGGCGTTTCCAGGGCAGTTTTTCGGCATCACCGCGTTGAGTCTTGACGCGAAGGGTCGCATGACGATCCCGACGCGTTATCGCGACGCATTGCAATCGCAATGCGATGGGGCACTCGCGTTGGTCGAAAGCGATGACGGTTGCCTGTTGTTGATGGCGCAGTCCTTATGGAGTGGCAAGGTTGCCACGTTTTCTGTCGACGATGTGGACTCCGAGCGACGTCGTTTCTGGTTGGGGTTGAGCGATACACCGGAGATCGACAGTCAGGGACGGGTGTTGATCAATCCCGTGTTACGCGATGGCGCTCATATTCAACGCGACGTCATCCTGTTAGGGGTGGGCACTCATTTTGAAATCTGGGATTCCGCGACCCTAGAATCCCACAAGCAATCGGTTCGCCAGCGCAAGCGTGGCGGGGGTGGAGCGTGACCGTTCACCCGGTGCGTCCATGCCCATCGGTTACCCCGCCCCTCTTGGAGTCCCACTCTCATCAGACCGTGCTCCTGCAGGAGGCGGTCGACGCGCTGTGCACCCTTCCGCACGGCATCTACGTGGATGCGACGTTTGGTCGTGGTGGGCACAGCAGACGAATACTCGAGGTGCTCGGGGCCGATGGGCGTGTGATCGCATTTGATCGTGACCCCGAAGCCGTGCGCATGGGCCACACCATTCGCGACGCCCGTTTTGAAATCATTCATGCGCCATTCAGCGAACTGAAAGCCCAGTTGGCCCAGCGTGGGGTGACCCAGATTCAGGGATTGCTCGCGGATCTTGGCGTCTCATCGCCACAGTTAGACAACGCCGAGCGGGGTTTTAGCTTTCGTCTGGATGGTCCATTGGACATGCGTATGGATCCCACGCGTGGCATTCCTGTTTCAACATGGCTGGCGCAGGCCACAACCGATGATCTGAGAAAGGTGATTTCCGACTATGGCGAAGAACGGTTTGCTGTTCCGATTGCAAACGCGATTACGGCTCGCTGCGCAGCAGCGCAGCGGGGCGAAGCGGAGCCTTTGGAGTCCACTGCGGCACTTGCGCAGCTCGTGGCCGAGACCTTACGCCGACGGGGCGCACGTCCGGAGCCCGGGCAACATCCGGCCACGCGGACATTTCAGGCTTTACGGATTTACATCAACCACGAGACTGAGGAACTTGCGGCGCTCCTTCAGGCCGCAGTCGAACTCGTGTGCGAGTCTGGGCGCATTGCGATCATCAGTTTTCACTCACTCGAGGATCGCGCGGTTAAGCAGTTCTTTCGTCAGCATGCCGGCAAGGTGACAGCCGCGCGTTCACGCGGCGTCAGTCGTGGTCAGCATGCGCTTGCCCAGAGCTTTGAGCCGCGACGTGAGGGAATGGAGACCGCCCCGGCCGTGCGTCTTGTCAGTCGGATTCGCCCCAGTGCGCTTGAGATCGCACGCAATCCCCGAGCCCGCTCTGCGACCTTACGGGTAGTGGAGCGCCAGTCCCGGGAGAGTAGCCCGCGATGACCCGTCGGCAATGGACCCTGGTGGCTGTCATCACCGTATCGGCACTGGGACTGGTCAACGCCCGGTATCACGAGCGTCGTTTGTACACCCAGATGGATCGCGTGGATCGAATCAGTCAGAAACTGGATTCGGATATTGAAGTCTTGCAGGTGGAACTGACGGCGTTGCGCAATCCGGGGCGTATTGATGCCGCCGCCCGTCGGGATCTCAAAATGGTTCCGCTTAAGGCCACCGAAACCTTGTACTTCATGCCCAGCGGATCGCCCTCGGGTGCCAGGGGCGGACCATGACGGCGCGGTCTCCATCCTTGCCGGGGCGGTTTCAGTCCAGTGCGGTGGGCCGCTCTGCTACACCGGTATTGACCTGGCGTGCCACGCAAGGGCGTTCGAAGTTCGTACTTGGTCTGTTGATGGTGGGCTTTCTGGCGGTCCTGATCCGGGCCTTCATGCTGCAGTTAGTTAATGCGGATCAATGGCAAAGCCGCGCTGAGAAGCGGTTTGAGCGGCCGCGAGAAATTCCGGCCAATCGTGGCCGTGTACTGGATCGAAACGGTGAAGTGATCGCATCGAGTGTGCAAGAACAGCAACTGGGAATTGTGCCTCAGCGTTTTTTTCGTGAAGACTCTCCCGTCGATTCTAAAAAAATTGATGTAAAAAAAGCTCAGGCACTGCAGCTGGCGAAACGACAGGCCGAGGATAAAAAACTGGAGGAGCTGGCCCGGATTGTTGGGTTAAAGCCGGTCGATGTTCGTGGGCGTATTTATGGCGCTAAGAAATTCTTTTGGCTGGCTAAAGGCCTGACACTGGAGCAGGCCGATCGGATTGCACGACTGAATCTGGAGGGCGTCGTGCTTGAGGTCGACTATCGGCGCTATTACCCGTATGGGGATGCGTTTGCGCACATTGTTGGATTTACTAATGCCAATGAGCAAGGCGCGGAAGGTCTGGAGGCGATCTATAACAAGGGCCTATCGGGCCGTCCGGGGCGGGCCAAGGTCGTGGTCGATCGACGTGGGGCGGCCGTTGGTGCAAAACAGATCTCGGATGCTGCCCATGGCAAGGATCTTCAGCTATCGCTGGATGCCAGTATTCAGATGATCGTTCATAACGCCATTAAATCGGCCATGGTCGAGCACCGTGCGAAGGCGGCGTCGGCGGTGGTGATCGACGTGCAGACCGGAGAGGTTTTGGCACTGGCCAATGAACCATCATTTGATCCCAATAACCGGAAGCGGCTCAACCCGGATACCGTGCGCAACCGCGCCGTGACGGATTCGTTTGAGCCGGGGTCGACGATGAAATCATTTTCGATTGCCGCGGCGTTGGAGCTCGGTCGGGTGACGCCCGCCACGGAGATTCAAACCGCTCCGGGAAAAATTACGATTGGAAATCGAACGATTGGGGACTCCCATCCGCATGGGCTGCTGACCGTGGAGGAGATATTGGCGAAATCCAGCAATGTCGGCACTGTGAAAGTCACCCAGAAACTGGCGTCTAAGGAACTCTACGATGTCTATACCGCGGCAGGGTTTGGCCGAATTCCTGACGTGGGATTGCACGGGGCGACGCCCGGCCGGCTGCGCAATCCGGACAAATGGGTGCCGATTGATCGGGCGACGATCTCTTATGGTCATGGGGTATCCGTGTCCTTGTTGCAGTTGGCCCGGGCATATACGATTTTCGCGCGCGATGGAGATCTGGTCCCGCTGTCGTTTGTGCCGCAGCCGGGACCCGTCGTGGGTATCCCGGTGATCTCTGCGACCACGGCGCAGGCCATTCGAAAAATGTTGGAGCAGGCCACGGGGCCGCAAGGAACTGCACCGCTGGCGCAGGTGCCTGGGTTTAAGGTGGCGGGCAAGACCGGTACGGCACATAAACCCGAACGTGGCGGCTATGCGAAGAACAAATATGTCGCGTCGTTTGTCGGATTCGCGCCGGCCGAGCGGCCGAAGTTTGTGATTGCGGTCATGGTCGATGAACCGAGCGCAGGCAAACATTACGGCGGTCAAGTGGCCGCTCCGGTATTTGCCCAGATTGCCATCGATGCCTTACGGCGATCGCAGATTTCTCCAAATCCGAATCTGCGCATTCTTCCAGCTGTGGCGATGATCGCAGAGGGCACCCAATGATCGGAGATGCCCTGCACCCGCTATCGTTGCGCGAGGTCATCGCAGATCAGGTGGCCCAATGGTTGGTGGAGCACGTGGGCCGACAGTCGGATCTGTGTTCGGACAGTCGTCGCCTACGCCCCGGTGACGGGTTTATTGCGCGAGCGGGCAGGCAGTCGTCGGCCGAGGCCTATATCCATCAAGCCATTGCGGCGGGTGCCAGTGCGATTGTCGTGGATGGTGGTGATGCGATTGCGGCAATCGAGACTGTACCGTCCCGGATCCCGATGATCCGCGTTCCGAAGTTGGCGTCACGCGTGGGCATGATTACTTCGGCGTTTTATGGTCGCCCCAGTATGGTGCTCCAGGTGATTGCGGTGACCGGCACCAATGGCAAGTCCACGGTCACGGCCGCATTAGCGTACGCATTGGCCCGAAGTGGCATTGCCGCTGCGGCCATCGGAACCCTGGGATTGGCGGTTTTTCCGGCGCGTTGCGATCCAGGCGTTTCGCCCACTTGGGATGACCAGATCACGGGTGGACTGACCACACCGGATCCGGTGGACGTGCAGCGCATCCTGCACCATCTGAAGGGACGGGGGGTGTCGGCCGTGGTGATCGAGGCCTCCTCCATAGGACTGGTGCAGGGACGTCTCCAAGGATGCGCTATTAAAGTCGCTGCGTTCACGAATCTCAGCCACGATCACTTGGATGTCCACGGCACGATGGAGGCCTATGCACAGGCGAAAGCCCTGTTGTTTGCCGCACCGAGTCTTGGGGCGATGGTGGTCAACACCGACGATCCCTACGCCATGACCATGTGGCAAAGCCACGATGCGAATATCGATCGTATTGCGGTGGGCCAGCAGGCACCGAAAAATGCACACGTTCACCTGCGGGTGACCAATGCCGGCTCATCCTTATCCGGTTGGGACCTTACGATTGCGGGAACGGGAGACGCTTTTGATCTCTCTGGAGATCTCCATTTGCCCGTGCTCGGGCGGCATAACGTGGATAACGCCATGGTGGTCGCCGGATGTTTGTTGGCGATGAGTGTGGACAGCAGTGTGGTGCGCGAGCGGTTGGGAGAGTTCATGTTGCCGCCGGGACGCCTGCAGATGGTGTCGCGGCATCGCGGCCCGTGGGCCTGCATCGACTATGCCCACTCTCCGGACGCGCTGGCCCGGGTGCTAGAGGCACTCGCGCCCCTGGCGCAGGCCCGACGCGGACGATTGGTGTGCATTTTTGGTTGCGGAGGAAATCGTGATGCGGCCAAGCGTCCAGTCATGGGACGCGTGGCGGCAGAGCGTGCAGATCTCGTGGTGCTGACGTCGGATAATCCGCGTACCGAATCTCCTGAGGCCATTCTGGACGCCATCGAAATGGGGGTACCGGAGCGTCTGCGTCAGAAGGTGGTGCGTCAGTCGGATCGGGCGTTGGCGATTGCCCAGACCATAGCCCGGGCACACGCCGAGGATGTGGTCGTGATTGCCGGCAAAGGACACGAACAAACCCAGGCGATTGGGTCCCGCGAGATTCTGTTCAGTGATGCGGATCACGCCGCCCGCGCCATAGATGGCTGGGGAGTGGCCCACGCGGTTGATGGAGTGGCGCATGCCTGATCTCGCCGAGTTTCTCGCCCATGTATCCCATGAAGAGCGTGCCGGTCCGCAGGACCTTGCTCAGGTGGCATTTCGTTCGGTGAGCACGGACTCCCGTTCGCTGTCGGCAGGGGCAATGTTTTTTGCGCTCAGCGGTCCGCGTTTCGATGGCAGCGCCTTTGTTGCGGGTGCTGCCGAACACGGCGCCGTGGCCGCCGTGGTGTCTCGGATCACGCCAGAGCATCGTGATCTTGGACTGCCGATCATTCGCGTTCGGGATGTCGTACATGCACTAACGCAGTGGGCAGAACACTGGCGTGCCCAATGGCCTGGGCGTGTGACCGCCGTGTGTGGCAGCAATGGAAAAACCACGGTAAAACAAATGATCGCTGCCATTTTTTCGCAGGCCGTGGGCACCGCGCAATCCTGGGCCACACCGGGAAATCTGAATAACCATATCGGTGTTCCCTTATCGGTGTGCGGTCTATCGTCGGCACATCAACTGGCAGTGCTGGAGCTGGGCATGAATCATCCGGGAGAAATTCCTGCGTTGGCGAGGATTGCGCGTCCGCAGGTCGCCGTGGTGACCAATGCCCAACGTGAACATCAGGAGTTCATGAAATCGGTGGCGGCGGTCGCCGAGGAAAATGGGCAGGTGTTTTCTGCCTTGCCGCCGGATGGGGTGGCGGTTTTTCCGCGGGATGCGGCCCACGAGGTCATTTGGCGAGCACAGATCGGAGTCCGACGCATGATCCGATTCGGTTTTGCAGACGATCCCGGTGATGCGCGATATGTTGGGGAGGAAGTACTGGGTCGGTGGATGCCATCGACGGATGCATCGTTATCCCGTCTTCAGGTGACCCTGCCCTCGGGGGAGGCGTTCGATCTCCCGTTGCAGGGTGTTGGCGATCATTTTGCGTTAAATGCGCTGGCGGCGATTGCCTGTGCGGTGGCCAACGCCATTGATGCCAGGTCGATACGGCAGGCATTGGCGGAATTTGTGCCGGTGAAAGGGCGCGGCCAACGGCGACCGCTTGGCGGCGGCGGTGTTCTGGTGGATGACACGTACAACGCGAATCCCGACTCCGTGCGGGCCGCCATTGATGCGCTGGTCCGCCTGCCCGCCCCCCGGGGTTTGGTGCTTGGTGACATGGGCGAGGTGGGGGATCAGGAGGCCGCCTTTCATCAGGAGGTGTTGCGGTACGCCGGCGACCACGCCATCGATGCCATCTGGCTGCACGGACCGGCATTTACTCAGGCCTCGCGTGCCACGGGCATCGGCCGCTCCAGCGCGGAGCTCTCAGAGCTGACTGAACGTATCCGGGAGTGGGCTCGTCATGCGCAGTCCGACGCCCGTGCCCCATCGGTGTGGGTGAAGGGCTCCCGATTTATGGCGATGGAACGCGTGGTGGCGCATCTTGTGGCCCCGGAAGGTGAGGTATCGACATGCTGTTAATGCTGGCCGATTGGCTTGAGCAATACATCCGCGCCTTCAACGTATTTGGCTACATCACCCTTCGTGCTGTCTTGGCTGCGATGACCGCCCTGGGCATTGGTCTTTTTCTGGGGCCTGCGGTGATTCGCAAATTGACGCAGATGAAGGTGGGCCAGGCGGTTCGTGATGATGGACCGCAGACTCATTTAGTGAAAAGCGGAACCCCGACCATGGGGGGTGCATTAATTCTGCTGGCGATTGGCACTACCACGCTCCTTTGGGCCGACCTGTCCAACCGATTTGTCTGGGCGGTGATTCTTGTCACGATGGGGTTTGGTGCGGTGGGCTGGGTGGATGACTATCGAAAAGTCGTGGATCGTGACCCCCGGGGATTGCCGGCCCGATGGAAATATTTCTGGCAGTCCCTGATCGGAATTCTGGCGGCGATTTATCTGGCCTTCTCGGTGCCGGCCACGAGTAATGCACAGGCACTCGAGCTGTTTGGGCAATGGGTGAGCAGCGGTTTTACCGTGACCTTGCCACCTAAGGCGGATCTGATTGTTCCGTTTTTCAAGCAGGTGGCGTATCCGCTCGGGTTCTTCGGCTTTATCGTCTTGTCATATTTCGTGATTGTGGGTTCGAGCAATGCCGTTAATTTGACAGACGGTCTGGACGGCCTGGCCATCATGCCGACGGTCTTGGTGGCCGGCGCATTGGGCGTATTTGCCTACGTCACCGGCAATGCCGTATTTGCTAAATATCTATTGATTCCTTACATCCCCGGCGCGGGAGAACTCACGGTGTTTTGTGCGGCACTCGTTGGCGCGGGGCTGGCCTTTCTGTGGTTTAACGCTTATCCGGCCCAGGTGTTCATGGGCGATGTCGGCGCACTGGCCCTAGGGGGTGCGCTGGGAGCAGTGGCCGTGGTGGTGCGACAGGAAATCGTGCTGTTCATCATGGGCGGCGTATTTGTCGTCAACACCCTGTCGGTGATGTTGCAGGTGAGTTATTTCAAATACACCAAGAAACGCTTTGGCGAGGGCCGCCGTATTTTGCGCATGGCACCGCTGCATCACCATTTTGAAGTCGGGGGCTGGAAAGAGACCCAAGTCGTGGTGCGATTCTGGATCATCACCATGATTCTGGTTTTGGCCGGACTGTCCACTTTGAAGTTGCGCTAGCCACTCACGAATTGACCGCGGAGACACATTTCGTCATGACCAACTCACGAAAGACCAAGCCGATGAATACGATCGCCACCCCGCCGTTTCTGGCGATGGATATCGATTGGTCATCGCAACGCGTCCTGGTGATCGGGCTTGGCGAGTCGGGCCTGGCTGCCTGCACCTGGTTGCTTCGCAAACATGCACAGGTTCTGGCCGTCGACAGCCGTGACCATCCACCGATGGCCGAGACCCTCAGGGCAAGCGGTCATGACGACCGACTCACCATCATGGCGCCGGTGTCCATACCGTTCTCGCCTGCGTTACTCGATGGCATCACACTGGTGGTGCCGAGCCCGGGGCTCTCGCCGCACGCGGTGCATCGCAGTCCGCTGACCGAGCTCTTGGCCCAGGCTCGGATGCGCGGTATACCGGTGGTGGGCGAGATCGATCTATTTGAATGGGCCATTCATCACGCGGCCCATGCCACCAGCGCGGTGACGACGGACGCCGATCTGGCCTTGCCGCTGGAGTTGCCGAAAGTCATTGGCATTACCGGTACAAATGGGAAAACCACCACTACCCAAATGACCACGGCCTTGCTGCGTCGTGCAGGTTTTGATGTGCAGGAGGCAGGCAACATTAGCCCATCGCTATTGGATGCGGTGATGCAGCGTGAAGACGAGAGTCGGTTTCCTCAGGTCTGGGTGCTAGAGCTGTCTAGTTTTCAACTGGCGTATGCACAACATTTTCAGCCCACTGCGGGGGCGTTGCTGAACATCTCCGAGGACCACCTCGATTGGCATGTGAATCTCGAGGAGTATGTGCAGGCGAAGGCACGGATCTTTGGTGTGGGCGTGGATTCCGCGACAGCCGGAGTGTTGTGCGTGGCCAATCGGCAGGATGCGGTCGTCATGCAGACAGTCAGCGGACAGGGTGCCATCGTTACATTTGGCGGGAATTTGCCACCGGAGTGCGGTGATCTTGGATTGATCGATGAAGGTCTAGTGTGGATGGTAATGCGCGATCGTCACGATCATGAGCGAATCCATCGACTGATGCCGGCCGACGCATTGCGGGTACGCGGCCGACATAACGCCATGAACGCATTGGCCGCACTGGCACTCTGCCGTGTCGTGACATCGGCAGTGGCCCCGCTCTTGCATGCCTGTCGTGAATTCCGGGGCGGCCCCCATCGTATGGAATGGGTGGCCCATGTGTCGGGGGTTGATTTTGTCGACGACAGTAAAGGCACAAATGTCGGCGCAACGGCCGCTGCGCTGACGGGCATGGGATTGCCGGTCGTGTTGATTGCCGGAGGCGACGGCAAGGGTCAGGATTTCTCTGCCTTGCGCGGCCCGATCGCGGCCCATGCCAAAGCGGTGGTGACGATTGGTCATGACGGCCCAAAGATCGCCGCGGTGGCCGCCGATGCTGGGGTGATCACCGTGGCGGCCGACTCGATGGACGATGCCGTTCAACAGGCCTATCAACATGCGATCCAAAGCGTTGGCCAGGGTGTGGTGTTGATGTCGCCCGCCTGTGCAAGTTTTGACATGTTTGCGAACTACGTAGAGCGGGCCCGGGCATTTCGTCGCGCAGTGGAGCAGCTAGCGGATCTGCAGGGAGCGATGTGTTGAGTCGTGTCAATTCCCCGTCGATGGTGATTACCCATGCCGATCGGGCATTAATCTCGGTATTCGTGGCGTTGCTGCTCGTCGGCGTGGTGATGGTGTATTCCGCCAATCTTCCGCTGCCCAGCAACAACACGGAGTCCGTATTTTGGCGCAGTATGCGCGGC